>NC_020304.1:3340000-3690000 GCF_000341395.1 Desulfocapsa sulfexigens DSM 10523 | reverse complement strand
ACCCCATGAATCGTGCTCTGCGTATTGATAAGTTTACCCTTGCATCCCTGGAAACAGTGTTGCGTGAGTATTATAATCTTGATACTGCTCTGCATTCAATACCTACACTTGCCATGCTCACAGCCGATCCGGAAAAGGTCAAGAAAAAGGGTCAGAGGATCCTTCGACGTCTGGGAGGGGGAGTGAAATGCAAAGGGACTATTGCATTGCAGGCCACGACGTCCCGAGTTGGTGGTGGTGCTATGCCTGAATACGGGCTTGAAAGCTGGGCCCTTGTACTCACTCCCGGGGAAAAAGGAGCCAATGTTCTTGAAAAATCATTTAGAAATCTGGATGTCCCACTTATTCTCCGTATAGAAAACGAAAAAATGATTGTTGATCTCAGAACGATTCTTGAACAGGACATTCCACTGCTGATTGATATATTAGGGCAGTTTCTACAGCAGAGGATTGAAAAATAATGTTTGGATATTCCCAGCATCACCTTTGTAGGAGACTTGAACGACAGGATTTTATACGATTTTCTTTTGAATTCGGGAGGGTTATTCACGAGAATATCCCAACCATCGATGAGCTGGTTTTCCTTGATCCTCCGCAACCGCAGCCTGCCGCATCACTATCGGAAACTAAAAGAGAAAAAGAACTTCGTTTGGGTATGGAAAAAGCTGTGCAGACGGAATCTCCTGTTTTATCAAGAGATATCCTGATCCTTCCCTTTGTCGCTGATGATACGACGGTTATTGCCCAGGTTAAGGGGCTTGATAGGTATCTTGTCAGGAAGATAGGTAAAGACTGGCTGGAAGGACTCTCTTCATTGCTGATCCGGGAATTTCTTCTTGTGAAACGGGCTTGCATTGATTCCCTTACCGGGCTGTTAAGTAGCCTGCACCTTGAGGAATATCTTGATTATGGTGCCAAGGATCGTACCGGGGTTCTCATGTTAGTGACCGTCTATCCAAAGAGTTCCAGTTTCTTTCAGGCAAAAAATTACCAGCATCGTACGGTTTCTTTATTGAGAGCCTTTGTTGACGACCGTTTTCCTCTCTATTACCTGGGACAATCATGTTTTGGAATTCTCTGTGAGAAAAAAGATTCTGTTTTTGCAGCAGAATTTGCCCCGTCACTCGTTAATTTTCTAAAGAGAGAAGGGTGTTATAGGGTTCATGTCGGAAGTGCTGTTTTTGGAGAGATACCCGCCGATAGCGGTTTGTCCCTCTCCCGCTCTGAAGAAATCATGAGGAAAGTATGGGCTGCCCTGCATGTTGCAACTAAGAGAGGGCCCTTTGCTTTTTGTCATTACAGTTCCATTGAAAATGCCGCAAATCATCCTCTGGCACCACCAGCTCAACCACTTGTGCAATGGTTGCAGAAAGCCACCCATAACCTGCAAAAATGTGCTCTTCTTCAGTTTAATACCGAAAATTCCCTGTTTGTTGAAAGTGTTCGCGATTGTGCAGGAGAAGAAGATAGAATTTTTACTGACAAAAAGACGGTGTATCTTTTATTGCCCGACCAGGGGAGAAAAGAGGCTTTAAAAATGGGGGATATGATTCTTCGGCATTTTGATGAAAAAGAGCATAGCGGGACAGCGGTTAATTGCGGAATAAGTTTGTATCCATCTGGGGATTTTAAAAAATCCGAGCTTTTTCTCAACTGCCGTAAGGCTCTCTTGCATTCCCATTTTCTTGATCCGGGAGCCCTGATAATCTGTAATGCTCTGAGTTGCAACATCGCAGGAGATATGTACTACGGAGATGGCGATTTGATGCTTGCCGTGAAGGAGTACAAGCGAGGGTTGATACTTGACCCCGGGGACGGTAACCTGCTGAACAGTCTCGGGGTCTGCTATGCCCAAATGAACCGACACAAGGCTGCTGTAGAGTGTTTTCATAAAGCCTGTAACAGCAAAGAGGATCGGTTCATGGCCCTGTACAATCTTGGTCTTGAGCAACAGATACGAAATGAACATATTGCCGCCATCGATTCTTTCATGAAGGCTCTCGACCTGCCGGAGCAGGTTGGGGAGGAAAAGACACGAAAGGATATAAAATTCCAACTAGGAGTACTTTGTGTCGAAGCACATCGTTACAGAGCTGGCTTTGATCTTTTGCAGGCGTGGTACAAAAATGAGAATGAAGAGGGGAGGGGAGGCAAAGCTCTTCGCTATCTCGGTGAGGCCTGTTTTGGACTTGGTGAGTATCGTGATGCTATGAAATATCTGCAGCAGGCCATGCGTTATAATGAGTATGATGGAGATGTACTAGGCTTGCTTGGTGAAATGTATTTGAAAGAAAATGAGGGGGATGATATTGCCCTTCGCTTTTGTGAAAAGGCTGTGGAGTTGAATCCTGATTCTCTCAAATTAAAGTTACAATTGGCTAAGGCTCAGTTGCAATGTGGCGATTATCTGGGCTGTCGAAGATCCTTGCAACCCTGTCTTCGCAACAAGAAAACCAGACCTGCTGCACTTCTACAGAGAGGATTACTTGCCCACGAACAGGGGCAGAAACGAACTGCTGAAAAGTGGTTTGAAAAGGCCGAGTCATGTCCCGGTCAGATAAGTAATTCTGAAATTAAAAAAACTGCACGGTATTACTTGAATAAATAGGTTGAATGAGGACTACTATGGTTAAAGAGGAACGAAGACGGGTCGCCCGGGAATCAAAATATTGTCTTGATAATGATGTTGTGGGTGATTCCTGGCGGATGTTTCGTATTATGGGGGAATTTGTTGAAGGTTTTGATTCCATGTCGGCAATTAATGTTCCTACGGTGACGATTTACGGTTCGGCGAGAACACCTAAGGAACATCCATGGTATAAACTTACAGAACAAATTGCGGCAGGTCTTGCCCGGGAAGGGTATGGCGTCATTACAGGAGGAGGCCCCGGGCTGATGGAGGCTGCCAATAAGGGAGCAGATGAAGCAGGTGGAATTTCAGTGGGCCTGAATATTGCTCTTCCCCATGAGCAGGAACCCAATCCCTATGCCAATATGTCCATTCAGTTTAAATACTTTTTTGTACGTAAAGTAATGTTTATGAAGTATTCCATGGCATTTATCTGTATGCCTGGTGGCTTTGGATCGCTTGATGAACTGTTTGAATCCCTGACCCTTATTCAGACTCAGCGGATTGAACCCTTCCCGATTATTCTGGTTGGCAGTTCATTTTGGGGAGGATTGATTGACTGGCTCAAAGAACAGTTTCTTAGCAACGGAACCATCAGTAAAACTGATCTGGACCTTATCTATATTATGGATGATCCCTTAGAAGTTGTTGATTTTATAAAACGAAGAATAGTATTGTAAATTAGTACGGAAGAAAATCGAAAAAAATCTGTCTTGTGTATAGTCTTGCATATATCCTGAAGGAGTAAACGTATGGCTCAGATTGACGCGTTTTTTAAGTTGATGAACGATGAAGGTGCCTCGGATTTACATATGGTTGCCGAACAGCAGCCTATTCTGCGAATTCGTGGTGACATGGAACGTGTCAAATTTAAGAAGATGGGAAACGAAGAATTGAAGGCCATGCTCTACGAGATCTGTCCGGAAGATAAGATCAAGATTTTTGAAGAACTTGGCGATGTGGACTTTGGTTATGAAATACCTGGTCTTGCACGTTATCGTTGTAATTATTTCCGTCAGAAATATGGAATTGGTGCTGTCTTTCGTGAAATTCCGAGTGAGATTCTGACCTGTGAACAGCTGGGACTGCCCAAGGTTATTTCTCGTCTTGCCTATCTTCCTAAAGGGCTGGTGCTGGTTACTGGCCCTACAGGGTCAGGTAAATCCACAACACTGGCAGCAGTAATTGATGAAATAAACAGAAATAGAAAAGATCATATCCTGACAATTGAGGATCCTATCGAATTTGTTCATCGTAGTCAAAAGTGTGTTATTAATCATCGCGAAGTCGGGCAGCACACCAAGAGCTTCTCGGCAGCACTTCGTGGAGCATTGCGTGAAGATCCTGATGTCATAATGATTGGTGAGATGCGTGATCTCGAAACCATCTCTCTTGCCATGGAAGCAGCTATGACAGGCCATCTTGTCTTTGGAACCCTCCATACACTGAATGCCATGAAAACCGTTGATCGTGTGGTGGAGATTTTTCCTGCAAACCAGCAGGGGCAGGTTAGGTCAACACTCTCAGATGCCTTGAAGGCCGTTGTCTCCCAGACCTTATTCAAGCGAATAGATGTAAAGGGGCGTTGTGCTGCCCTGGAAGTGCTTATAGCAACTCCTGCGGTACGAAACCTTATCAGAGAAGGGAAAACCTATCAGATTGCCTCAGTTATGCAGACGGGTAAGAAGTATGGAATGCGTACACTCGATGACAGTATCATGGAATATCTGGAAAAACGTCAGATCAGTGCTGATGATGCGTATTCAAACTCAGTTGAAAAAGCAAAATTCTTGAAATTCCTGAAGAAGCCACCGTCTGATTTTACAGAAGTGTAAAAGGTGATTTAAAGGTTGTTGAGTAGTCAATGAAAGAATCTCGAACGGACACAGGGGAGAGACTGGCTGGCAGACCATGCTTTGCCGCCATGGCTGCGACGTATTTTTTAGGAGTATTCAACGATAACTTCTTCAAGCAGGCAGCTCTGCTTCTTGCTGTCACTGCAGGGCTCTCCGGTCTTCAGGGGACCGCTACCATGCTGTTTTCTCTGCCCTTTATTCTTTTTTCTGCTCACGGCGGCTGGCTTGCAGATAGATACCCAAAGCGTCGGGTCATTATCTGGGTGAAAATCCTCGAACTTATTGCCATGATAATAGGTGCATATGGTATTATGACCCTTGATTGGACATGGATACTTTCCATGGTCACCCTTATGGGATTACAATCTACTTTTTTTGGCCCCGCTCTTAACGGTACCATTCCTGAACTTTATCCCACTTGGTATGTTACGAAGGCCAATGCCTTTTTGAAACTGGTCACCACATCGGCCATTCTCCTTGGCATGGCTACTGCTGGAATTGCCCTTGACCAACGGTGGCTGGCAACTGAAATCCCCTTCGGTCGTCTTCTCGTTGGTACCGTTGTGCTTTTTGTCGCCTTTTCCGGGGTGATAAGCTCTTTTTGGATAAAGGGAGTCGCGTCTACGCATAAGCAGATTCCTTTTCCCTGGTCCGGCCCTCTGGTATCGTTTAAAGACAGTATTAATCTGCGTCATGATCCGCCTCTTTTGCTGGCAGTAATTGGAGATAGCTTCTTTTATTTTTTCAGTCTGCTGGCTGTTATGGTGATTAATACCATGGGAATCAGTGAGCTTCAGATGTCTGCTACGGCAACCAGCCTCCTTTCTGTAGCTCTAATGTCAGGAGTATGTATCGGTGCATTGACAGCAGCGCGAATAACGACTCCAGATCGTTGGACTCAGGTTTTGGCCCCTGCAAGTTTTGGCATGGGACTCTGTCTGGTTGTGGCGGGTGCGGTGGCTGGTGCTGATTGTAGTTTTCAGTGGCAGCTTTTGCTGACGTCCCTTGCCGGAGCAGGAATTTGCGGTGGTATTTTTCTTATCCCCCTCACTACTTGTATTCAGGTTCGCCCCGGAGGTCATGAAAAGGGCAAAGTGATTTCTGCTTCCAACTTCTGTTCTTTTTCTGGAATGTTAGTGGCAGGTCAGGTGTTTACCTTTTTTGATCGTCTCTGTATCCCCTCGTCAAATATGCTGTTTCTTGGAGGATTTGGGATGGGAGTTGCTGTTCTGTTTCATGCAGGGGTAAGGCGTCTAAATCGTAATGATGTGTGCATGGAGGGTGATTAAGAAGAGTGAATAAACATAAAGAGGATACAAAGTGAGCGATAATACAGAAAAAGATAAAGAATTTTATGAGATGGCTGATGCCTTTATTGCCGTAGCTAATGGGCAGAGTGGCAAAGTTGAGCAGGGAAAAGTAAGTGCTGCATTTTTGTATGCTGCAGCCCGTTTTAATACTTTCCTTGTTGCATCAGCTTCAGATTCAGCAGAACAATTCTCATCACGTAAAGAAGATGCCATGGAATATTTTGTGGCAGAATACAAGAAAATGCTTGATGAGCATTTTTCTGATTATACTGATAATTTTGATACATATATTGGGAATCCTCAGTACGAAAAATAACACAATGCTGGTGTCGGAACAGAAAACTCTGGTATGATTATGGCTAGTTTGCGTCTGAAATGAAACGATGGATAGTTGTGTTTGCACCATCTGTTCTAATGGTGAGGGCACCGGTTTCTGCAGTATTCAACAGCTGAATATCATTTTCTTTACAATACCTTCTGAGTTGTGGAGAAGGGAACAGTAATGGACGAAAACTTCCTGCAGAGACTACTATGTGCCAAGGATTTACATTCTTCAGGAAAAGTTGTGAGTTTGATGTCTTAGAGCCATGGTGTGGAGACAGTAAAAAGGACGATTGTAACCTGTTCCCCTCGACATTCTCGACAAGTTCTTTTTCAACCTTGCTGCTGATATCTCCCGGAAAGAGACATGATAATTTTTTATTTGATGCCGTGAATTTGAGAATCAGGCTGTCATCATTTGAACTGATTCGATTTCCAGTTGCATAATTTTCACTTTCAGTATGCAAGGGAGATGTGATGTTCTCCAATACTGCCCCTTCTGCTGCAAGCAGTATCTGATTCTCCTCCGGTTTTTTTACCCGTATCTTGAGTTCCTCTGCCAGTGTCAGTAACTCTTGATATGTTTGTTCATGCCCATCGCTTCCATTGATCCAGAGGACTGGCGGTCTGAATCGATTCAGGATAAATGGGATACCGTTGTAATGATCCGAATCCGGATGCGTGATAACAACGGCATCAAGAGTGGTGATTCCCTTGTTCCACAGATAGGGGGCAATGATACTTTCGCCCACGTTGAATTTTTCAGAAGAGCTTCCTCCGCCATCAATAAGTATCCTCCGTCCTCCAGGAAAACTCAAAAAAGTTGAACTGCCCTGGCCAACATCCAAAAATACTAATTCAGATTCTTTAGAGTATTTCGCAAAAAATGACTGTGGTGGAAAAAAGAAAAGGCAACAGACTATACTCAACAGCAACAGACTAGTTTTTCTGAAAAATTTCATAAAGTAAAGGAATAGGGCCAGGTAATAGAGAATAATAAGTGTAGGTGCTGGAGTGGCAAACCAGAGTGTGGAATATTCTTGAGCCGCCAGAAAGTCTGCGATTACTGCAGCTGCGGTAATACCAGTTCCTCCGGTGTGTAAAAGCCATTCTCCAAGAGAGGGACTTATAAAGAGCAACGGAAGGCTGAGTAAGCCGAGGGGGAGAGTCCAGAGGCAGAGCAAAGGTTCTATGAACAGATTGGCTATTGGTCCCACGGTTGAAAGTCGATTGAAACTGTAAATGAGAAGCGGAGCCGTACCGACGGTGGCCACGACTGAGACAAGTGTTGCAGCAGATGTCCATTTAAACAGGACAGTGAAGAAGTTAGTTTTTTTGTCGCTGTTGCCGGCAGTAGTGTCTCGCTGCATAATACTACTGAGTCTTGGAAGTATGAGAATTAATGAGGCAACTGCAGCAAAGGAAAGTTGAAAGGAAACGGTGAACAGTGTTGCCGGATGTATAAGGAGAATCACAAGGGCTGCAAAAGAGAGGGTGGTAAAAGGTGAGCGCTGTCTATGGATGCAGAACGACAGGATGAAAATAACGACCATGATGAGAGAGCGAAGGACGGGAGTCTGAAATCCTGCAAGCAGAGCATAACAAAAAAGTGGCGGGATGGTTGCGAGTAGAGCCATTTTTTTACTAGAGATTCGGAGCATAAGAAAGCTTGAACGTCTCACTAGCCAATAAAATATAGCAAAAAGAACCGATGCTACGATGGACAAATGTAACCCTGAAATTGCTAAAATATGAAAAACACCGGAGGCTTTGAAGGATTCCAATTGTGCCCTGTTGAGACCCGATCTGTCACCAATAAGTAGGGCGCGATACATCGCCGCCTGCTGTGGTGGGAGAATGTTGTCTATTTTCTGTTTAAGTAAAAGGCGCATTCTCTCGGGGAGGTAACGTATGCGGTGAAACAGTGATTGAGTATGATCAAGTGGGTGAATGTGTGCCGGAGAACTGATTCTACCGACAGTTCGAATATTTTTGGCATCGAGAAAGGCGGGATAGTTAAATCCACCCGGGTTGCCGAATCGATAGGGTCTTGAAAGACGGGCTCGAATGACAAGTTCGTCCCCTGGCAGAAATGAGCTTGGCCACGTATCCTTCAGACGCAGTTGGATAAGGCCCTTGACTTGAGAAAAAGCTTTTTCATCCTTGAGCCGTAGATAGTGGCTTTTGATTGTTATGGTACTGCTTTTACCATCAAAGAGGGGCATTGTATGCAGGGTGCCGATAAGAACCGTATCTTCCTCCCCGGTGATGCGGCTGGCGATAGTTGTCTCGTGAAGAGATTGCTTTGCACTGTTTGCTGCATGAAGAAAACCGAGAAGCCCAGCCAGAAGAAGGAGGGCCGGGATACAGATTCTGTGTGTTTTCCGGTGTCCGAATAATAAAATGAGTGAAATCAGAGATGAACAGAGGAGGACGGGGGGGGGAGGTATAGACGGGCACGCATTCTGAAGGATGATTCCTGTAAGAAATGCAAGGCTCAGAGCTATAAGGAGGTAGTGCCTGAGGAGCACCCCAAAACGTTTCACAGCATTTTTTGTATGAGGTTGAGGTGTCGTTTGATAACTCCCTGCTGGCTTTTAACAAATGACTGTGCTGCTTTCCCGGTCTCACGCAACAATCTGCTGTCATCACAGAGTTTACAGAGGATTGTGGTTAGTTCCAGGTGATCTGAAACGGTAAATGCACCGCCTGCCTGGAGGAGCTGTTCACTTACCTCGGAAAAATCTTCCATATGAGGGCCAAAAAGTACGGGTACTGCAAAGATTGAAGGTTCTATGGGGTTGTGCCCGCCCTTTGCTACCAGACTTCCGCCGACAAAGGCAATATCTGCGTGACTGTAAATGGTATTCAACTCACCGATGGTGTCCAGGATAAGAATATCTCGGCCACCTGCATTTATCTGACTGCGACGGTTGGCCTGAAGCTCTAATGCGGCGGCAAGGCTCTGAATTTCTTTTCCACGGGTAGTATGGCGTGGGGCGATGACCATATAGCTTTGAGGATATTTTTCTTTAAACGTTTTAAAACTCTGCAGCAGTATCTCTTCTTCACCTTCGTGGGTAGATCCCGCAACCACTAAAAAGTCGTAGGGTGGCAGGCTAAAAGAGATGTTTTGTTTCCGTGACGATGAGGAATAGAGGGCCGTGTCGTATTTGAGGTTGCCAAGAGTCTCTATCTGTCTGTGATCAACACCCAATGCAATAAGGTTGTCTTTATCATTTTCAGTCTGCATTGAGAGGGTTCTGAAACTGGAAAACAGGGGTATGAAGAAAAACGGGAACCGGTTGTAGGAGTTCATGGATTTTTTTGAAATACGACCATTGACCAGAAGGGAGGGGATACCCTGTTGCTTCAAAGAAGAGAGAATTGCCGGCCAGAAGTCAGTTTCTATCAGAATAAAGAGATCTGGTTGTACCACGCGTATAAATCGATTGACAATGGGGAGAAAATCAAATGGAAACGGAATAAAACGGTCAACTTTATCGTGAAGGAGTTTCTCGGCTACTCCTGAGCCAGATCGAGTTGCAGCCGAAAAGACCAACTCAACGTCGGGCATCTCCCTACGCAGTCCGGAAATCAGCGGAAGCGCCGAGGTGACTTCCCCAACTGACAGCGCATGTATCCATATCGTTTTCCGTTTTTTCTCTTGTTTGGCAGCCTTTAACCCAAGTCCAAAACGCTGCAATGTCCGCATCCGGTACTTGGGGACCAACAGGATAACAGCCATCAGGGGAAGGAATACAAATGGTAACAACAGAAGCTGGAGTAATGTGTAGAGAATTATCATTGGTGCCTGAAACCAGTTAGGTTTGGTTAGGATAAAAAAGTAGTGGTATCCCGGATACGATTATGTGATGAGTCAAGCAGGACAGATATTGCCACTGTGCTGATCTTTCGTAAACAGAAAAAGAGGGAATGACAGGAAAAATTATGTGTTTATTGCCTCCTTGATGACCCGTCCAAGCTGCTCCATTGAATAAGGTTTTTTTATGAACCCCTTGGCTCCGAGCTTCAGGGCCGCTTTAACATCGGTGCTTTCAGAGAAACCACTTGCAATTACTGCCTTTTGTCCGGGATTGCGGCTGAGTATTTCCTTGTATGTCTGGTAGCCATTGATACCGGGTTCCATCAGCATATCAATAAGGAGGAGATCAACGGAGGTGGCCTTAACAAATTCAATAGCGGCCTCTCCACTGGAAACGGAGTCAACAGTGTAGCCAATGGCTTCAAGCATTTTAGCAGCAATATCCCGTAAAACCGGTTCGTCATCGACAATCAGAATATGCTCACCATTACCTATGAAAGGGAAGTCCGTATCTGCGAGATGAAGAGCCTTGTTTTTCTCTTGGCAGATAGGAAACCAGATCTGAAACAAGGTTCCCTTGTCATTGCTTTCAACGAATATTCTGCCACGATGATCCTGTACAGTATTCCAGACTACTGTGAGTCCAAGGCCAGTGCCACTCCTGGCCATGGTCTTCTTCGAGTAAAAAGGCTCAAAAATATGTTCCAGATCTTCCTTGGCGATGCCAGGACCATTATCCTGTACTCCGAGTACTACATATTCGCCTGGTTCAATGTCACTTTCCGAGATCACGTTGCTGTTTCGTATATGGGTACGGGTGGAAATGGTAACGGTACCCGAACCCTCAATTGCCTCTACCCCATTGGTTACGAGATTCATCAGACATTTCTTTATATGAACCTGTGAACAGGAGATAGTGACACCACTGGCGTCGAGTTGATGTTTGATAACTACCTGGGGATGGAGTGATTGTATTTTGGCGCATTCGAGAGAGTCCAGATATTCCACAATCAAAGAGTCAAGTTCATGAATTTCCCTGGTGCTTGCAGCGCCTCTTGCAACGGTGAGCAGATCGTCAACAACTGCTGCGGCACGTTTTCCCGATTCCTGGATGGCTGTAATCTGAGGTCGTAATACATTATCTTCAGGTGAGAGTTTTTCCAGTATTAACTCGGGATACCCGATAATCCCAGCGAGAATATTGTTGAGATCGTGAGCCACACCACCGGCCATCAGACCTATGGATTCCATTCTTTTTGACTGGTTGAGTTCTTTCTCAAGGACAGCTTTTTCTGCCTGTATCTTTTTCAGTTCCGTTATGTTTCGGACAATGTATGTTATTTCATTGTCGCCGCTTTTCACCATTCGGGCTTCAAAATCGAGCAGGCCTTTTTCAGGGATATTAAGCTGATATTCAAAGGTGTGCATTCTTCCTGAGGACAGGGTGCTTTTAAGATTTGTATCTATCAGGGTGGCCAGATCTGGAGGCAGGATCTCTGCGCTGTTTTTACCGATAATACTTTCGGAAGGCTGTATAGAGAGTTCAGAAGGGTCGGCTTTGAAATCTATGTATTCCCCTTGCCTGTTCATCCTGAAGACCAGGTCTGGGATAGCTTCGAGCAGGGCTGTGGCACGGTTTTCACTTTTTCTGAGCTCCTCTTCAGCAGCTTTTCGTTCGGTAATATCGATCAGTGTGCCAACTGAAGCTGGTTTTCCTTCGTGGATAGTTGCCGCACCGAGGGCCATGGCATCAAAAACTTCACCATTACGACGTACGCATTTGACGTCGTAGGGATGCTTCAACTCTCCTGTGGCACGGCGAATGAGATTTTTTTTAACGAAATCCCGTTGTTCAGAAACGACCAGATCAAGTGGAGAAATTTTACCTTCCATCTCTTCAACTGTGTATCCGAACATGCCAGCCAGAGTGGGATTCACATATTGAAAAATAAAATCCTGAATGATGTAAACCCCAATTAGTGTGGAGTCCATGGTGTTGCGATACTTTGCCTCGGTCTGCATAAGTGCCATTTCTTCCCTATGCAGTTTTTGCTGAGTCAGAAGCTTGTCCAGGAACAGCGTGTTGATGTTTCTGGCCATCTGATCAAATTCATGGAATTGGATAGAATTCTGATCGATTGTTTTGTTCATTGAGATGGGTTGATTAAAAAACGAAACAAAGAGATCAATATCTTTATTCAATCGTCGCGTCATCCAGCGGAACGGGAAGAGAAAAAAGGTGAGGATGGCTGCGGTAATGAGCGTTGAAAAAAATACTTTTGTTTTGATCTGCTTGGTAAGCTCGCTTTGCAGCAGAGTAATATCAATTTCCACATCATCAAGATAGAATCCCGCACCAATAAGCCATTGTAAATCGGGGATTCCATAGATAAATGAGGCTTTTGGAGATTCTACATTAATGTTGTTTAATTTTTGGAAGGTGTAGTAGATGAAATCACCGTCGGACGTCAATGCGGCAGCGTGTTCTTTGGAAAAAATGGCTTTCATTTTCTCGGGGAATTTATTGAACACTTCCCAGAGTTTTTGAGATCCTGAGTAGCGTTTTCCGTTTGAGACTAAGGCGTCTCCGTTAAATCTGTTTATAAAAACGTACCCTTCTTTCCCAAATCGTATCCTGCTTATTCTTTCAAGAAGTTCTTCTTTGATCTTTTCTTCCATGTCATCGACATAGAAACCTGCACCGACAAGACAGTTAAAGGGTTCAATTTTGGTGAAAAAAGAAATTTTTCGAAAATATTTTCCTTTTTTGTCCGGTTTCGTCCAGTTGTACTGATACGATCCCTCCCCGGAAGTACGGGCAATGTCTATCATGTCCCGTATCACATATTTGCCATGGCTGTCTTGTATGCCCAGAAGGTTTTTGTTCTCAAGTTCTGGTCTGTGCGCAAAAAGAACTCCAGTGCCATCAAAATCCGTCATAAAGTAATAACCATTTCCGTCGTTGAAACGGACTGGCCGTAGCGCATCAATAATCATTGTCCTTATTTCGGCTCTGTTTTTAACTGCTTTATTTTGTTCGTATATATTGTGCGCTATGGCAGAGGCTTCGTGGACTCTTGATTTTAGGAGTTTTTTAGTAAGGGCAACACTTTGCTCTTTGTCGTGAGAAATTAATTGAACAACCTTAAGGACCTCTTGTCTCACAGTCTGTTTTTGACTGTCGATATAATCTGCCCGCATTTTTTCAGAGTTAAGTTTAAAGCTTCGATATGATACGAAAATATCAATGGCTGTTATACTCAGAGCTATTCCAAGGAGTAAGAGGATACCCCATAATTGGAAGAGCTTTGTGAAGTGATATTTTTGTTTCATTCTGTGCCTTTCGGGTCAGGGGAGGCGTTGAAATAGAAGGTTAGGGATTAAGAATCCATGTATTTCAGTGTACTGAATGAGGTTGGGGAAAGTCAAAGAAGATTTAAGAAAATGTATAGAATAGTTACATCTTAAGAAGATGTTATTTCCTTGTTTTATGAATCAAATACCTACCATTCGTTTCACTGAATGGATATGATACAGAGAGTATAGAGATATTTTATGCAATCAATAAATTGTAAAATGGAGTTTGTTCATGCGATTTCTTAGGGCAGATCATCTGCATGTAAAAGCAATTTTTTTTGCAGGGGTCGTTTTGTTGTTTGCTGCTGAGTGCAGGGCAGAAAGTGTTGAGGATGTAATAAAGAAAGTGGTTGATAATCTTAACGGAAAGAGCGCGGTCATGGAGATCAGTATGACTGTAAAAACACGACGCACCGAGAGAACGATGAAGATGGAGAGCTATTCCATTGGTCAGAAAAAATCGTTTATCAAGGTATTGTATCCAGGAAAAGATGCTGGAATAACCTTTCTTAAGGTTGATAACAGTATGTGGCAATATGTGCCACGCATCGAGAAAGTAATAAAAATTCCCGCATCCATGATGCTGCAAAGCTGGATGGGGAGTGATTTCAGCAATGACGATCTGGTGAAGGAAAGTTCTTTATATGATGACTACAACCACTCACTGATCTCGGAGACTGACAGGGAATATATTGTGGATCTGCACCCAAAACCTGATGCTGCTGTGGTGTGGGGGAAAATTCGTATGTCAGTTTCCAAGGAATATTACCTCCCGACGAAGGTTCTTTATTTTGGTGAGGAGTTAAATCTTGTTCGGGAACTTGTATATAAAGACGTGCAACCCTATGGAGACCGTTTTTATCCGGCACTCTGGATTATGACACCGAAAAGTGCTGATAAAGAGGGCCACGAAACCCGCATCAGCGTCTCCAGTGCTGTGTTCGACAGTGAGGTTGATGAGGACTATTTCACTAAGCGTGCCTTAAAACGATTCTCAAAATAAGCTCTTAAGTATTTCTATGATGCTTCTTAATATCGCATTTCGCAATGTTATTGCCCACAGGAAACGATCAATCATCACAATGTTACTCGGTGCTGTGAGCACAGCCCTGCTGGTGTTTTCTTCAGCATGGATGGATGGGTCTCATCAGCAGATGATTAAAAATGGTGTTGAAATTTATTCTGGATATATTCAGATAACAGGGGCCAAATTCAGAGAAAATCCAAGCTTTGATCACCTTCTCTTTGACGTGGAGACATTGCAATCGCATGTTGAAGCAGTTCAGGGCGTGCAACTCTTCAGTCCCCGTTTCGAATCCTTCGTTCTCTATTCTGTCGGAGAAAAAGCAGTTGGTGGTATGCTTACCGGGATAGATCCTGAAAAGGAGCGGAGTATTTCACGTCTCCATGCATCACTTACCGCTGGGAATTATCTGACTCAAAATGATACTAACAAGCTTTATATCGGGCAGGAACTGGCATTGCGTCTCAATGTGGGGGTTGGAGATGAGGTAGTTTTTATCGGCAATGGTGCAGACTATTCTTTTGCTGCTGACAGACTTGTGGTGAAAGGAATATTTCAAACGGGACTCTATGAATTTGATGCCAGCAGTGCATTTCTTGCAAAACCCTATTTTGACATGATCATGGCATCTGACAATATGGCTACCCATGGAATTGTACTTCCAGATAATCTGGAAAAATCGGAAACACTGGCAGCAGCCATAGAAGAAGTGGTCGGAGTGGAGTATCAGACTGCCAGCTGGCAGGAAACCATGGCAGCACTTCTGAAGTCAATGAAACTGGACTCTGTCTTTGGTTATATCACTCTGGCTATTATTTTCACCGCAATCTTTTTTGTTATAATGATCTATACCCTACTTGTGGTGTATGCACGCCTGAGGGAAATAGGTATTATGCGAGCAATTGGCACCACTCCTGGACAAATTTTAACTATTCTGATTCTTGAATCATCAATACTCGGGTTTCTCAGTGTATGTGCCGGTGGGTTGCTGGGTGCAGTCTTTGCATATTATTTTTACCTCCACCCGATGGTTTTTTCAGGCATGGAAGAACAGTTTAAACAGTATGGACTTGCTGCCTCCGCCATACCTACAGCTTTTGAGCCGGTGACGATTGTGCGTGATATGCTGATAATGTTTATTCTGTTATTGCTGTCCACGCTGTACCCGATTCTGAAAGTCAACAGGTATCAGCCAATTGAGGCCATCCATCATGTATAGAATGGTTCTGAGAATGGCATGGGCCTCGCTCATTCGCCGGACTACGCGGTCCATGATGGTGGTCTTGATGATATGTGTGAGCCTCTGGGGGCTTCTTCTCATGCAGGGTATTTATGACGGGATGACGGAACAGATGATTTCCAATGCTATTCGCAGTGATTCAGGGCATTTGTCACTCTTTGGCCATGGGTATCGACTCGATCCTTCACTGGACAAGCGGATTCAGGGTGATGGACTCAATTCCACTAAACTAGCAACCTTGCTGGATCATGATCCAGGAGTTGCCAGTTGGGTGGGAAGGTTGAACCAGGAGGGACTGGTTGCCACGGCACATTATTCACGAAACACAATTATTACCGGGATAGATCCGAAACGTGAGGAAATCCACGGTAATCTCCAGAACTATCTTATCCAGGGAAAGTATGGATTTGGACAAAGTGGAAAGGGAGCCATCATTGGTTTTAAGCTCGCCGAGAGGCTGCAGGTGGATATCGGCAGTAAGATCATTCTGTCAGCCCAGGATCTAAACTCTGAAGTGACCTCGATTGCCCTGCGTGTGAGTGGAATCCTCAAAACAAATAATATGGGGCTTGATGAGAGCGGAGTTTTTATAGACATCAACATTGCCAGGAAATTTCTGGGTGTGGCCCATGGTCTCACCCAGGTTTCTATTATGATGCTGGATGAAAAACATATTGCAGATATGCAGGACGATCTGCAGGGACGATTGCCAAACCTGGATATTTTACGATGGGATGAGATGTATCCGGCACTTATGCAGTCCCGTGTCATGATGAGAGGGTTCAGTCTGGTTGTGTCTCTGATGATTTTCGGTGTGGCAGGACTTGGTATATTCGGGGTGATACTGGTGTCAGTTCTTGAGCGAATAAGGGAGTTTGGAATAATGCTGGCCATAGGTACGGAGTTTAGCCAGATACGAACCGTAGTCCTGACTGAATCCCTGGTTTTAGGGGTGTCAGGCTTTATGGCCGGCGCACTTTGTGGAGGATTGAGCCTTTGGTACTTTAAAATATATGGACTTGATCTTACCCTTTTCAGTGATGCTTTTGAAGAGTTTGGTATGGATGCGGTAACTTATGCAATTATACGTCCAGAGTATTTTGTAACAGCCTTTACTGCCGTTATTATTGCAACACTGATCAGTGGATACTTTCCATTACGGATCCTTCGGAAAAGAAAGCCCATTGAAATTATAAATGAAGTCTGAAAAACGCTAAAACGATAACGACACTATGAGTGAATTTCTTGTTGTAGAAAAGATCAGTAAACGCTTTCAGCCGGATAAAGAGGTAACGGTCCGGGCCCTTGATACGATCAATCTTGTGATCAGGGAAGGTGAATTTGTTGTTATTTCAGGGCCTTCAGGAAGTGGTAAGACGACTCTTTTAAACATCATCGGTGGCCTTGATCTGCCCAGTGACGGGAAGATATTCCTTGATGGTATTGAATTAACGCATTTATCCGAAACGGATCTTTCAAGGATAAGACGTGATCATATCGGTTTTGTCTTTCAGGCCTACAATCTCCTGCCTGTTTTCACTGCCCGCGAAAATATCGAATATGTGATGAAACTTCAGGGTATGGATAATGAAAAATGTGCGTCGAGAAGCCTTGCCATAGCGGAAAAGCTTGGTATTGAAACATTGCTCGATAAGTTGCCCCATCAGTTAAGTGGCGGACAGCAGCAGCGTGTTGCCGTTGCCCGTGCTGTGGCTTCCACTCCCAAACTTGTGCTTGCCGATGAGCCGACGGCAAACCTTGATTCCAAAACAGCAGTATCACTTATCGATATGATGGAAAAACTCAACCGTGATGAAGGAGTAACTATTATTTTTTCCTCTCACGATCCAATGGTTATAGCCAAAGCCAGACGTTCCGTGGTGCTGAAAGATGGCAAACTTGTTTCAAATGTTTGTGAAGAATAGATTCGGATATATGGTGGTTACCTGCCTGGGTATCGTCCCGGGTTTTTCAATGGAAAACACCCATATGCCAGGTTACGACGATTTGTATCAGCTTTTTGATTATAATCGTCTTCGAGGAGAACTCACCCTGGAGCATGAAGAGTATCCAGAGATTCTTGGCACCTTGATACTGGATAATGAAAATCTGTATACTGAAACCCCCGGCAGCCTCACCAATAAAACATCAGTTTATCGCGCTTTTCTTGAATATAAGGGGGCTAAACATTTCTGGGTTGTGGGAAAGCAGCGGATACCACTGGGTGTTGGCCGATTCTGGAACCCAATCGATGTCTTTAATCCCATTGATATCGAGTCAATTGAACCAAATGAGCGTCCAGGAACCAATAGTGTTCATTACGAGTATGCCTTGAGCCGCCTGTCGAGTGTTAACGCGACCCTTGCCAGGGGGAAGGGAGCTATTCGGCTGAAAGGGTATCTTGATTTTGCTGATCTGGCATTGGTAGGAGAGTGGGATGAGGATGAAAACCTTGATATCATCGGCTGGGAAGCTGAAGGGGAGTTTGCTGGTACCGGTATAGAACTCCGCAGTGAAGGGGGGAGCTTCCATAATCGTAAAACTGGGGAGCGTCATACTGAGTTTATATTCGGTGCAGACTATGGTTTTGCGAACTCTTTGGTTCTTACTGGAGAATATCATTATGTTGATGTGTCTCGTCACGATGAACTTGGTCTCTCGGTCAGTTTTCAGCCGACAATGCTCTGGTCCTGTTTTCTGACGACTGTAACAGATCTTGATGATGGCTCTGGTTTTGTTTCACCGGCTGTGGAGTACAGCCTGAGTGATGAAATGACTCTCAGTGGTGGGGCTTTTTTCTATCATGGCTCAGGGGATTCACGCTATGAGAATACCCCGGAGCGCCTGTATATACGCTGGTTTGTCCATTTTTAATGATGTGTTGAATGAATATAATTTTATTTGAAAAAGAAGAGCTTACACCCGATAATCATGTCATTTTTAATGATCATCGGGCAAAGCATATTGTAAAGATTTTGCAGAGTGAAGTGGGGGACTCTGTACGTGTGGGCGAAGTTAACGGAGCGATGGGGACAGGAAATGTGCTGACAATACACCGTAAATATCCCTTTATTGTCGAACTCGCAGTGACTCTGTCCGATAGTCCGGCTTCCCAACCCGCCATTGATCTACTCCTTGCTCTGCCACGCCCCATTATGTTGAAAAGAATCCTGACTCAGGTGACAGCATTAGGTGTTGGGACGATTTATCTGATTAACGCCAACCGGGTGGAAAAGAGTTTTTGGGATGCTGGAATACTGAAAGAAGAGGAATATCGCCCCCACTTGATTCATGGTCTCGAGCAGGCTGTGGATACCCGCTTACCTGACGTTCGGATGTGTCGGCATTTTCGCCCCTTTGTAGAAGATTATCTTCCGAAAATCTGTGGTAACTACAGTTCTCTGGTGCTTGCACATCCCAATTCAGACAAAAGCCTTTCCCACTGTCTGGTAGAAGATTATGGGAAAGTTCTATATGCAGTGGGGCCCGAGGGGGGCTGGGTTGATTTTGAAGTTGAAAAATTCCTCAATAGGGGCCTGCAATCTTTTTCAATTGGCAGGAGGATTTTAAAAGTAGATACAGCGGTGGTTGCAATCCATGGCCGAATTAGTCAATTGATGGAAAGCAAAATGTCTTTCTAAAGAGTAGTTGCCTGATTGGAGGAGTGGTCTTGCCCTGATGATTCGGGCGTTTCAATAATAATAAGTCAAATATTTTATAATGGATATGAAGAAAAAAGGTTTCGTTCGCTATGTACCCAATAGTCTGTCGACCGGCCGAATATTTCTCGCCTGCCTGTTCCCCTTTTCTCCAGAACAATGGTGGATATGGCTGATTCTTGGAAGTGGTTTGAGTGATATTCTTGACGGTTGGGTGGCAAGGCATTGGCAGGTACAGAGTTGGCAAGGTGGTTTGCTCGATGCGATTGCCGATAAACTTTTTGTTCTCTGTGTTCTGAGCAGTTTTGTTGCTGCGGGGAAATTTTCCTCCTGGTGGCTTTTGGTTCTGCTGGCACGTGATATGCTGGTTGTCTGTACGGCTGTCTATGCATTGACCATACAATCATGGGAGTCATTCAAAAAAATGGATGCAAGGTTATCCGGCAAGGCAGCAACATTTGGCCAGTTTTTCTTTTTTATTGCCGTCCTTCTGTTTCCCGGCGGAATTTACCCTGCTCTTGTATTTGCAGCCCTGTTGAGCAGCATAGCGGCCTGTGATTACGGGTGGTTGTTTTTAAAAGAGTTCCGATCCCGGGCAGAGAAAAGAAGATCAGATCGCTAGTCTACAGCTTTAATCCTTTGTTGTGGCAAAAAGAAGAAGGTGTTCTCGGTAGGCTCCAAAGCGGCTTGAAAGAGAAACAGTGTTTAAAAATGTCCTGTTATTAGAAAAATGCTCCTGGACCTCTTGTGATGTCATTCCCTGGCTGACCGTATAATCCAGTATCGGATAGAGTATGGATGATTTGTTACGTTCCCATATTTTCGTTATGGAAAAGTTTTCTGGTTCCCGGTGAACCTGCGATCCTTCGGTCAGAACAAATGTTCCGCTACTTAAAACGTGGATATTGTCCCTGTTACACTCAAGAAATGTCAGGGTTTGCTGTAGTTCTTCGGTTGTTTCCGTTGGAAAGCCGAAAAGAACAAACACCAGGTTGTATATCCCTGCCTGAGCGGAATTGCTGAGGACATTTTTAACCTCATGAATTTTAGTTCCCTTCTTCATCAAATTAAGAACCCTTTGACTGGCAGTTTCCACCCCCCATTGAAGTACCCGGCAACCCGATCGTTGTATGAGGTGGCAGAGGTCAGGGGTGAATGATTTGAGCGGTTTTGCATAGGCACCATAATGAATAGTAATGCCCTGTTCAATTATCTGTTCTGCAAGTTGTTTGAAGCGTGTAGCCGGGATCATCTCATCATAGAAATAAAAGACATTGCAGTCATATTGTTTTTGGATAAGCTTTACTTCCTCAACACAGTCCCTGATTTTCCGAGTGCGGTAGTTAAGATAGCTGTGATGATGGGTGCAGAAGGTGCATTTTCCCCAGGGACAACCGCGTGAAGTCATAAGAGGCAGTACTGGTTCCGGGGTCAGGTAATCATCCAGTTTGAAGTGAGAGAAATCAGGGTGGGGAAGCGTTTCCAGTACGTGTATAGCTGGTGGATTAATCTGCAGAGTGTTGGAGTTAAAAAAGATTAGATTTGGCACGTCGGCAAGATCAGCAGAACTGTATGTCTGACAGAGTGAATGGAGACCACTTTCTCCTTCGCCTGGCAATAGATAATCAAAAAAATCTTTCAGAAAGATATCGGGAGAATTTGTTTTCTTACTGCTAATGGGGGAATGAAGGAGTTTTTCAGGTGTGCCCATGACGCTGATTGCCGCCCCGCCAACAACAATTTTTGCGTTACTTTGCTTTTTAATCAGCTTGGCAAGTAAAGCTGCAAAGACGATCTGGTGCTGGTAGAGAATTGAAAAGCCGATCAAATCAGGTTTCGCTATAAGTACTGGCTGAATAAGGTTTTCAAAAAAGATTACCATTCTTTGAGGAACGGTTTGGCTGCTCAAGATCTTTTCTGCCATTTCAGCCATAAAAGCGTTGAAAATGTTTTCAAAACTTAAAAAAATCGTAGCCCAATGATGGTACTCTTTCAGATCTGAATCTGCCGGGTTCCAATTCTTAAAGAAGGAAACTGCCCGATCAAGTTGACGTGCGGTTGTCTTTTCATCCCACTTGTAGATTCTGAGTCCAAGACGCCTCTCCCGAATGGCGTCAAACGCATTCAGGTAATAATCAAGGTTAAGGTCAAAGACTGATATCTCAGTGTCTGGAAGTTTTTGTTGCAAATAGGCAGAAAGAAGTGCCGGTCCCAGAGGTGGGCAGGTTGGAGGCGTGTGGGGTGGGGCGAGCAGGGCCAGTTTCATGTTTACTCCTGGTTTGGTAGGGAAACTTATTTTTTGCGCTATGTGCTAAAGGTGATTTTCCCTTTATTACTGGTTGTGCCGGGGAAGAGAAATATCGTTATATAATCGATTAAAAAGTGCTTGGCTCATTTTTACCTACCATGGAATTTTTGTCTGTCATATAATTAACAGTATAAGGCTCTTCGGTAGAAATGAACAGGCAGGATAAAAATTACAGGGAGAACGTACGATGGATAAAGGCCAATACGGACGACGTGACAGGTTAATGCAGGAAAAACGACATGATACCTATAGCGATGGCAGGAAATGGCCGGAACCAACTGTGTGTTCACAGTGTGATTCTGTCTATATTGAGGGGCGCTGGACCTGGTATGAGCCGCCTGCCAGGGCAAACATGGTGGTTTGTCCCGCCTGCCAACGCATCAGTGATAATTATCCGGCAGGTATTGTTGAGCTTAAAGGATCCTTTCTTAAAAAACATGAAGAAGAGATATTCCAGCTTATCCGTAATGTGGAGCAACAGGAAAAAGGTGAGCACCCATTGGAAAGAATCATGGATATAAGTGAGGAAGATGAATTAACTCTTATAACAACCACTGGTATACATATTGCCCGTCGGATCGGAGAGGCAATATCCCGAGCCTACCAGGGTGAATTTTCATTTGCCTATGGTGATGGTGAGAAAACGATTCGTGTTCTGTGGAGTAGGTAAAAAGGAAGTATCCTGGACAAAAAGCAGGTACTGTTATTTTGTTATAATTACAGATTTCGTCTCCTTTCCATTGTTCTCTTTGCCCTGGTCAAACTCCTGCAGAGCCATGGCAAAGTTGGTAAGGGTAGCTTCAACTCGGCCGTTGATGGAGTCCTCCGGATAGAAACCTTCATTGTCACGTTCTCCTGCGTCCTGTCCTGTAAGCAGTGACAGAGCTTCGTCCACATTCGCAGCCAAATAAATGAAAAACTTTTTCTCGGCAATAGCGTTGACTACTTCCTTTTTCAGCATCAGATGGCGGAGATTTTTTTCTGGAATAATAACGCCCTCGTCACCGGTCAATCCTCTTGCCGCACACACATCGAAAAATCCTTCGATTTTTTCGTTCAGGCCACCCACGGGCTGAAGCTCTCCCTTTTGGCTGACAGAACCGGTAAGGGCAAGAGATTGTTTGACTGCCACACCAGCAAGTGAAGAGAGCAGAGCGCAGAGCTCTGCACAGGATGCGCTGTCCCCATCTACTTTGCCATAGGACTGCTCAAATACCAAACTTGCCTGGAGACCGAGCGGGAGGTCGGGAACATAACGGGAACTTAAGAATGAACTTAATATCATTACGCCCTTGGAGTGGATAGGGCCACCCAGATCAGCCTCACGCTCGATGTCGACAATGTCACCTTTTCCCATTCGAGTGACGGCGGTAATGCGACTGGGAAAACCAAAGGCATCACCACCAATTTCTACCACGGAGAGACCATTTACCTGCCCCTCTTCTTCGCCACTTGTAGCGATATGACGGATACCGTCCTCTATGGATTCCAGCATTCGATTGCGGATACGTCCTCCACGTCGTCTGGAGGCAGTGACAGCCATTTCAATATCCTGTGATTCAATACTTTCCTTTCCACTACTGCTGGCAATATAATCCGCCTCCTTAATCAGATCGGCAATTTTTCTAATATGGAGGGAGAGTTTTTGACAGTCATTGGCGTGCCTGGCAGCTTCCTCAATCACGCGTGCAACTGCCGTTTTATGCAGTGGCAGGAGTTTGTTTTCACGGGCAAGTCCGGCAATGAGTGCTGCATAGCGCTGCTGACTGACTGTGGTACGCTCCATGTCATATTCGAAATCCGCCTGCACTTTAAAAAGCGTCGAAAATTCAGGGTCATAGTCACAGAGGAGGTAGTAGAGCATCGGTTCGCCGATGAGTATAACCTTCGTGTCAAGTGGAATGGGCTCGGGCTCAAGGCTAACCGTGCTCATCAGGCCAAAGAGGCGCTCAACGGGTTCCATGCGGATCTGTCCTGAGCGAAGAGTCCGTTTGAGCCCTTCATAGGCAAACGGTTGCGACAGAAGTCTCCCGGCATCAATGATGATGTAACCACCGTTGGCCCGATGCAGCGCACCGGGCATGATAAGTGAAAAGTTTGTTGTAAGCATTCCCATCTGTGCCTGGTGTTCTATACGGCCATGGAGGTTCTGGTAAGTGGGAAGATCTTCATACACCACTGGAGCGCCATTTCTCTCATGGGTTATCAGAACGTTGACTTCGTATTGAGCAAAGGAGGGAGGAGTATGAATAAATGGAA
Organism: Desulfocapsa sulfexigens DSM 10523; assembly: GCF_000341395.1. Lineage (GTDB taxonomy): Bacteria > Desulfobacterota > Desulfobulbia > Desulfobulbales > Desulfocapsaceae > Desulfocapsa > Desulfocapsa sulfexigens. Next base: position 3,666,211 of record NC_020304.1, on the reverse strand, counting down.
GAAACTCTTCCTGTCTGGGGTCTGGACGATCAAGAAAATCATCTGAATTTTCGATGAGTTGTTTTTCGACACATTGTAAATAGTGAAAAATTGCTCCCTTATCTGCGTAATATTTAGCCTTCAGGGTGGAGAGATGGTGACCGACACAGCGGCTGGCGGTTTCTTTTTTTAATTGACGCTTTTGTTCCTTTGCATCACGGTTGAGGGTACCAATTTTATGAATACTATTTTGCAGTAAGGTATGCAGCTTTTCAATCTTCTCTTCGAAAGTGTTTTGCTCCTCAGCGGGAAGCTTATGAAATGCTTCGAGATCCATGGGGTTCCCCTTGTTGTCCAGAGGGGTGAATACTATGCCCTGTTCATTCCTGATTACAGCAATGGATTCTTTTTTACCCTCTTTGATGATGGCCTCATAAATTTCATCAACTTCCTGCCTCAGGTGTTCATTGATTGCTCTTTTTTTAACGCGGTAATCATCCCCTTCAAAAATGGTGGGAAGGGTGGTTTTCAGGGTATCAATCAGGATATGCATCTCCTGTTTGAATACGGGGCCTTGTTTGGGGGGTAATTTTAAGGCCAGCGGTTTATGGGGCTGTTCAAAATTAAAGACGTAACACCAGTCATCCGGACATGGTTCATCGGAGGCCTTCCGATTGATAAATGTTTGAACAACACTGTGGCGACCAGAGCCCTCTGGCCCGATAACAAAAAGATTAAAACCACGGTGACGCATTGAGATGCCGAATTCCATCGCCTCAAGGGCTCGATCCTGACCGATATAACGGGTGAGTTCTTCAACTTCGGTGGTCGTTTCAAAGGAAAAATCATCAATGTTACACTGATGATAGGCCTCTTGTGGAGTGATAGCACGTATCTTCATGGGCATCCCATTTGAGAAGGTTTAAGTATAACCGAAATGCATAGAAAGCAATTTGTGATTCTGGCGTCATATCTGATGACCTGATTGCAGTTTATCACTATGTCGGATTTTGGTGAAATAATTTTCCGATTATCATCAAAACTCAGCCATTGATGCCAGCATCATCGGATCTTCCACCGTCGGTCCCCTATTTTATGTTGCTTTCTGTTGAGATTCTTTCCATTATGAATCAGAGTTTTATTTTGACATATACAAATAAAACGTGACAGAATTAATAACATACAAACCCCACATAAATTTATTCTGGGAAGGTGAATACATGGCCGGAAAAGTAAGAAAAACAAATGTCTGTACGGAACCTTTTTGTCCGACGTCCATTGATGATCTAAAAAAGAACATTCTGCATCATGTCATGAGTTTCCAGGGGCGTGATCCGGAGCGGGCGGGTAACAGTGATATTTATAAGGCTCTTGCCTATACCATGCGTGATATCATGACGGGAAAGTGGATTGAGACCCAGAAAACCTATTATGAAAAAGAAAAAAAGCGGGTCTATTATCTGTCGCTGGAATTTCTCATAGGTCGCTCTCTGAGTAATGCCATGATTAATCTAGGCATATACAATGAGGTCAAAATTGCTGTCGAAGAACTGGGATTTGATCTGAATGATCTTGCCGAAGAAGAGGAGGATGCTGCCCTTGGAAATGGTGGTCTCGGACGTCTAGCTGCCTGTTTTATGGACTCCATTGCCACCTTGAAAATTCCAGCCTATGGCTACGGTATTCGCTATGAATATGGACTTTTTTATCAACAGCTTATTGATGGATATCAGATTGAGAGTCCGGATAACTGGCTGCGTCACGGCACTCCATGGGAATTTGATCGGAAATTGCCGGTTTTTTCAGTCCAATTTTACGGACGCCTGAGCAGTTATCAAGATGAAAACGGCAGCTTTCGGGTGCGGTGGGTCGATACCGAGGACGTTATGGCAATTCCCTGTGATATCATGATTCCAGGGTATAAGAATGATCATGTGGTAAACATGCGACTCTGGACTGCACGTGCCTCAAGGGAGTTGGATCTTAATTTCTTTTCCAGGGGAGATTATATCGGTGCGGTCCAGTCCAAGGTCAGTTCCGAGACTATCTCCAAGGTACTTTATCCGCCTGACCACAATCTTGCCGGCCAGGAACTGCGTCTGAAACAGCAGTATTTCTTTGTCGCCGCAACTTTCCAGGATATTATGCGGCGTTATAAAAAGAAGGAAAATTCTAATTTTGATAAATTCAGCAACAGGGTTGCTGTTCAGCTCAATGATACTCATCCCGCAATTGCCATTCCGGAATTAATGCGACTTCTCCTGGACGTCGAAGGATTAAACTGGGAAAAGGCATGGAATATCTGCACTCATACATTTGCCTACACTAATCATACGCTGATGCCTGAAGCGTTGGAAAAATGGACAGTTGAGATGATGGGAAAAGTTCTCCCCAGACATCTGGAGATCATTTTTGAGATTAATAAGCACTTTCTTGATCTTGTGAAAATGCAGTATCCTGGTGATGTGAATCGTCTCCGGGCCATGTCAATCATTGAAGAAGGAGATGTTAAGAAAATTCGTATGGCTCATCTTGCTATTGTTGGTAGTCATTCAGTAAATGGTGTGGCCGAACTGCACACCAAACTGCTTAAAAATAATCTTTTTAAAAGCTTTCATGAATTTTATCCGGGTAAGTTTAATTCGAAGACAAATGGTATTACCCCACGTCGCTGGCTTAAACTTGCAAACCCAGCACTTTCCACCCTCATTAGTGATCATATTGGCAGCGATTGGGTAACTGATCTCGATAAGCTTAGAGATCTTGAAAATTTTGCAGATGATACTGAATTTTGCAAACAATGGCAGGAGGTTAAACTTGGAAACAAGAAGCGCCTGGCCAGCCTTATTGAAAAAGAATGCGGAATTGTTGTAAATCCGCATGCCATGTTTGATGTACAGGTAAAGAGAATTCATGAGTATAAGAGACAGCTTTTAAATTGCCTGCATGTGATAGCTCTCTATCACAGAATGTTACGGCATCCCGAGGAGAACCTCGTTCCGCGCTGTATTATTTTTGCCGGAAAAGCAGCGCCTACATATTGGAAGGCCAAGCTAATCGTCAAACTCATTACTTCCATCGGAGAGGTGGTGAATAAAGATCCTCGCATTGGTGAAAAACTGCGGGTTGTCTTTCTCCCTAACTACAACGTCTCGCAGGCTGAAGTGATTATGCCGGCAGCCGATCTCTCCGAACAGATTTCAACTGCCGGGACCGAGGCCTCCGGTACCGGAAACATGAAATTTTCGCTCAATGGCGCCCTCACCATCGGGACACTTGATGGTGCTAATATTGAGATTCTTGAGGAAGTTGGTGAAGAGAATATCTTTATTTTTGGAATGACGGCGGCAGAAGCCGAATATGAACGCCTGAATGTCAGTCGTTCGCCGCGGAGTATCTGTGACGAAAACAGTGTGATTGGAGCCGTTATGGACAGTATTCAGAACGGTTCTTTCAGCCGCGGAGATGGTGAGTTCTTCAGACCTCTCGTTGACAGTCTCCTCAGTGAGCATGACCCCTATTTGCTGATGCTTGACCTGGAGTCATATCTGGAATGTCAAGGTAGAGTGAACGACGCCTTTCTGGACCACCAGCAATGGACGCGAAAATCCATTCTCAATGTTGCCAGAATGGGAAAATTTTCCAGTGATCGTACCATCCGTCAGTATGCTGAGGAGATCTGGAGGGTTCCTGTGAACGGATGATGATCTCAGGATTAGCCTGCATTTTTCACGAGTGAAGGGAGTTGCAGTTGCGAGTTGGTTGAAGGAGCCAGGTACTGGAAACGAAATGGATTATTTTAGTGAATTGCCCACGAATGTTGTGTACCGTTTTCCCCGTTGTTGAAAAATTGTAGTATCGATTAAGACTTGTGGGGAACAAAGACTTGCAGTACTGGGACGAAGTGGAAAGGCGGAATGGCGGGGGGGAGCGCAGGGCGCTTTCTGAAAGAAGAGCATCCCACGAACGACGGTTTGATTATCGTGACGCCGAACCACCTCCAAGACGTTCAATCAAGTCCTGGATGAGAGTCTTGTCAAACGCTAGACCGGGTGTGGATCGGTGTAGAGGGCAGGAACCCCGGACAATTGAAAAGCGACGCAGTCAGGGGGTACGCTCCATTCTTACCCCTGAAGAGCTTGCAGCACTTTTGCAGGAGTAATTTTTACTACCAATATTTTCCCGGATTAGGGGCTGAACTCTATAGCTTCATCCGGGATACCTATTTGCAGTTTCTCACCTACCTGTGGCTGAAGGTCACGGTATTCGTCTTTTGTCAGTACAACACGTATTCGTAAACCACAATCCATGTCAATTCGAATGAGAGTGTTATTTTGTTCAATCTTAACGACAACTCCCCGCAGTGTGTTTTCTGCAAGACTGTTTTTTGATTTACCAATGGAAATTCTGAGTGGGTCTATGTGGATTTTTGTACCTTTTTCTACTTCTGGATGACTATTCCCGGCAAAAAAAAGAGAAACTGCGTCATTGAGATAACAGAGCAGTCCATTCTCTTTTCTGGTTATCACGGTACAGGTATAGCTATTTTCTTTCTTTTGCTGTGAGAGATGGCCATGTTCCAGGGTAAGGGTATGGCTGGCCAGCCTTCGCATCTGGGAGAGGTAGTGAGTGGCAAAGATAATCGAAGTTTTTTGCTCAGAGTTAATCTGCTGTAAAATGTTCAGGATGATTGCCTGATTTTCAGCGTCCACATTTGCTGTTGGTTCATCACAGAGGAGTACTTCAGGCTCTATTGCCAGTGCTCTGGCCAAAGCTACTCGTTTGGTCTCTCCACCGGAAAGTTTATGACCTTCTGCATGGAAAAAATCCCCCATCCCAACAAGATTGAGGACTTCCTCAACACGTTTTTTGCATTGCGCTCTGGGAATGGATCGGACCTTGAGGCCAAATTCTATATTTTTCCATACTGGTCCTGTGAAGAGTATGGGGTATTGGTCAAGGAGGACAACCTTGCGTCTGAGTTTCAGGAGTTGGTGGTTGCCGTACAGAACCGGTTCTCCACAAAAATCAAGCTGTCCTGTATGGGGTTTGTCGAGAAATGACAGGATGTTGAGAAGGGTTGTCTTTCCAGCGCCATTTGCACCAACGAGAGCATAGATCTTTCCCTTCTCGATATCGAGTTGTTCAAGATTTAATATCGTCCGATTCTTAAAAGTCTTTGTCATTTTACGGATTTTATACAGCATCGACCCTGGTCCTTCCCTGAAAAAAATGGAAGAGCATATTTACTGCAAAAGCTATGCTCATGAGTGTAAGACCAAGGGCCACGGACAGGACAAATTCACCTTTGTCATATTCAAGGGCCATGGCTGTAGTCATGGTGCGGGTAAAGCCTTTGGCATTTCCTCCAAGCATCATGCTGATTCCAACTTCGGCTATGACTCTACCAAATGCAGCAATAACAGCAGCGCCAATGCCATAACGGGCTTCTTTAATGATCACCAGGGCCATCTGCTTTTGTGTTGCCCCAAGGGTGAGAGCTGTCTTTCGATAGCGGGTATCTATCCTGCTGATAGCTGCAATGGTTAAGGAGCAGATAAGGGGGACAATTAAAATGACCTGGCCGATAATTATGGCTTTCTGGGTATAGAGAAGTTCCATTGGTCCGAGTATTCCACGCCGTGAAATAAAGGAGTAGACCAGAAGACCTATAACCACCGTAGGAAGTGCCAGTAAGGTGTTAAGGCAAGTAAGGAGCAGCCGTTTTCCATAAAACTCGGAATAGGCAATGAGGAATCCTCCGGGAATACCTGCAAGTGAGGCTATAACCGTGGATAAAGCACTGACTTTCACGGATACCCAGACTATGTTGAGTAACTCAGGGTCACGCGTCAGAAGAAGGGCAATTGCAGATTGTATACTGTCAAAGAGGAGATCCATTCAGTTCTTTTGTGATGGGATAGAAAACAATAGTAAACTGCTGTTTATTAGGTAAAGCATAGGGGGTAAAACAGTACTTGCAGGCCCCTGGTTCCTATAAAAAAAGGGAGAAGCAAAACATCACTTCTCCCTTATTTTTAGAGATGATGCAAGGTTTTTCTATTTGATGGCATCGGGGAAGAAAAGCTGTTTTCCTTCGAGACGATAGTCACCGATAAGTTTTTGTCCTTCTGGTCCGGTGATCCATTCAACAAAAGCCATGGCCAGATCGTTTTTTACATGGGGGTGTTTTGCCGGGTTAACCGGGATGATACCATAAGGGTTTGCAAGTCTTGTATCACCCTGGCTCAGGATATCAAGTTCAAGAGCGGGGGTTTTGCCGTATTTGTATTTGATATAAGTTCCCCGATCAGAGAGGGTGTAGGCCTGTTTTTCTTCAGCGTAGGTGAGTACTTTACCCATTCCCTGGCCAATGGAAAGATACCAGCTTGCCGAGTCTGCTGGAAAGTTGGAAGTAATTTTTGTCTCCTGGCCTTTTTTTACGATGCTTTGGGTCTTTTCAACCATTGTAATGCCACTGTCAGCCCAGAGCTTCTGCTCTTTAGTATGGGTCCCTGAATCGTCTCCCCTGGAGACGAAGGTCGCTTTTTTCTCAGCAATGGTTTTAAAAACAGTTGCGATATCAGCAAAATCTTTAATCCCTGCCGGATCTTTTGATGAACCTAACAGCACAAAATCATTATGCATTACCGGAAAGCGTTCAGTGCCGAAGCCATCTTTAACAAAGGCAAGCTCACGTCCCTTGGCATGGACAAAGATAATATCCACATTACCATCCTCACCATCACGTATGGCTGCCCCTGTTCCTTTGGCGATAACCTTCACTTTTATGCCTGTTGCTTTTTCAAATTCAGGTAAAAGGATATCTAAAAGCCCTGATGACTGGGTACTTGTAGTGGTGGACATCTTTAAAATCTTGTCCTCAGCCATACTGTTTGAGTTAATAGCAAATAAGAGAACTAAGACCCCTGCAAATGCTGTGATTCGTGATACCATTTTCATTCCTCGTTGTTAAGATTGTCCGGGAAAAGCATTTTTCCACAAAGCGATACGTCATAGCCTTCAAAGGAATTGGCCAATTGACGGAACTCCCTTTCATGCAGAAGGCTGATGAAGCGTTGAATACCTTTTTCAAAGAATCGTTCTCGATTTATTAGCAAGTCAAATCGTTCCCAGCGCAGAGGGATAAAATCAAGCCCCAGCATGCCAGCAACAGCGCGGATGGCAGGGGCTGCATCTGCCCTTCCTGACAAAACCTCAAGCCCAGCATCTATGTGGCGTGCGAGTTCTACATCGTAGCCATCAATATCAGCTGAAGCGATATCTGACCTGGAAATCTCATAGTCGAGGAGCAGTCTTGTTCCTGTGCTTAAGGGGCGGTTAACGATTCTGACGTCATTTCTGGAGAAATCATTGATTGATTGAATACCCTTAGGGTTTCCTTTTTGGATGAGGATACCCTGTTCACGTTTACTGAAATTGACAAAAACCGGGGGCTTGTCCAGCTCCTGCTCGGCAAAACTGAAGTTGTACTCATTCTCTTCATTTTCGAGGAGATGGCAAACACCGATGTGGCAGAGACCTCTTCTCAGGCTGGTGAGACCACCCATGCTTCCCTGATTTGCAAAAAAGGCAATAGTATCACTGTATTTTTTATGAAAAAGGGAAAGCGTTTTCTGGAAAAGCGGGTCGTCGCTTCCGGCAAGAAGTAAGAGGCCGTTATTGGATGAGAGGGTGTCGTGTGAGCACCTAAAGTTAAGGATATGTGAATCGAGCCAATCTTCCACAAGTCTTCTTGGAAATAACCATTTTCCAGTAACTTTTGTTGCCGGGAGCCCCTTGTCGTTAACAAGGGAGTAGATCATCTTCTCGTTTACATTGAGAAGCTGGGCCACGTCTTTTGTGGTGAGGAATTTTGAAACTGTTTTCATGCTTACTGGAGCCCCCTTTTGGTTGTTGTTACTGATTACACCTTCAGGTCCGATAACACCAATGAATGGTAGAAAAAAACTCATATAAACCTACAATAACCAAAAGTGACAAATATGGATATTGAATTGGCTGTGCATCTTTTTTTCATATCCTGAGAGGATGACTTAATGATGGCAACTGTATTTGGACAATTTATCCGTCTGTTGCCACATTTTTGCTTGTCTGGCGACGGCAAGACTAATGCCAGTGCTACCAATGTCACAGTCACGTGACACAGCTACTCTGGAAAGTAGCTTACAGGAGGAGATCACTGTTCCGCATTGTACAGGGTTTGTATATAGCCGAGACAGCGTATGGTTTTTTTTTATTTACCGAAAAGTAACATATCGACAAGAGGATGTTACCTTGAGGTAACATGTTTTACGAAAAAATTAACGGATAGATATTGGGTGGCGCATAATATCCTTAGGTAAAAAGGGTTTTACTGGCCTTGTTGGGTGGCACATGGTGGTATGGCATGAATGTTGCTAATTCTGTGAGCATTAGTTGTGAGGCAATTACGTAGTGTTTTGCCGAATGAAGTATTTGCAGAGTGCAGTTGGTAACCATTGATCAGGAAAAAGGAGAAAGAATGCCAATTTTAAGTTATCTGGCGTTGCCCAATAAGGGTGCCATGGATCAATTATGTTTGGATCTGTCCGCTATTGATTATTGCGAAATTATTCCATCGGACAATGCAGAGGTAGTGATTCTCGTGACGGAGACTCCTGATGAAGAAACCGAAAAAAAACTGCATAAAACGCTTAAGAGCCTGCCTTCACTACAATCACTGAGCATGACTTTTGGTCATAATGCTAAAGTTGAACAATAAATAGAGAGAGGAAAAGAAGAAGATGAAGCTAAACAGACGATCATTCATTAAGTCAGCCGCAGCCAGCAGTGCCATTGCAGCTGCCGGATCAATTTTCCCTGGTATTAGTTTTGCTGGTTGGCAGAAACAGGAAGATGCATCGGGTAAAATAACCTGGCAAAAAGCTCCCTGCCGTTTTTGCGGCACAGGGTGCGGTGTATTGGTCGGTGTGTCCGGAGACCGTGCCGTTGCAGTTAAAGGTGATCCAAATTGCAGTGTAAATAAAGGGTTATGTTGCGTGAAAGGATTTCATTCCGTTCAGGCTCTGTATGGCAAAGACCGCATTAAAAAAGCCCAGATTCGCAAGAATGGGAAAATGGTTGAAGTTCCCATTTCTGAAGCACTGGATGTCATTGCCGACAAGGTCAAGGAAACCATTGCAAAGCACGGTAAAGATTCAGTTGCCATGTATGGTTCAGGCCAATGGACCATTCCGGATGGCTATGTGGCCTCCAAGCTCTTCAAGGGCTGCCTCGGCACCAACAATGTTGAAGCTAATGCCAGGCTTTGTATGTCGAGCGCTGTAACCGGTTTTATGACTTCCTTTGGTATTGATGAACCTATGGGCTGTTATGAAGACATTGAGCACGCTGATGTTTTTGTTACCTGGGGTAATAATATGGCGGAAATGCATCCTGTTCTTTTTTCCAGGATGCTGGCCAGCCGTAAGCGCAAAAACAATGTCACTATTATCGACTTTGCCACCCGTACCACCAGAACCAGCCAGGCGGCCGACAAATCGATTCTCTTCAAACCCAGCACAGATCTTGCTGTTGCCAATGCCATCTGTTACGAAATCATCCGTAACAACTGGGTAAACTGGGATTTCGTCAACAAGCATACCACCTTTCATAAAGGCAAAACCAATATCGGCTATGGCACTGAAGATCATTTCAGTTTCACGGATGCACCTGAAAATATCACTTTTGAAGAGTACAAGACGTTCTTGCAGGACTATACACCTGAAAAGGCGGAAAAAATCTCCGGGGTATCTGCCAAAGATATAAAATACCTAGCATCCCTGTACGGTGACCCTACCAAGAAAGTCACCTCTTTTTGGTGTATGGGAATGAACCAGCATGTGCGGGGAACCTGGATCCAGAACCTCGTTTACAATATCCATCTGCTCACCGGCAAGATATCTACCCCCGGCAACAGTCCCTTCTCTCTCACTGGCCAACCCAGTGCCTGTGGCACTGTCCGCGAAGTAGGAACTCTGACCCACGCCTTACCTCATGGGGTCGTTACGAATGAGCACGACAGGGAAATGGCTGCCAGGATCTGGGATGTGCCGGTAACAAATATCGATCCCAAGCCCACCTATCATACGGTGGAGATGTTCCGCGCCCTGGATCGTGGCGACATCAAGTTTATGTGGATACAGGTGACCAACCCTATGATTACCATGCCAAATCTGAATCGGTATCGTAATGGCGTTTTGAAAGATGAACGCTTTATCGTTGTTTCAGAAGTCTATCCCACTCCGACCACTGATGTCGCCGATGTCATTCTGCCGGCAACCATGTGGATTGAGCAGGAGGGTATGTTTGGTAACGCTGAACGTCGTACTGCTCATTTTGACCGGATTGTTCCGGGCCCTGGCGACACCATGTCCGATACCTGGCAGCTTATCGAGGTTGCCAGGAGACTTGGTTTCCAGAAGCAGTTCCCCTGGAGTGAAGATGAGTATATCGGTAAAATATGGGAGGAGTACAGGCTCTTCCATGATGGCCCGAAACACAACATGGCCCCCTATAAGGTGCTGAGAGAACGCCCCGGAGTACAATGGCCTTTTGTCAACGGCAAGGAGACTCGCTGGCGCTTTAACACCCAGCATGATCCCGCCTGCAAGCCGGGAACAGAATTTGATTTCTACGGCAGAAAAGACGGAAAAGCATGGATATGGGCCCGACCCTATGAGCCTGCCGCTGAATCACCGGACAATGAATACAATTTCTGGCTCAATACCGGCCGGGTCATCGAGCACTGGCATACCGGGTCCATGACCCGGCGGATTCCTGTTCTCCATAATGCCATGCCTGAATCCTATGTGGAAATGAACCCCGAGGATGCAGCTGATATAGGTGTGGTGAACGGCGAAAAGGTGAAAATTATTTCACGGCGAGGCTCGGTGACCATGAAAGCTTCCATAAACGGGCGCGGTGTGCCTCCCCGGGGTACGGTCTTTGTGCCGTTTTTTGATGAATCCTACAAGATTAACGAATTGACCCTGGATGCTTTTTGCCCGATATCAAAGCAGCCTGATTATAAAAAATGTGCAGTCCGTCTGGAGAAAGCATAATGAAAAAAGCAGATACAGTACTCGGCAGAGTTGTTACAGGTTTTGCCGCTATCTGCTTAACCGGAGCCTCTCTGGTGCTGTATGCAAATGCAGCGCCTGGTATTGCCCAGGGCTTTGATTCAGACGGCGAAAAAATCTTCAACAGGTTTAACGAAACTCCACTGCCTGCCATGACCGGGACAGACGGCAAGCGAACCTTAAATACGTATTACCAACTCCGTCAGTATCCCGGTTCACCGCCGCGGGTTCCCCATGATGTCCCGACCTCTTTTTCCGGGGACACCCTGAAATGCCTCTCCTGCCACGGCAAAGGAGGATACGACATCACTCAGGAAGCCTATGCTCCCGTTACGCCTCATCCTGAATATGAGAATTGTTTTCAATGCCATGTTCCACGGTTGACTGAGGAGCTTTTTGTGGAAACCGACTGGCAGTCAATAAATCCTCCTCCGCTGGGAAGGTCTGAGATGGGTGGATCACCACCACCGATTATCCACAGTCTGCAGCTCAGGGAAGACTGTATTGCCTGTCATACAGGCAATGCCGCAGTGGCAGAGATTCGGGTTGAGCACGCCTCCCGCGGCAATTGCCGACAATGTCATGTGCCCATGATAGCTACCGAACCCAGAGAAGAATTTATCAGAAACAACTAATCAGAACGAGAACAGTTATGAAAAAAATATTTTTGCGTTCTAGCCTGTTTTTTCTTTTGCTGGGAACGTTCCTTCTTTCATGTCCGTTTGTTATGGCTTCTGAAAATTCTGTGATGGACCGCATTAATGCCGCAGAAGAGCCATTTAATAACATGAAAATTGAAACAGCCTATGAACTGCCGGTTAAGACGGTTCGTGCAAAAGAATCCTACCAGGGAGGTACTTTTAGAGTACTTGCCCGCAAGGATTCCATAACAAAGTTTCGATGCAGCGTCTGCCATACTGAGAAGAATGTGCTGATAAGAGACGGTGCTCTTTTTACCCATAGTGATATCGAAATCAACCACGGAAGGGGAGGCGACAAGCTGTCTTGTATAGAATGTCACGATGAAAACGACCGAGATTCTCTTTCTGATGCCGAGGGCAAGAAGATAGATTTTGATCACAGTTATCAACTCTGTGGTCAGTGTCATTTTCGCCAGAAGCGTGACTGGTTAGGCGGCGCTCATGGTAAACGTGAGGCATACTGGGCTGGTGAAAGGGTGGTGCGCAATTGTACAAGTTGTCATAGTCCACATTCCCCTGCCTTTGAAAAAAAAATGCCGGTGACATACTCGCTGCCATTAGACAAGTAGGGGGGGGTATGAATTCCAGCAAAAAAAAAGAAGGGATGATGAAACCAGAAAACGGTGAAAAGAAAATCAGCCGTAGATCTTTCATAAAGGGTCTGTCCATTGCCGCTGCAGCTGGTTCGGCAGGACTTGTGACCGGAGGTTGCGGATCGCTTGGAAATACCGAAGAAATGGGACTCAAGTGGGAAGAGTATTTTAAAAAGAATTACAGGCTGATGAGTCAGAAAGAAAAAGATGAAACCGTTGCCCGCCTTGTAAGACTTGCCAAAATGAAGGACGACAGAGACATTCAAATGTCAAACGCAGAGCCACGTGAAAATGTCCTTTACGGCTATGCCTTTAATATCTCCCGTTGCAAGGGCTATATGGATTGCGTTGAGGCATGTGTTCAAGAAAACAATCTTGACCGTAAATCAAAGACCCAATATATCCGTCTTTTTGAAATGGATTCCGGTCAACTTGATCCAACTTCAGGAGATGGGAAATATCATCATGAAGTGCCGGTTGCTGATAAGTTTTACATGGGAGTCCAATGCTACCATTGTGAAAATGCCCCGTGTATTAAAGCCTGCCCGACCAAAGCTACCTGGCGAGAACCGGATGGCATCGTTGTTGTGGATTACGACTGGTGTATCGGTTGCCGCTATTGCCTGGCAGCTTGTCCATATTGGGGGCGCCGTTTTAACTGGGGTACGCCTGAAGTGCCGGAAGAGGAGATAAATAGAAAACAGCATTATCTCGGTAATCGCATGCGGATGAAAGGCGTCATGGAAAAATGCACTTTTTGCGTGCAGAGAACCCGTCAGGGCAAGCTGCCGGCCTGTGCCGAGGCCTGTCCAACAGGTTCCAGGGTTTTTGGCAATCTTCTTGATCCAGACAGCGAAATCCGTTTTGTCCTGAAAAACAAGAAGGTTTTCCGCTTTAAGGAAGAATTGGGGACTGATCCAAAATTCTGGTATTTCATGGATTGACAACAACGGGTTAAAAGAGACAAAAAATGTCTGTACGAAGAGACGCTAAGGAAAAAACGATGACTACGAACCCCAATCAAGGACGTTCATTTATCTCGGACTGTATGCGATGGTCGCTGTCCGGGGGGATAGGTTTCAAAATTTACATTATTGCTCTACTTGCAGTTATGGCCGTGGGTGCATTTTCCTATACCAGGCAGTTTCAGGAAGGCCTCATTATCACCGGTATGTCGGATATTGTCAGTTGGGGCCTTTATATCTCCAACTTTACTTTTTTTGTTGGTGTTGCGGCGGCTGCAGTCATGCTGATCCTGCCAGCTTATATGCTGAAAGATAAAGATCTGCATGAAGTCGTTATTATAGGTGAATGTGTCGCTGTCGGTGCTCTGGTCATGTGCCTGATGTTTATCACTGTGGATATGGGCGGGCCGTTGAAGGTGTGGCACATGATTCCTGGAATAGGCCTGTTTAACTGGCCTTCATCTATTCTTACCTGGGATATGCTTGTTTTGAATGGTTATTTAGCTTTAAACAGCCTGGTACCTCTCTACATTCTTTATTGCAACTATCATAACAGAGAACCTGTCGGCTGGAAGTATAAACCCTTTGTTTTCCTGTCCATCTTCTGGGCTGTTTCCATCCACATGACCACAGCTTTTCTCTACCAGGGATTGCCGGCTCGCCCTTTCTGGAACAACCCATTGCTCGGTCCGCGCTTTCTGGCTTCGGCATTTGCTGCAGGCCCTGCGGTAATTATGGTGGTGCTCATTGCCATAAAACAGAACACGAAATATTCGGTTGACGAACAGATTTTCTTAAAATTAAAAAGAATCATCGTTGTTTCGGCAGTCATTAATCTGCTGATGCTTTTTTCTGAAGTATTTAAGGAATTCTATACATTTACCCATCACAGCCTTTCGGCTCAATACCTTTTCTTCGGGCTTGAAGGACACAATTCTCTTGTGCCATGGATATGGACGGCTATTAGTCTAAACATTATAGGGACACTGCTTTTTGCCTTTGATCCGACTAAAGGCAATCCCCGTTACCTCATGGTAGCAGCGATAAGCCTGTTCACCGGTATCTGGATTGAAAAAGGTTTTGGTCTTATTATCCCTGGTTTTGTGCCATCGCCAATGGGTGAGGTTGTTGATTACGCCCCGACCAGTAATGAGATTCTTATTACTCTGGGAGTTTTGGCTACAGGTGCTTTGGTGGTGACTATGCTCATAAAACCTGCTCTTGCTGTTCTTCTCAAATACAAAGAAGCGAAAGCTAAAATATTGAAGTAGCTACCTGTGACTGTGCAAAAGCCATTGATTCCTGTCGGGTTGACGCAATAGATATAAAAAAAACATTTGTAAGCTAACTAAAAAAAGGACTGATTATGGGAACAACAAAAAACTCCCCACTCTCTTCTTTACCTGAAAGATTGGCCATTTCCGATGAAGATATATATAAGGCGATGAAGGAAATTTCGGGCTACCTTGATATCACGACAGGAGATTTCAAAGAGCTTTATCAACACTCATACCATCATGCCATAGAACGACTGAGCCATTCCATATGTGCCAGGGATATCATGAGTCGAAATGTGGTGAGCGTCACTGAGACTACCCCACTGTTAGAAGTAGCAAACCGGATGGCAGATGCTTCTATCTCTGGTGTGCCAGTAATGGATGATAATAAAAAAGTGGTAGGTATTGTCTCAGAACAAGACTTTCTCAAGGGACTGAACAATGGCTGTAAATCTTTTATGGCTGTTGTCGCCAGATGTCTTCAAGGACTGGGAGGTGTTGATTTTTCTATTTCTATGGGGATGGCAGGGGATATTATGACTCGACCGCCTGTTACGATCAAAGAAAACACCCCGTTGGTTGAAATTACCGAAATAATGTCAAAAAACAAGATAAACCGGCTCCCTGTGCTTGATCAAGAAGAAAAGGTGGTTGTGGGTATTGTGTCCAGGGACGATCTTGTCCGCGCTCAACTTTTGTAAGAGGAAAAAACGTAAAATGACTTACTTTCAAAAAATGAAGGGGATAACCAAAAGCCCCCCCCGACCGAGACTATCCGAAATATGTTGGTCATGGTTCGGGGCCTTTCTGGGGATAGCAGCAGTTGCCCTCCTCCATTATAATTTTTTCCCTGAAAGCGATTTCATAATGATAATCGGTTCCTTTGGTGCTTCCGCGGTGCTCATTTATGGGGCTATCAAAAGCCCTTTGGCCCAGCCTCGTAATCTTTTGGGTGGCCATATTTTGTCGGCTATAATAGGGGTCTTTTGCTACCAGACATTCCATGGTGAGATGTGGTTAGCTGCAGCCTTTGCTGTGGCTACAGCTATTGCTGTTATGCACGCAACCTGTACTCTGCATCCGCCGGGAGGTGCCACCGCCCTGATTGCAGTTATCGGAAGCGATAACATCCATGCCTTAGGATACTTTTATGTCCTAGTACCTGTGGCATCGGGAGCTGTGGTCATGCTTATCATCGCTCTGCTGGTTAATAATATATCAAGAATCAGGCAATATCCGGAATTCTGGTTCTAAAGTACTGGAGATCCGTACGTCGACTATCTCGGCCGCGATAGTAAGCTCATAAGTTTCCCTGCATTCATAAACTTTCGCTCAGTAGTTTGTGTGATTTTACTGAATCTTTATGAGTATCACCCATATTGCCCTCAGTTTGGTCAGAGTGAGGAGCGGATCAATGAGTTTGCTCAGCCATCATGTTAAAATAACGGTTTAAGTATGCAATCTCATCCTTCCTGTGACTGATCTTCACTGCAGCCAGTCCGGTTACCGAAAGGGAATCAGTTAAAGGCTGAACCTGATTGTGTTCAACTCATTTTTCAACTCACCATAAGGGCCGATTGGAGCCTTGTATTCACAAATATTATGGAGGAAAAATATGACACGCAAGATCCCTAAAAAAACACTGATATTGACCATGGTACTCATGGTAGCAGCACCAGTATGGGCAGTTACTGATTATTCAAGCAAAACTAATGAAGAACTAAACAGCTCGCGAGGTACTATGCAAAAGGCAAGCGAGGAAGAGCGAAATGCTTTCCGTGCAGAATGCCAGCAGTATAGTAGACGGCCAGCCAATGCAATGGAAGATGGAAGCGGTACAAAACAAAGGCGTGGTGGTAGCCGAAAACGCTAAACCCTATGGTCATGTGGTTACAATTTTTCTGAGTTGGCGGTAGTTGACATTGAAACTTATAGCCTCCTCTTTGTTTTTCGAATATGGATGAGAGTGCCCTCCGTTGCATAAATAAGCAGGCCACACCATACCAGTGCAAAGCCAATCATCTGTTCTCGGGGGAAAGGTTCATTATAAACAAAGAGTCCAATGCTCAGTTGTAGTGTTGGGGCAAGGTATTGGACAACTCCAAGTGTTGAAAGTTGAATTTTCTGTGCAGCATAGCCAAAGAAAAGGAGTGGCATAGTGGTGACGATTCCGGTACCGATCAATAGAATTTTGCCATCAATACTCTGCTTCACAAAATCAAACTCTCCTTGAATGGTCAGGTAAAGCAGGAACAGAAATGCCGGGAGAAAGAGGAGAGAAGTCTCGAGACAGAGCCCTTCCAGAGAGGGGATACTTGCAGTTTTACGCAGTAAACCATAAAAACCGAAGGTCACTGCGAGGACAATGGCGATCCATGGGAACTGGCCATAACCGAAGGTGAGATAGCATACCCCGGCAAATGCAAAAAAAACAGCAACCCACTGTGGCACTCGGAGGCGTTCTCTAAGGAAAAGGACTCCCAGCAGGACATTGATCAATGGGTTTATATAGTATCCAAGGCTGGATTCAACGATATAGTTGTTGTTTACTGCCCATATGTATAGAAGCCAGTTTGTCGAGAGCAGAAGCGAGGTGAGGGCAAAACGCAGTAAAATTTTCCTGTTCTTGAGAACTGTGCGGAGCTTGCCGACTTTTCCCCACATGACCAAAAGCAGTAGGGTTACAAGTGTTGACCAGGTGATGCGGTGACATATAATCTCCAGGGGAATAGCGGAAGAGAGTGCCTTCCAGTAGAGAGGAAGCAGACCCCATATTGTGAAGGCTCCCAATGCTGCAAAAAGCCCTTTGTTGTTTGATGTCATTTATTTTTCAGAAAGCCTTTTTTTCGTTTTGATTAGGAGGGGGATTTTATGTGTAATTTACCAGTAGTAAAGTATTTCAAGTTTTATGAAATCGTCTCTGGCAAAGCTGAATGCGGGATCCTGACTATCCATATTAACAAAGAAAGAAGCATCCAGGTTGAGTCGGACTGATTCACCGATTCGACGACTGGCTTCCACAGCAATAGTTGTGGAGCCTGAAGGGATGTCACGGATGGCTCCAAGCAGGATATTGGAGTCATCCATATCGTTTACTGCCAGGCGCAGACCAGCCATAAGGTCATTTTCATAGATGGTGGGTAACCAGCCATCGTCACGATCATCATAGACATATTCCCCGATGAGTCCAAGATCCATCATAGTATCTGCAATTCCAACAAGGGTGTATTCAAATCCAAAGGTGGTGGCACCGTATGATCTGCTCTGACCGCTGCGATAATATGCCTCTGCCTTGAACAGCCACTCTCCGGCAACCATTTGAAGATCAAGGCCAATCTGACCAATCTGTTCATAGTAGGGATACAATACAGGAGTCCCAGAGTTGTCCTGTGAAAATAACAGTACAGGATCACGTGCTGTACCATTGAAGTAGTAGATACCAAAATCTGCTACATCACCAAGTATTGTAGAATAGCGCATGGCAAGATCGGTGTGATGCTCTTCAGCGCCGCTTTCATATTGGGTCTGGTCCGCGTCAACGGGAAGAGGAGTTCGGACTCTTCCTTTCTCACCAGGAAAGGTTCGTTCTCTGAACCATGTGAGAACAAAGGCTTCGATAACGCCCCAGTCACGAGGAACAGTGAGGTGTACCATGGGCTGCCCGAGTTTCTCTTCGCCATCCGGTGCTTCAACCTGATCGGTCTGATTGATGATGTCAACCAGGTGGACAAACTCCGTGGCACCCCAGAAAACCCGTCCCAGCCCAAAAGTGATCTCCCAGTTGTCGGTAAAGTAGAGAACTTCAGCGAGCCGCAGGTCCCCGTGAGTCCTCTCCCTGTCTTCACTGTCAATACGGTAAAAGGCATCCACCGTGAATTGGAAATTATCAGCTGCTTCATGGTGCAGCTGGAGGTTCCCGGCAACGGATGCGAATTGCTTTTCCTGGTGTGGCCAGGCTCCATTTTCAAGAAAGAGAAATCCCTGAGCGGAAAGATCTCCTCTGGCTTCAAATCCAGCAGCATGGGATGGCAACAGAAGCAGAGTCAGAACAAGGTAACTCAAGACACCTGGAATCATCATTCGAATTGCGTTAGCGGACACGTTTCAGGCTGGTGGAGTTGAAGTCATTGTCTGTGAGTCCGGTACGGAATAAATAATTTTCCCATACCAGTGTGGTTGATTTCCCGGTTTGATGGTTCACCATGTTCATGCTCTCTGGGCGCCAGTATCTGTCAAGATACTGGCGATATCCATTCACTGTCAGTGTTTTTAAAAGACTGTTTTTACGATCGTAAAATTCGACTTTCTGCAGACGATATTCCGCCTTGTCAACCCATGAAACACGTTTGGTGTAGCCGGAATTTTTGGTATCTACGGGATAACTTTCGCCAACAAAACAGAGTTGCCCCTGATATTCTTCTTCCCGGAGATGTTTATAGGTGAATTTTTCAGGTTCCTGGCTGGCAATATCTTCGTAAGCAAATTCGCTGCCCATAAATGATCCTGACTTGTTGCGGGAGTTTATTCTTTTGACCCGCTTAAGAGCAGGAAGATACAACCATTGCTCGTCATCTCCGATTTTATGAGAAAAACTGAGGAATGCGGTTCCCTTTACATCGCGTGGGGTGTCGAAAATGGAAAGGCTTTTATCACCATCTCCCGGTACCTCAAGTGTTTTGCTGCGAATGAGTCGTTTACTTTCCTTGCCATGTCGGTTTTTAAGAGTCATCGTCATGTCTGCAGTGTAATCACCAAAACCATTATCGCGCCGATCAGCCTCCATAGCAATAGCCAGCCCTTTTTCCTCGGCAGTTTCACAGGAGGCGGTGGAGATGAGAAAACACTGAGATAAAAGAAGAACAGTGAACAGACCATACATCGAAAGGGGGTTGAGAAGAATCATCTGGTACTCTCCAGTTTTAAGAGGAGTGTTGGGAGAAAGAAGAAATCGAGAATTATGGCGAAAATAATGGTTATTGTCGTCATCAAACCCATATGGGCATTGATTTGGAATCCGGAGAAGGAAAGCACACCAAAGCCGCCGACCAGGGCCAGGGTAGTAACCCAGATTGCGGATCCTACGGTGTTAAAAGCGTATCTCACAGCATCTTCAGCATCCATGCCATGTTCTTTCCTGGCACGTTGATATTTTGAAATAAAATGAACGGTATCATCAACAACAATACCAAGAGTCATGGCTATCATAACTGAGACGGCTAGGCCGACTTGTCCGACCATATGTCCCCAGACACCAAAGGCCATAAAAGCAGGAGTGAGGTTAGGTATCAGGCTTAAAATGCCAAGTTTTATATCACGTAATGCCACGATCATGATAAGCGAAATAAGAATCAGAGCAATAACGGAACCTTTCAGCATGGAATCGATATTTCGCTTTGAGATGAAGGAGAATATAATGGAAAGCCCGGATCCATAAGTTGTCATGGAAGGAGCGTTGATATCAAGCCATTCACGGCCGCGGCGCTCAAGGTCAAGAATTGCAGCTGTCCCGATATTTGGAGTGGCAACGGTCATTCGGATAGCAGATTTATCCACATTGATACGATTGTTGAGATCAAGACCGAAAGGCAGGTTCATCTCGTAGAGAAGCAAATATTGAGCAGCAAGATCCCTTTCCTGAGGAAGTTTATACCATGCCGGATCATCGCCGTGCATGTTCTGATTGAGACGTTTCATAATATCAGTGATGGTATAAACGTGCCTGACTTCTGGTTGAGCACGAAACCAGTTGGCAAAAGCATCGACTGTTTCCAGGTATTTGGGGTCATTGATGCCGCCTTCTTCTCCGGAATTGAGGTTCCAGTCTATGATTTCAAGTCCTGCCAAGTGTTCCGCTGCAAAATCAGATGCCACTCTAAAGGGATAGCTGGTATCAAAATATTTTATAAATTCGTCGTTGAGATAAATTTTTGACATTCCGCTGCTGGTGAAAAGAATCATCGCTATCATAAACCAGAAAACAGGGGTGCGGCGCCTGATAACAAATTCAGCCAGGAGGCCAAATATCCTGTGTTGTTCTGATCTGTTTTGTCTGGTGCGCAACGGAAGGACGGCCAGAAGTGCTGGCATAAAGAAAATTGAGTAGATAAGAGCTGCCATAACGCCCATGGCCACAATATTTCCAAGATCTCTGAAGGGTGGCGCATCGGAAAAATTCATGGTCAGAAAGCCTATTGCTGTACTGACGCTCGTTATCACTACAGGTTTTAAGTTTACCCTGATGGACTCTTTGATTGCAGCAGTTTTTACTGTACCCTTTCTCATCTGGTGAAAAATGGTAACCAGTATATGAATGGAGTCAGCCACCGCAAGGGTCAGGATGATAATTGGCGCGTTGGCAGAGGCTGGTGTTATCACGATTCCCATCCACCCGGCAAGACCAAGACCAGTGATGGTAGACAGTATGATGATAAGCAGAGTGGCCACTGTTGCCATGATTGAACGAAGGGAAATAACAATGAGAAAGAGCAGGAGCCCAAACATGACGGGGATAAGTGTTCGCATGTCTTTTGCAGGAGCATCGCCAAAGGCTGAATCTATCATGACACCGCCAGTGAGATAGATGTCGAGAAATGGATAGGTGTCCTTCATAAGTCGATGGAGATTCAGGGCCGCATCATTGATCTCCTGCAGGTCATAACTGCCATCGTCTGGCTTGATTATATTAACATTGATTGCGGTAACACTACCCTTTTTGTCAATCATGCTGGTGAGAAGCATGGGTTGAGCGAGGGCAGTCTTCTTTATTGCTGCGATCTCTGCATCGGTAAGGGATTCAGCACCTGCTATAAGGTCTGAAACCATAAGGTCATCTTCAAAAGCCCTGGTGTGCTGGTAGTTACTCAAAGAGTTGACCCGGCTTGAGAAGGGAAGGCGCCAGGACTGTTCGGTGAGGAATTCTACGGCTTGAAGAGTCTCTCTTTCAAATATGTTTCCTGACTTTGGAGCAATAAGATAAAGGACATTTTCCACCTTGGTGTAGGTTTTTTCCAGTGCCTCCAAAGCTTGCAGTTGAGGGTTTTCCTCGGAGAAAAACATTCGTGAGTCGTTGGAGAAGGTGAGGAAACGTATACCGTTTGCAGACAGGAGAGCAGAACCGAGAAGACCAAGGACAAACAGCCAGCGGTACCGGATGACCATATCTCCAATCCAGTTTTCGATTTTCCGCATATGTAGTCCTGTTTTCTGGCGGAGATGTTGCGATGAGAAAGTTAATGATAGTACGAACGGTGAAAAAACCGATAACCTTTCATAGAAACTGTTTCAGGGAGCCCATGTCGCTGTGTCGACAGAATGGGATCCCTGTAGAGTCTGGAAGGACTGTTTTTTAACTGTTATGCAGCCTGTTTCCTGCCAAAGAGAGATTTAATCCATATTCCACTCAGGAAGTAGGAATACAACCAGGTAGCAAAGATAATCATAATAAAGGCCTTGATTATATCCATGGAGCTTCCATCGAGAGAGAATCCCGGTACAAATCCAAAAAGAAAGGGGCCAAGGTACAGAAACTTGGCGAATTTAAAGGCGGAAAAGGCTGTCTTCCACATATTTGCTTTGGCGATGGTTGCTCCCGCAAAAGCTGCAATGCAAACTGGCGGTGTAATATTTGAGTCCTGTGAAAGCCAGTACACTATCATATGTGCAGCCAGCTCGTTTACTCCAAGATGGGTGAGTGCCGGCACTGCAACCACTGCGGTGATCAGGTAGGCAGCTGTTACAGGTACTCCCATACCAAGCACAAGGGATGCAAGGGCAATGAGGAGGATTGTGAGAACCAGGGATCCGCCTGCGAGCGAAATAACAATATCAGCAAAGGTGAGAACCAGTCCACTGAAGGTCAGGACACCAATAATAATGCCAATAACACCTACAGTAGCACCGATCTTAAGACTGGATTCTGCTCCTTTCCTTGATGCTACCAGGAATTCTTTGGGGCCAATTCGGGTTTCTTTACGGAACCAGGAAATAACAATACATGAAATAAGGCCAAGAATGGCGGAGTAGCCGGGTGAATATCCAAGAAGCATAAAAATGGTGATTACCATGAGTGGGATTGTGTAATACCATTCTTTCATAAAAATTTCCCTGGCACTGTGTTCTGATTTTTCACCTACAATGTTATTTTTCTTTGCTTCATAATGAACCATGACAAAGACGGAGAAAAAATACATGATGGCAGGAAAGAGGGCTACCAGCATAATACGAGAATAAGGCAGACCCGTGAGTTCCGCCATGATAAATCCACCTGCTCCCATAATGGGTGGCATAAACATTCCGCCGATGGAGGCGGCTGGTTCAATAGCCCCGGCAATATGGGGTTTGAAGCCGGCTTTTTTCATCATCGGGATGGTGAAAGCACCTGTTGATACGGTATTTGCGATGGCACTGCCCGAGATGGATCCAAAGAGACCTGATGCGATAACAGCCACTTTGCCGGGTCCTCCAATCTTATGACCAACTGCAGCAAGTGGAAAATCGATAAAGAATTTCTGGGCACCGCATTTTTCAAGAAAGGCACCAAAGAAAACAAAGAGCAGAATATAGGTGGCGAGAACATTTGCCATAATGCCAAAGATACCGTCACTCTTGTAAAAGATAGAGGTGCAGAGAGCAGGAAAGGTATCGCCTGCGTGGGAGAGAAGATCAGGCATGAAATCTCCATATACCCCATAGGCAAGCATAAGAACACCAATAAATACAAACACAACACCGACTACACGTCTGGCGAGTTCAATGCCAAGCAACACGCCAACTACGGCAATCCATGTATCAAGTGGGGTCTCTGCACCAGTCCGGTAATTGATGGCTTCGAAGTTGAATATCCAGTAGCCAATGCTTCCAATGGAAAGCACAATCAACAGGTAATCAATGATCCGTCCGAAGATGGATTTGGAACGGTACAGAAGAAAGACAAGTACATAGGTAACAATGACATATATCCCTCGATGATATTGGGTCGCAGCAGGAGATATAACGGCAGCATAGGAATAAAAAAGCAATAGACCTACTGCGCAAACGTCGAAGAGTAACTGTTCAAATCGTTTTAGATCATCGTACACGGGGGAAACCTCGTTTTAGGGAACGAATTGCTGGTGGATAGGTGAAGGGGAAGTAAAAGCAAAAAGGCTGAAGAAGAAGATAATGAGTGTATGCCTTACCTTCAGTCTTCAGCCTGATAAACCCTCAGCCTGTTTTATAACACGCCTTTCTCTTTCCAGAATTTAATGGCACCCGGATGCATTGGAGTGACGATTCCGTTTACACCACTTGCAATAGACATCTCTTTGAAGGTTTTTTTCTGTCCAACCATATGGGCGAGACCTTCATCGGTATAAATAACGCTGAGGAGCTTGTACACAACGTCTTCCGGTACGTCTTTGTTGGCTACCCAAAGAGCAGAATCCTGAAAGGACGGAGTGGCTGTCTCTACACCCTTGTATGTTCCAGCAGGAACTGAGAGTTTAGCGAAATATGGGTATTTCTCGTAAAATCCTGAGGCCATGGCATCTGCTCCAAGATCAACAAGAGCGATGTCATTGGTCTGTGCTGCCATGATAACTGCTCCGGATGGGAATGCAGTGAAGAGCCAGAATGCATCGAGTTGATTGTTGCCAAATGCCGCTGCGGCATCGTTATAGCCCATTGCATTACGTTCAACTGAGTCCCACACACCCATATGGGTGAAGAAAAGTTCACAGTTGGCAAAGGCACCGGAGCCGGCATTACCAACACCTACTTTTTTGCCTGCAAGATCTTTTACGGATTTGATTCCGGAATCTGCACGAACAACAAGCTGAGCTGGAGCGCCGTAAAGATAGGCAACAGCCATTACATTCTCATATTTTTTGGGGTCATTTTTCATCTTGCCATTGGCGCCAAGATACACGTGTCCAGAGTAAACCACGCCAAAATCAGACTTACCTGAGTCTACCTTGCGCAGGTTCTCCACAGAGCCGGCAGAGGATTGCGCTTTAACAGTGAAATCGGCCATATCTTTAACAGGTTGGTAAACCTGAATGGCGTTGGCAACTACCTGAAAAGTACCACCGGCAGGACCACCACCAAAGACAATACGTTTTTTTGCGTGGGAATCTGCTGCTGTAGCAAATGTCATGACCATACTGAGACAGATCACTGACAAAATTCCGAATAATTTGTTCATTTTCTTTCCTCCATGGAGAGAGTTTATGAGACAGTACATCCTGTCTCTCGGTTAAAAAAAGCAGCTAAACTGCATTGATTATTATTTTGTGTAAAGGTTCCTAAAAAGAAATATCACCATTAAAAGCAGTTTCGTAGATCCCAATTACGTCCTCAAGGGTTGGTTTCCTTGGATTGTTTTCCACAGGCCTGGTTACAGTGAGTGCGATTTTTGCCATCTCAGGTATTGCATCGAAGGGGATGTCAAGATCTTTCAGAGTGCCAGGAATACCAACATCATCATTTAAATTGAAAAGTGCGTCGACACAGAGACTTGCCGATTCTCTCAAGGTGAGGTCAGAGGTGTTTTGGCCAAGAACCTCAGCAAGAATTGCAAATTTTTCCATGTCTCCAATGAGATTATATTCCACAACATAGGGCAGAAGTACTGCATTTGCAAGGCCATGAGGGATACCAAACATTCCCCCCATGGGGTAAGCCATGGCATGCACCAGGCCAACGCCAGCAGTAGCCAGTGCTTTGCCGCCAAGAAGAGATCCCATAAGCATTGCGGAGCGTGCTTCCAGATTGTTACCATTGGCATAGGCCGCAGGAAGATGGGCAGCTATAAGGTTTATAGCTTCAAGAGAATACATCTCAGAGAGAGTGTGAGCCTGGGTTGATGTGTAGGCTTCGAGTGCATGGGTGAGGGCGTCAATTCCCGTAAAAGCAGTTACGTGGGGTGGAAGGCTAAGGGTAAGTTCCGGATCAAGAATGGCAGCGTCGGGATAGAGTGGGTCGCCGTTCATGCCGCCCTTAGAGCCGGTTTTCTCATTGATAAATACTGCGGTGAATGTTACCTCTGCCCCAGTTCCAGAGGAAGTGGGAACCATGATTTTTGGAACACCAGGTTTTTTTATGAGACCCAGGCCGAGATAGTCAACAGCTTTCCCTCCATTTGTGAGGAGGATCGCGATTGCCTTTGCAACGTCCATGGCAGAACCGCCACCAACGCCAACAACACAGTCGCACCCCGATTTTTTGGCAAGTGTTGTACCTTTGTCGGCTAGTTTGAGACCTGGCTCAGGATCGATTTTGTCATAAACAGTAAAGGGGATTTTTGCTTTTTTGAGGGGAGCAGTGATGGTTTTGACCAGACCGGCTTTTACCAGGCCCGGATCAATCACCAGGAATACGTTAGTTCCATTGAAGTTTTTTACTGTTGTAGCAAGATTGGCAATGGTACCTGCACCGAACTGAATTTGAGTTGGCTGGGTCACGGTGAATGTTTGAGAAAGGGACATATATTATTTTCCTTTTTGGAAGTGGTGAAATTGCTGAATTCCTGCTAGATACTGCACCTTATTAAACTCTATATGATATCAAGTCAAATCCAAAATAAAAAACAAATTGGAAAAAAGTTTGATCAATAATAGTGAACAATGTGGTTGATTTTTTTTATAATAAAGAGATGGTTAGGGTGTTAATGTATAAATTGAGGAAGTCATGGTAAAAAAAGACAAGAAGATTGTTTTGGCAAATCCACGTGGTTTTTGTGCAGGAGTTGATCGGGCAATATCAACGGTCAAACTGGCAGTAAAGGAATATGGTTCACCTATTTATGTACTCCATGAAATCGTCCACAACAAACATGTGGTACAGGAACTTGAAAACATGGGGGTTATCTTTGTAAATGATCTTGTTGATATCCCTCGTAAGGCCATCTGTATCTTCAGTGCTCATGGGGTATCTGTTGAGACCGAGATGCGGGCAAAAACACTTGGGTTGCGAACCATCGATGGTACCTGTCCTCTGGTCTGGTCCGTGCATAATATGGTGGAGAAGTATTATGCCGATGGCTACGATGTCATGATTATCGGTCATCATAATCACCCCGAGGTGGAAGGAACTGCCGGACGGGTTCTAGGAAATGTCCATGTGGTAGCTTCAGAAGATGAGGCCAGAGGGGTTGAGGTTCAGGATCCCGATCGAGTGGCTTATGTTACTCAGACGACTCTCAGTCAGAATGATATAGCTGGGATACGGGATGTTTTGCTGAGTCGTTTTCCAAATATAAAGGGACAGAAGTCAAATATCTGTTATGCAACCTTGAATCGGCAGGAGGCCATGCGAAAGATTGGGGAAAGCTGTGATATTCTGCTGGTCGTTGGATCCAAAAACAGCTCCAATTCAAACAGATTACGAGAAGTAGGCGAACGGGCCGGAATGCGTGGCTATCTTATTGATGACGAATCTGATATTGAAATGAAGTGGCTGAAAGGTGTATCTACAATCTGTATCACTGCCGGAGCCTCTGCTCCGGAACGGTTGGTTCAGGATGTGATTAAATTTTTGCAGACACAGGGCTTTAACGCTTTTCAGGAGATGGAGGGGAAGGAGGAAAAACTGATTTTTAAACCTGCAACACTTGAAAAAAAATAGGCATACGAAATCCATTACCCTTCGTACTCCGGGGAATCTCCTGGAGTACGAAGGTAAAAGGAGTTATGCCAGAGCTTTTTTAATCCTGGCCATTGCTTTTTCCACATTTGCGTAGGAATTAAATGCAGACAGTCTGATATATCCCTCTCCGCATTTTCCAAATCCGGCTCCCGGGGTACAGACCACTCCTGCCTTATCAAGAAGCATGTCAAAGAACTCCCAGGAGTCACGCTTTGCTTCAATCCAGATGTATGGAGAGTTGTCACCCCCGACAAAATCATAGCCAAGGTTTTTAATCTCCGATGCAATAAGATCGGCATTCTTTAAATATCCTGTAACCAGTTCTTTTGCCTGTGTTTTTCCAGCTTCACTGTAAACAGCCTCGGCTGCCCGCTGCACAGGATAGGAAACGCCATTGAACTTGGTACAGTGGCGACGGTTCCACAATGGATGAATAGCCTGCTTGCCGCCCCTGGCATCGTAAGCTGTGCATTCCTTCGGAACCACCGTGTAGGCACAGCGAGTTCCGGTGAATCCGGCACTTTTGGAGAACGATCTGAATTCTATAGCTACTTCTTTAGCGCCCTCAATTTCATAAATGGACTTTGGCAGGGACTCGTCACGAATAAATGCTTCATAGGCCGCATCGAAAAGAATCAGGGCCTGATTTTCTCTTGCATAATCGACCCATGTTTGAAGTTCCGCTTTAGTTATGGTGGACCCGGTGGGATTGTTGGGAAAGCACATGTAGATGAGATCCACTTTCTCTTCAGGCAGGCCGGGCACATAGTTGTTCTCTTTCGTAGCATCAAGATAGACAATTCCCTTATATCTTCCATCTTCGAAATTTCCGGTTCGTCCAGCCATGACATTGGTGTCGAGGTAAACGGGGTAAACAGGGTCCGGGATAGCGATTCTGGCATCCTGAGTAAACAGTTCCTGAATGTTGCCGGTATCACATTTTGCACCATCACTGACAAAGATCTCATCGGCTGCAATATCAGCACCGCGCGACTGAAAATCATTTTTTACAATGGCTTCACGGAGAAAATCATATCCCTGCTCAGGGCCATAGCCACGAAAACTTGAATCTGCAGCCATTTCATCCACGGCTTTGTGAAATGCTTCGGTGCAAGCCTGGGGCAAGGCACGGGTAACGTCACCAATACCAAGGCGAATGATTTCTTTGTCAGGATTTGATTTTTGAAATTCACCAACCTTTTTTGCAATATTAGAAAAAAGATAGGATGCCTGAAGTTTAAGATAATGTTCGTTGATCTTGATCATGGGATTATTGCCTCAAGTTTGATATGGTGAATGAATATGGAGATACTTTTCATTAAGTCGTCGGAAAATATACTGGAAAGGAGCCGCTGTCAACGGCAACAAACCTTTTCTAACAGGAACCAAGGGAAAAAATGTCAAACACTGAGCATTCAACTATTTATCGCAAGGACTATCGGGTACCAGATTTTCTTATAACTGATCTCAACCTGAATTTTATACTAGGGAAAAAAGATTGTGTGGTGAAGGCGAAATCTGTTTTTCAGAGGAATCAAGAAGCGAAGAGCAACAGTAATGAGCTTTTCCTCAATGGTGAAAATCTCGAGTTGCTCTTTGTGGCAGTAGATGGAAGCGAATTGCCTGCCTCCCGGTATCGACTCGAGGGAAAAGGCATGGTTCTTATTGATATGCCGGATAGCTTTGTTCTTGAGGTCAGTACCAGGATCTACCCCGACAAAAACACAGCGCTTGAAGGATTATATCGTTCCAGCGGTAACTTCTGTACCCAGTGCGAGGCGGAGGGCTTTCGTAAGATAACCTATTATCTCGACAGGCCCGATGTTATGGCACGGTTTGTTACTCGTATCGAAGGTGATATTGTCGATTGCCCGGTTCTTCTGTCAAACGGGAATCTTGTCGAAGAGGGGATGCTTGAAGGCGGCCGTCATTTTGCAGTATGGGAGGATCCTTTCCCTAAACCGTGTTATCTCTTTGCCCTTGTGGCTGGGGATCTTATTTTTATCCAGGATGAATTCACAACATGCTCCGGGCGCAGGATTGATCTGCGCATCTACGTGGAGGCAAAAAATCGTGAAAAATGCGGTCACGCCATGACCTCTCTCAAGAAAAGTATGGCCTGGGATGAAGAGGTGTTCGGTCTTGAATATGATCTGGATACCTATATGATAGTTGCGGTCGACGATTTCAATATGGGTGCCATGGAGAATAAGGGGCTCAATGTCTTTAATTCCAAATATGTCCTGGCAAGCCCCGAGACGGCAACGGATCAGGATTATCTTGGTGTGGAAGGGGTGATAGCCCATGAATATTTTCATAACTGGACCGGCAACAGGGTAACCTGCCGGGACTGGTTCCAGCTCAGTCTGAAGGAAGGCCTTACCGTATTTCGGGATCAGGAGTTTTCATCTGACATGAATTCTCGACCAGTCCAGCGAATTGAAGATGTTCGCGTCCTGCGCAGTTTTCAGTTTCGTGAGGACTCAGGCCCCATGGCTCATTCTGTCCGGCCTGATTCCTATCTGGAGATTAATAATTTTTATACCGTGACCGTGTACAATAAGGGTGCTGAGGTTATCCGTATGATGCACACTCTGCTTGGGGCTGAAGATTTCCGCAAAGGGATTGATCTGTATTTTAAGCGGCACGACGGTCAGGCGGTGACCTGTGATGATTTTGTATCAGCCATGGCAACAGCCTCCGACGTTGATCTTGATCAATTCAAACTCTGGTATAGCCAGGCGGGGACACCCGAGCTTACAGTCACCGAAGAATGGGACGTTGAAGGGCAACGGTACAAGGTAACACTTTCCCAGCGCTGTCCCTCCACGCCAAGTCAAAGTATGGAAGATAAAAAAGCTTTTCACATCCCAATATCCTTTGGGCTTCTTGACAGCAATGGCAATGATATGGAGCTAAAAAACGCGCTACTGGAGCTGAAAAGCGCGGAAGAAACCTTCACGTTTGAGGGGATTCATGAAAAACCGGTTCTTTCGCTGCTGCGTGGATTTTCGGCTCCGGTGAAAGTCGAACCATGGCAGAGCCGTGAACAGCTTGCCTTTCTTATGGCCAACGATTCCGATCCTTTTAATCGCTGGGATGCATCATTTCGTCTCAGTGAATCTGTGATCCTGGAACTCACCAGTGTCCTGCAGCAGAATCG
Organism: Desulfocapsa sulfexigens DSM 10523; assembly: GCF_000341395.1. Classification (GTDB taxonomy): domain Bacteria; phylum Desulfobacterota; class Desulfobulbia; order Desulfobulbales; family Desulfocapsaceae; genus Desulfocapsa; species Desulfocapsa sulfexigens. The sequence goes on along the minus strand of NC_020304.1, from coordinate 3,635,789 downwards.
CCAGGCGGTTCTTGACCCGTTATTTATTGATGCCGTGAGACGAATACTGACGGATAGGGAAAGTGATAAATCGCTACTTGGAATGGCACTTAGTTTGCCTGAGGAAAATTATCTTGCCCAGCAGATGAAGGTGATCGATCCTGACAATCTGCATCTCGCCAGAAGGTTTGTCCGCCGGGAACTGGCTAATCTCCTTCAGGCGGAATTCAGAGCGGTTTGGGAGGGAAATACAAACAGAGGAGAGTATGAACTGACATCTGAAGCAATGGGCCGGAGACGGTTGCAAAACGTCGCTCTTTCCTATTTGCTTGCAGGGGAGCGACCTGACCAGAGTGACGTGGATATGGCCATGGAACAGTATGAGAATGGCAATAATATGACCGATGTCATTGCCGTCCTCTCGGCCATGAGTCACTGTGATATCCCTGAACGCGGGGAACTACTTCAGAATTTCTATGAAAAATGGAAGGATGATGTGCTGGTCATGGATAAGTGGCTTATCCTTCAGGCCAGCTCAAGCCTGCCATCCACACTTGCATCGGTTAAGGATTTGATGCATCACCCTGCATTTTCTATCTCCAATCCCAATAAGGTACGTTCTCTTATAGGTGCCTTCGGTGGTAATCATGTTGCTTTTCACAATTCGAAGGGGGAGGGGTATTGTTTTCTGGCTGATCAGATTATCGACCTGGATTCGCGCAACCCTCAGATCGCTTCACGATTGACCACACCGTTTTCGACGTGGAAACGATATGACACAGTCCGGCAGAAGTTAATGAAAGCGCAGCTACAGCGTATTGCTGAGAAGGAGGGACTTTCAGGCGATGTGTTTGAGATGGTGCGAAGAAGCCTGGATACTTGATAGAGGCTTCATTTAATCTCTTCTATGGCAGAATAAACAGCGGTACTTTGGTGGATGGTCTTCTGGGAGTGGGTAAACGCCTTCGGGACTGTGGCATTCTACACATATTTTTCCGGCTGTTTTTTTCTTCATGGCAAAAAAACGTTCGTGTTCGTCGTCGTGGGGAAGCTTTGGGGTGGTGATTTCGGGAGCTCTCAGGAGAAATGCAAGCAGGCCCACTGCCACTCCCACGAAGGCTATATTTATAAGAAGAGAGTTGTTTTTTTTGGGTGGAGTCATGATGGTTTGATAGTGTGCTGGAAGGGGTTGATAACCTTTTTAGTCTGCTGAAGTTGAATAGACCTGCTAACACTGGTTAGCGCCAAATAAGGAGTTAGTCTGTTCAAACAGCCATTTCAAGTTTGCTGAATTTTATCATACCTGATCGCAGGCCCAGTGTCACCACTTCTGCGAGCAGGGAGTTGAACAACCCGCTTTTGCCGCTTATTGCAACCATTCGCCTGTGTTTGTCATGGTTAGCAATCAACCTGTTCATAACAGCAGGACTGTGATCGGGATTGATGATCGTGTGGGCGATCTGTTCACCGGAAATTATAGCAGGGTATATTCCTTCTCCGGTGAGTCCCGAGGCGAGACCAGCTGCATCACCGGCAAGGAATATATGACCGAAATTCCATCCCTGGAAATCAAAGTTAATATATTCAGCTTTAGCGGAGTGTTGCTTCAGAGAAAATCCCTGCCCGGCAGCCCAGGTAATGAGGTTTGTCTTGAGTTTACCTGGACCCATGGTTTTCCGGTCGGCATAGGCACCTATGGAAACGGTTTTTCTGTGCGGAAAAATCCACGCATAGCCGTTGCCAAAGAGTCGATTGTTGAGATGCCATTCCATTTTAACTACATCACCAGGGAGTTGATAATTTATCCCTATGCCAAGCTGCTCGCATGGAATGCCAAGATGTCGCCGTACCAGAGAACTTGAGCCATCCGCCCCAACTAAATTGTCGAAATGTATTGTGTCCAGCCTGAGGTTTGTCCTGTCCTGAATTTTGACAGAGCCCTCTGAAACACTTCGTACCATGACTCCGGTACGAATTTCGGCGCCAGCATCGGTTGCAAGTCGTGCCATATATTGTCCGAGTCGTTCACGGTTTACTGTGGCAATAATGGGAATCTCTTCTTGTATACAGGTACTTTGGAGAGGTGTTTTAATATGTTGAAGTGGGAAACTTTTTTCAGCAAGGTCTTCAGGGACACGGCTGATTAATCCACTCCAGGTGATTCCTCCGGCACAAACCTTGGGGCCAATGGTCTGTTTTCGTTCAAGGACAAGGGTATCTATACCTGCATCGGCCAGGACTTTTGCGCATGCAAGTCCACCGGGGCCGCCACCTATGATTAGAGTATGAACACGCATTTTTTAGTAAGCCTGAAAAAAAATAGAATAACTGTTTTAATCCACCACAGGATAACATCTTAATAATATCAGGCCAATTAGTAAAAAAAAACTCCTCATCTGCTCGCATAGAGGAATGAAGACTCTGTGATTGGATTGGATTTTATGATTATATACTTCATATAGCTGTTTTATCCACGCTATAGTGATTACGAAACAGGCAAATCGTATAAAAGTAATTACACTAAAAAAAGCAATGCCCTGATGATTTTTTCATTTTGCTTCTACTGAGGTGTCAAGAGAGGAAAGTGTGAATCTTGAATCACCCTTTGATTATGCAGTAAGGAAAGATATGCAAGCCCAACAGATTTCCGATGACTTTATTGAGGCTTTGAGCGAGATCGCCTCGTTTTATATGCCGGATGGAATGGTGGTATTGCCTGTTGACTATGTGGACGATGTTCGTACCAGCAAGCCTCTTCAAGGGAACATCCTGTTGGCTGAAATTGCTACGCAGCAGATATTTGAATGTGAAAATCGTCTTTCAATACGATTGAATGGAGTAATCGTCGAGGGTTATAAAAAACCACGGAAATTCAGCTTTTTCCTCTCACATAGTTATCGTCCGGCCAAGGTATTCACCGGGCGTAACAATCTGCAGATTTTTGAATTGAGTGAATTTTTGCGTTTGGAGTACCCGCAGATTCCTCTGGTACTTACTGATATTTCATTCGGACTTAACTTTTTTGATTTCAGTGTAAGTAATGATCCCCCTGCATTTTCTAATGGAGGGGGATGTCTGCTGATAGGTGAGGAGTCGAATTGAATATTTTATCCGAAAAATGTTGCCTTGACAAATTCCTTGTTCATTCTGGCAATGTTTCTAATTGAAATCCCCTTGGGACAGACCGCCTCACATTCACGTTCATTGGTACAATTTCCAAATCCTTCGGTGTCCATGGCTTTTACCATGGCTAATGCACGTTCAGTCCGTTCCGGCTGGCCCTGAGGTAAAAGGCAGAGCTGGGAGATCTTTGCACCTGTGAAGAGCATGGCCGCCCCATTTGGGCAACTAGCAACGCAGGCACCACAGCCAATACAGGAAGCTGCATCCATTGCAAGTTCTGCAGTAGCAGAGGGGATGGGGATAGTATTACCATCCGGGGTTCCCCCGGTGTTTACGGAGACATAGCCACCCGCCTGAATGATTCTGTCGAGAGCACTACGATCTGTAATGAGATCTTTCCGGATTGGAAAAGCACGTGACCTGAAGGGTTCTATGACCAGTGTGTCACCAGTTTTGAAGTGGCGCATATGAAGCTGGCAGAGGGTAGTCTCTGGCTCAGGGCCATGGGCGACGCCGTTGATCACAGCGCCACACATCCCACAGATACCTTCACGGCAGTCATGGTCAAATGCTACCGGGTCTTTTCCTGCTCGGGTGAGATTCTCATTCAGGACATCGAGCATTTCCAGAAATGACATACCCGTGGAGATGTTTTGCAGGGCATAGGTTTCAAAATTTCCAGTTGCTTTGGAGTCTTTCTGGCGCCAGATTTCAAGGCTGAGGTCTATGGTATCTATGGACATAATAATTCTCTATTATTTATAACTTCGCTGGCTTGGAGTAACGTTTTCAAAAATCAGGTCTTCTTTATGGAGAGTCGGTTCTTCACCATCCCCCATATGTTCCCACACTGAAACATGACTGTATCCGGCATCATCACGTTTTGCCTCATTTTCTTCAGTCTGGCTCTCTTCACGGAGGTGACAGCCACAGGATTCTTCACGAGCCAGTGCATCGCGAATCATAATTTCGGCAAATTCCAGAAAATCTGCAAGTCGCCCGGCGCGTTCAAGAGATTGATTGAGTTCTTCACCGGTACCAGGAATATACACGGTATCCCAAAATTTTTTCTGTATGAGAGGCAGTTCTTTGAGCGCTTTTTCCAGACCTTCCTTATTTCTGGCCATGCCGCAATGATCCCAGAGAAGAAGTCCAAGCTCCTTATGAATTTCATCGACGGTTAGTTTTCCTTCCGGGCCACCTTCACTGCTTTTCAGGAGCCTGGCGATGTTGGCTTGAACCTGTTTCAGTGCCTCAGTAAATGGCTGTTCAGAGGCTTCCACCGTAGCGAGAGGGTTGGAACCAAGATAATTTGCAATACAAGTTCCAACAATAAAATAACCATCGGCTAAGCCCTGCATCAGGGCACTGGCACCAAGGCGATTTGCACCATGATCGGAAAAATTACATTCCCCGATGGCGAACAACCCAGGGATGGTGGTCATCAGATTGTAGTCGACCCACAACCCACCCATGGTGTAATGAACAGCGGGGTAGATCATCATGGGCTCATGCAGTGGGTTAGAGGCTGTGATCTTTTCATACATCTGGAAAAGGTTGCCATATTTCTTAAGGATGGTGGCTTTTCCGTCACGCTGGATAGCCTCAGCAAAATCGAGGTAAACAGCAAGGTTGGTTGTACCGACACCTTTTCCTTCGTCGCACTGTTCTTTTGCGTTTCTCGAAGCAACGTCACGCGGAACAAGATTTCCAAAACTCGGATACTTGCTTTCAAGATAGTAGTCGCGTTCTTCCTCCGGTATTGATCCAGGTCTTCTGCTATCTCCGGGTTTCTTAGGAACCCAGACACGACCGTCATTGCGAAGACTTTCACTCATTAGGGTCAGTTTCGATTGAAAGTGGCCATGAACCGGAATGCAGGTTGGGTGGATCTGGACAAAACAGGGGTTGGCAAAACCGGCACCCTTCTTATGTGCTCGCCATGCAGCTGTCACGTTCGAAGCCATGGCATTGGTGGAAAGAAAATAGGCGTTACCGTACCCTCCAGTGGCAAGGATTACAGCATCTGCTGAATGGCTTGAAAGTTTGCCACTGATGATGTCACGTGTGACGATACCACGCGCTTTGCCATCAACAAGAACCAGATCCATCATCTCCTGTCGGGTGTGCATGGTAACCTTGCCATTTTTTATCTGCCGGGAAAGTGCTGAATAGGCACCAAGCAGAAGCTGCTGGCCGGTCTGGCCGCGTGCATAAAAGGTTCGTGAAACCTGTGCCCCTCCAAACGACCTGTTGGCGAGAGTCCCGCCGTATTCCCGGGCAAAAGGAACTCCCTGAGCAACACACTGATCAATGATGTTATTACTGACCTGAGCCAGCCTGTACACATTGGCTTCACGGGATCTGAAATCTCCACCTTTAATGGTATCGTAGAAGAGGCGTTGAATGGAATCACCATCATTCTGGTAGTTCTTGGCGGCATTAATGCCGCCCTGGGCCGCAATGGAGTGGGCACGTCTCGGGCTGTCCTGGATACAGAAGGTACTCACTTCATAGCCCTGTTCTGCTAGAGTTGCTGAAGCTGAGGCCCCGGCAAGGCCTGTCCCCACAACGATAATTCTATACTTCCTGCGATTGGCAGGATTGACAAGTTTTGAGGAAAAACGATGGTTGTCCCATTTTTCAGCTAAGGGGCCGGAGGGGATGTTGGCGTTGAGTTCCATAAGAAATTACCTGTTGCGTGTTTATTTTCCTGTGCCAAAAAGAAAAAGAAGGGGGATGGCACTGAATATGAGAAGAAAAAATATTGGAACCACATAGGTCAGACGGCTTATGAGTCCGTTGTATGTGGGATGATTAACGCCAAATGTCTGCAACATTGACCAGAATCCATGGCTCAGATGAACGGCCAGTGCGATAAAGGCAATGATATAGAACATTGATATAAAGAAGGAGCTGAACAGGTCGGCAATGGTATTGCCAATTGTTCCATGATCTCCAAAAGAAACAGCAGAAGTGTGAACAAGTGCGAAAAGCAGAATGAAAAGCCCACTGTAAATCATGGTACTGGATGCCTGTGAATTTTTAACCGCTCTGGTCTGAACTTTGTAGCCCTGACTCCTGGCTTTCCGGTTCTGCAGGAATAGTAAAGATCCTGTGATTATATGGATTGCAAAAACCAGAAATAAGCCCTTGCTGAAGACAGAAACAATCAAAGGGTGGCTATGCAGTTGGTCTGCGTAAGCCTGAAAAAGTGCAACGGAGGAAAAAAGAGTGGCATTTCCGGCAGCATGGGAGCAAAGAAAAAGAATGAGGCAGCAACCGGAGACAGCCATAATCCATTTTTTACCGATGGAGGATTTTATAAAATGTATAAACCACATAATATTGAACCGTTTCAGTTATGAGTATAGGTTAAAAAAGGTTTAAGGAACCAATATCTAATAATACTAAAAGACTTGAGCAAAAAAAAATAGCCCTTAATTTGAGTTGTACGATAATTTTACAACTGCTATTGTTGCGGAGAAAATATAAAAAGACCTATCGTATTATAGATACAACAAAAGAGGATAGAAAATGAAATGCAGAGGTCTGATATTTGATCTTGATGGAACACTGCTTGATACACTCGATGACTTGGCAATGGCGGCGAATGCAACCCTTGAGAACTTCGGTTTTCCAGCTCACCCCGTGGATGCCTATCGTTATTTTGTCGGCGAAGGATTGAGAACACTGATGCAGCGGATTGTTCCCGGCTCTAATGCAACGGATGAACAGCTCAATGAATATATGGTCAAGTTTGGCGAGATTTATACAAATACCTGGAATGTGAACACCAGATTGTATGAGGGGATATTTGAGATGATAGCTTCCTTATCAGCTGCCGGACTGCAGCTTGCCGTGTTGTCCAATAAGCCTCATCTCTTTACACAACTATGCGTGGAGACATTTTTCCCCGAGCAGCCATTTGCATTTGTCTTTGGGCAGCGGGATGGTGTTGCCAAAAAACCCAATCCGGCAGGGGCTCTTGAGATTGCAGAAAAAATGGGAGTTGCCGTTGCTGATATACTGTATGTGGGAGATACTGCGACGGATATGCAGACCGGTAACGGTGCTGGAATGAGAACTATCGGTGTCGAATGGGGTTTTCGGGATCGTACGGAACTTGAAAATAATAATGCCTGGAAGATTGTGAGAACTCCAGCAGAGGTAGTAACATATGCCATTTAATCCTTCTGATTTAGCTCCTGTCCTGCAATATGGTGCACCACCTGTTATTGGTGCCTTTATCGGTTATCTTACTAATAAAGTTGCGATCAAGATGCTGTTTCGACCACTTACCGCAAAACATCTGTTTGGCATTCGTATTCCCATGACGCCAGGAGTCATTCCCTCGAAACGGGAGGATCTTGCGAAAAATATCGGAGAGATGGTTGGGAGCCATTTGCTGACCAGTGAGGAAATCAGTCGGGCACTGGAAAAGGAGAGTTTTCAGAAAACCTTATATGAGCTCATTAAAAGCAGGGGAGAGGTACTGTTGCAAAAGGATTTTGGTCCAATCCGTGAAGTAATACCCGGAAAATACCAGACCTATTATCAGGTGGCCGTCCATGCAATTACGGATCAGTCTCAGAAAGCCATTCATTCTTTCCTTGATTCAGAGTCTTTCTCAAAGATACTGGAAGAATCCATAGATGAGCAGTTTGATCGATTGCTGGCCACAGATCTTCAGACTTTTCTTCCAGGGGATGACAGAGAGAACGCATACAGATTCCTGGAAAAAAGTCTTGCCAGGATGTTTGCCAGTCCTGCGATGTCCGAATGGGTGGAAAGCTTTGTTCAGCAAAAGGTATATGCTGCTCTGCAACAGGAAAAGAGTTTAAAGGATATTCTTCCCGGTTCCATGCAGGAATTGATCATCACCAGTATCGAGAGTCAGACCCCGATTTTACTGGCAAAACTTGCAGATATTATTTCTGAACCTGATATCAGGAATCGAATTGTGAAGGGTGTACGTATGGGCGTCGATTCCTTTATCCAGGGAATGGGGCCTATGGCAGCACTGGCCAGCGGCTTTCTGACACCTGACGTTGTAGAAAGTAAGGTGAGAGCATATCTGGAGGAAAAGGAGGAAGATATTGTCAACTGGCTCCAGAATGAAGAAGTGCAGGGGCGTGTTGCCACAGCTCTTCGTGAACGCAGTACCGCAATGCTTGAAACTCCTCTTGTCAAAATGGTTGGGGATGGCCACGATGAACTGGTGGAAGGTTTTTGTTCGAATCTGAGCCAGCAGTTGACTTCTTTGATCCAGGAACCTGAAACCACCAATGCATTCGCCTCCATGATTCGTGATAACGTGGAAACGCATATCGATGGTGGTAAGCTTCCACTTGGTGAGATTCTATTTGATTTATTGGGAGAAGATGGCCTTAATCGTGGAAGAGAGTGGCTGAATCAGGAAGTTTTTGCCCTTCTTAAAGCCAGGAAAACACGAAAGACTCTGGACTCGATGGTTGAGAGTTTACTCACAAGTCTGCTTGAGCATCCTGTTGGTAAAGTGTCGAGACTTCTTCCAGCCGGGGTCAGAGAGGGAATTTATGAATCATTGCGCCAAATGTCATCGAATATGCTTGCCGTTGAAGTTCCTGGGCTGGTGGAGTCGTTAAACATTCAACAGATCGTAAGAGAAAAGGTGAATTCGCTGGATCTTATTCGCCTGGAACGACTTCTGCTCTCAATTATGGAAGAACAGTTCAAGTATATTAATTTGTTCGGTGCATTACTTGGTTTTCTGATTGGCTGCCTGAATCTGTTCTTTTTAAATGTTATGTGAGAGTGACAGCAGAGAACCGCAGCGCTTAATTATTTCTTTGAAAACGTATAGGATCTTGCCATGTCTTTATTTTTACCAACCACAAGCGGTGAACCTGTTGAAATCCGGCCAAGTAAAATCATTGCTCTTGGACTGAATTATCTTGAGCATATCAGGGAAAGTAAATCAGTAAATGTGCAGAATTTTACCGATGAGATACCAGCAGAGCCAGTGCTTTTTTCCAAAACTCCTAATGTTTTGATTGGCCCGGGAGAGCCGATTATTCTCCCATCTTTCCTCGGTGACTATGGTTTTGAAGAGTGCCGTACTGATTATGAGGCGGAACTTGCCATCATTATCAAAAACCGGATTAAAAATATTGATCCAAATGAAGCACTGGAACATGTTATGGGCTTTACCTGTTTTAACGATATCAGTCAGAGAAACCTGCAGCGTACTGATAAGTCAGGATGGTTTCGGGGGAAGTCTCTGGACACATTTGGTCCCATTGGTCCGGTTATTGTCCCGCCGGAAGAAATAGGAGACCCCCAGTGCCTTGATATCCGGTGCCGTCTTAATGGTAAGCTTGTACAGGAGTCAAATACCAGACATATGATCTTTAAAATTCCAGAGCTTATCTCCTTTATTTCCCGGAATTTTACCATGGAGCCCGGGGATATTATTATAACAGGTACCCCAAGTGGTGTGGGCCCTATCAAAGAAGGGGATCAGGTTGAGGTGGAAATAGAAAATATTGGTACGTTGATGAATCCGGTTAAAAAAGAACCTGATTACCACTAATCCTCAGCCTACCCGCCTGAGGAGGAGTTTTTTCGTGTTGATTATATGGGCATCTGCGGCCTGGACGGCCGCAGCAGAGCCCCCATGGATGGGTTTATGGCGTCCCATATAATCGACACGGAACAACTCCGGGTTGCAAAGCTGAGTTTCGATGGTAATCAGGAAAAAGAATGAATACGGTTTTGTTGAGGAGAGAGTATTTTTATCTTCCGTCCCTGTCGCGAGCTCTCAGTCACGATAGTAGGATTCTTCGATACGATCTATTGTCCCGTCTTCGTGCATTTCTTTAAGGATTCGGTCGAAATCATTTAATCTGTCTTTGTAGGGAGAATTTTTCCCCACACACAAATAAAAAGATACTGAGGACAGCTTGTTGGGAAGAATCGTGAGTTGGGATTCATAGCCCAGGCGTTTCATGTCATAGGCGGTTCGTTTTGAAGCCACGATAAGGTCAGCCCGCTTTTCAACCAGGAAGGGAAATATTTTGTCAATTTCAGGTAACCATTGGACAGTAACCTCTTTCAGGTTTCGCTCAGCCCACCCGTTACCAAGATAATCGGTGACTTCATACTCTTTTAATTGCTCAATGGAGGTGATCAACTCCATCTCCTTGATTTTCGGATTGTCTTTCTGAGTGACAATGCGTAACGCAAATTCTATTACAGGTTCTACTCCAATTACAGTGTAGGTCCGACGCTCTGCGGTAGGCATGGTAATAAATGCATCTGCAATCCCTTCCTTTACCATCAGTTGTGCTCGTTTCCATGGGTAGCCAGTATGGGTAACGGGAATACCCAAACGTTTCCCAACTGCTTCCTCCACAATATCTACCAGAATGCCGTGCATTGTGCCGTTATCATTCCATGAGCGGGGACGATAGTTGTCGTAGTAGACAAAGTGCATCGGCTCGGCAGCTGTAACCAGTGTTGGAATTAGCAGAAAAAACAGTACTAATAATCGCATATTCTTCTCCCTCGAATAATATTTCTATATTGTATCACAGGGAAAAAAAATAAATTCAGGAAAAAAGCAGTTTTCTTGTTGCCTCCTGATTGATGAGAGTTACTGGACGAGCTTTGGTTGAAATAGAGGTGTCGCAGTCGGGAAACAACAGGGGTTATTGGCTGAGAAATACTTTTTCACCACTCCGGGTTGTGAACGATGGCTTTGGGTTGGTGTCCGGATCTGTTATAAGATCTGCCAGGAGGCAGGCATCGTGAAAAATATCCGAGGAGGCCTGTTCTGTATTTGTGGCTGTTAGCTTGTGGCTAAGGAGAGTGGTAACAGCTTCAATCATTGCACTATCTGCCTTGAGCTCTTCGAGCAGCAGTGCGGGAGTGTCGACGTCAAACAGAAGCGTAGCGGCAATGATTGCTGCCATGTCTCCACGCTGTTCCTCTTTACAGAGCTGTTCAGCAATTTCGGTACGGGTGCATGCCTTTTTATAGAGGTCTTCCCTGCCGAGAAGGTTTTTGCGGACAGCGATGGAAAGTTTGTCTTTGAAAAGGTTTTTTTGTCTGGCGAGCAGTTCAGGAGGCATGGAACCCAGGCATTGTTCGGCATGGGAACAATATGCAGCGCAGCCAAAGTCAATACGAGGATTTAAGACACGGTTGCCACACTGTCTGCAACTGCGTTGGGAGTCATCTTTAAAGAATTCAAGTATGTTGCCACAGTGAGGGCAAGGGGTTTCAAAGACGGCTTCTCCATCCCAATATCTATTATCTTGGCCCGGGCATTGCATCTTTCTGCTCCTCTTTTTCCAGCACTCTTTTTCTGAAGGCCTCTATGCCAAAACGTTCCATAAATCGTGCAGTACGTGAACGGGGATTGGCTTCTTCCTGGTATACCGTAAGGCATTTTTTTGCGAGAGCAAGAACTTCTTCATCATTTAAACCTTCGGCCACAATATCTGCAATACGTGCGTTGTTACCGCCATTACCGCCAAAGACCAGGGTCCAGCCCTTTTTCGAAGCGAAAATTCCAAGATCACGTACGTAGGGTTCAGTGCAGCACATACGACAGCCGGCAACACCTACTTTTACCTTAGCCTTGAAAGGGGTTTTCATGGAAAGGTTCTTCAGTTCCTTGCCAAGGGAAAGTGAGTCGCGGATTCCATACTTGCACCATTCCAGTCCTGGGCATGATTGAACATAGGTTACCCCGTTTTCCGGTGTGGTGCCGATATAATTTTTTAACTCTTCCTGGAGACTGGCCATCTTATCCTTATCCATGCCAAGCAGGGCAAGGCGTTGGGCAGAAGTTATTTTGGTCGCAGGCACCTTATATTTATTAATGATATGTAGAATGGTCTCAAGATCTTCAGGAGCGAAAAGACCCATATCAAGACCGGAAATGACACTGAAATTTTTTTGGTGAGGTTTGCTGTTCATGACCAACTAACAAAAAAATATCAAAAAAGCAGGGCATGAGGAGCTCTCAACATACCCTGCCAGGGTGAGGAAAACGTACAACTATTCTTCAGGAAGTTGAAGTAAAACTTCCTGAAGAGGTGATGCTCTGTAACTTATCCGAGGATTGCTTTTAAATCGTCTGCAGCAGTTTCACCAATCGGCATAACGTTGAAGTTTTCAACCAGGACATTCAGAACATTTGGAGTAACGAATGCTGGAAGGGAGGGTCCAAGACGGATATCCTTAATTCCCAGGCTGAACAGGGAGAGAAGAATAACCACAGCCTTCTGCTCATACCAGGAGAGAACAAAGGAGAGAGGCAGGTCATTGACCCCACACTCAAATGCTCCAGCAAGGGCTACTGCAATCTGAATTGCAGAGTATGCGTCGTTGCACTGTCCAACATCCAGGAGACGGGGAATTCCACCGATGTCTCCAAGTTTTTTGTCAAAGAAACGGAACTTGCCGCAGGCAAGAGTCAGAATCATGCAATCCTGGGGAATCTGTTCTGCCATTTCGGTGAAATAATTCCGACCGGGCTTGGCACCATCACAGCCGCCAACAAGGAAGAAATGACGAATTGCTTTGGACTTTACCGCATCGATTACCTTGTCTGCAACACCGAGAACGGTGTTTCTGGCAAAACCGACCATGACAGTGCCGTTGTCCACGGTATCGGTAAATCCCGGTAGAGCCAGAGCTTTCTCGATGACTGCGGAGAAGTCTTTTTCGCCACTGCCGGCAACGTGTTTCACATCGGGCCAGCCGACAAGACCGGTGGTGAAGACGTTGTCTTTGTATGAATCCTTAGGCTTCTGGATGCAGTTGGTCGTGAAGAGGATAGCGCCTGGAAAGTTTGGCATCTCTTTTTGCTGATTTTGCCATGCAGTGCCAAAATGCCCATAAAAATGGTCATATTTCTTCAACTCAGGATATCCATGAGTAGGAAGCATCTCGCCGTGGGTGTAGATGTCAATTCCCTTCCCCTTGGTTTGCTCAAGAAGCATGGCGATATCTCTCAGATCATGGCCGGTAACAAGAATACATTTATTGGGTCTATGGCCAAGAGGAACTTCTGTCGGTACTGGGTGGCCGTAGTTTCCGGTGTTTCCAGCATCGAGGAGTTCCATGGCTTTAATATTCACTTCACCGGTTTTCAGGGCAAGTGCTACGAGGTCACCAAGTTCCATTTCAGTGGTAAGGACTGCCATAGCGTGATGAATAAAAGCATACACCTCGTCATCTTCCTGACCGAGTATTGCAGCGTGTTCAGCATAAGCGGCAAGTCCACGGAGTCCATACATTGTGATCTGTTTCAGTGATTGAAGATCTTCATTGGCATCGAGAGTATTGATGAAGTTCAGAGCAGCACCCTGTTCTTCGAGACCGGCGAGCGTATCAGCAGGAGTGAAGGTCAGAGCGGCAGCTGTAGAATCAATAACACCACCAGCAGCTTCTACTTTTGTTCTTAACTCATCGCGAAGCTGTACTGTTTTGTAAATAAGGTCTTCAAAACGAGCAGGGTCAAAATCAACGTTGGTGAGGCAGGAAAAGATAGACTCACAGACAAAGATATCAATTGCGTTATCAATGACATTAACTTTGCGGCCTGCATCGGCGACGATACAAAGTCCCTGGACAGCATGGGTGAGGAGATCTTCAAGTCCGGCAACACCTTCGGTCTTTCCGCAAATACCGATAGTGGTGCATGCTACGCCTTTGGCGGTTTGTTCGCATTGATTACAATACATGGTAAATCCTCCGATTTATTTTTCTTATTTGACAATCAAAACTTCTTGTAGGTTTGTAGCAGAAAGAGATGAGCGTTAACTATTCTCATGTCGTTTCTGAATCGTATGGAGAGAGTATACCCCTTAGGAATAGAGGAGACCTTGACATAGATCAAGAAGTAAGACTTTTCTTGTCTTTTTTGTTTTTTATTAGGAGGGAAATGCTTGAATCAGGAGAGTAGAGTCATTGTCACTGTTGAATGGCCGTGATTTGAAATCACCAAAAAGGGCACAACTCTGGAAACCGCATTGCCTGAGAATGGTCAGCCATTGTGAGACAGAAAAGCCTGCGAGGTGGAAGGTGTGGCTGTAGTCCTCCCTTGCAGTGTCGTTGGTTGGCCTGACACGGTAACGTTCTTCCAAACGGAGTTCCTGAGTGGCACTGTTGTAACTGCGAAGGGTTTCTTTGATAAGTTTCCCGGGGCGATGCTTAAGAGGGAGCATCTGAAATTGAAATCGTTTTTGTCCATCCAGTTTGATTATCTCTCCGTCGGGAATATGGAGTTGGAGCAGCAGAGATCCACTGGACTTGAGATGATGGTGAGTCTGTTGCAAACATTTTGTAATAAGGGATATATCTTTTAGGAGATTGAGTGTGTTGTAGGGAATAAGAATATGATCAAAATTGTCTCTGAATACCATTGCAGACATATCCATACAGATATATGACGGAGGGTCCAGTGAGTGTTCCCTGGCCTGTTTGAGCATGTCGAGGGAGAGATCAATTCCGGTGACTCTGCAGCCTGGTTTTACAAGAGCCCTGCTGATCCTGCCAGTTCCGCAGCCAAGCTCAAGGATGGAAGAAGCATCCCTGCAGTGAGTTTTGTAAAATTGAATATCTTCTGTAAAACTGTCCATCTCCATGGAGTAGAATTCAGCATACCTCAAGGCGCTCAGTGGAAGAAAAATCTCATCCGGTTCTTTATGGTCTGTAAAGGTGTCGTTCATCACTTCCTTTTACACGCCCTGCGTTTTGTCATCAAGGAGAAGGTCCACTATCCAACAATTACCTGTTCTAATGAGCAGGAAATAGGTACAATATGCAACGTTGATATTACCAATTATTCGTTCCAGAATTCAAAAGAGAATACTATCGCATGGCTCTACCATTAGTTACAATTTATACAGATGGTTCCTGTAGTCCCAATCCCGGTCCTGGTGGCTGGGGAGTTGTTATCCTGCCTGAAAATGGAAAAAAGAGGGAGCTGTCAGGAAAAGTAGATGTAACCACGAATAACCGCATGGAGCTGCTGGCCGCGCTCAAGGCCTTGCAGGCACTCCCTTGTCCACATGCAGTAGAGTTGTTTACCGATTCCAAATATGTGAAGAATGGTATCACTAAGTGGATTGGTAACTGGCGCAGCAACAACTGGCTCACCGCTGAAAAAGAGGCTGTGAAAAATCGGGATCTCTGGGAGGCTCTCGATAATGAGATAAAACGCCATGAGGTGAAGTGGCTCTGGGTAAAGGGGCATGATAATGATCCTAATAATGAACGTGCCGATGCTCTTGCCGTTGCGGCAAGAGGCCGTGCAGTCCTTCCCCTGAGTGATGAAACAGCTATTCATATTTTTATGGGTATTACCTGGAAACAGAAGCTGCAGATTGGGTCATGGGCAGCTGTTTTCAGATACCGGAAACATTTTAAAATTATTGGTGGGGTGGTGAAAAACTCTTCTGCTAATCGTATCCATATACAATCGGCCTGTGACGCTCTTCGTACCCTTAAAAGACGTCTGCCAGTGCACCTTTATACCAGTTCAGGGTATTTAAAGGACGGTGCAGGCAACTGGCTCAGCGGATGGGAGCGAAATGGCTGGAAAACTCGTGAAGGGAAGGTTGTGAGTAACAAAGAAGAGTGGCAGGAGTTGAATCTGCAGCTGCAGGAGTATAGCGTCATTCTACATGTGATAGATAAGGAGATGCCGCCCTGTCACAGTCAGGAAGCAAAAGAACTGGCTATTGAGTATCAGCAACCATTTTCTGACGATATTGCTGTTTGCAATTGATGGGTAATCGTGCTATCCAATGGCCTGTTTTTTGAGTTGTTGGTGACTTAAGAATTGGCCTTTCCATAGCTTTGTTAAACTGCTTTTCACATGGAAGGTTGTTCTGTTTGGCAGAACGGCCTTTTTTTGTTTTTATGAAGAAAAAATTACGATCGGGATACACTACTGGTGCCTGTGCTGCAGCTGCCTCAAAGGCGGCTGCTTTACTGCTTTTTACCGGTGTGTTGCAGGAAAATGTGGAGATACCTTTTCCAGATGGTTCAAGGGTGAAGTTCAGTATTGTTCTCTCAGGCCATGCTGATTCCGGTAAACAGATTGCCTCTGCATCTGTTATTAAGGATGCCGGGGATGACCCTGATGTTACCAATGGTGCCAGGATTGACGCCTCTGTGCAGTATGGGGCAAAAAACTCTGAAAACGATGAGACTCTGATTCTTCATGGTGGAGTCGGTGTCGGTAGAGTCACTAAAAGAGGGCTTGCCGTTGCGGTCGGGAATCCGGCAATTAATCCTGTTCCCCAAAAAATGATTCGGGACGCAGTGACCGAGGCCCTGGCAGAAACTGGCAAGGCAATGGACTGTTGTCTCAATATCACGATTTCCATTCCAGATGGTGAGGAACTTGCCAGAAAAACGCTTAACCATCGATTGGGGATTGTTGGTGGACTCTCGGTCCTTGGGACAACGGGTATTGTTCGTCCTGTGTCAGCCGATGCCTGGACTGCAACCATTGCAACCTCAATGGATGTGGCGAAAGAAGCAGATCTCAGTGAAATTATTCTTGCCACAGGCAGAACCTCCGAGCGTGCAGTTCAGGAGATGTTGGGGCTGCCCGAAGAAGCCCAGATCATGATGGGTGATTATCTTCACTTCTCGTTACTTGAAGCAGCAAAACATAGCTTCAGGACAATTCACCTCGCGGCAATGTGGGCCAAGGTGATGAAGGCAGGGATGGAGATTCCACAAACCCATGTCCGCAATGGTGCCCTTGAAGTTGAGACCGCTCTGGAATTTTTAAAAGGTCTTGGCTGCAGCTCTCAGTTGATCGCAGCCCTTGAAGGATCTAATACGGCTCGTGAAATCTATGGGAGGTTGCTTGATCGTGGAGAACAGCAGGTTGTTCTCCAGGTTTGTGAAGCCGCTCGACATTATGCAGAGAAGGTTTCAGGGCTAGAGGTCATTGTGTATCTTGTCGATGCCACGAGCTCAGTTGTAGTGAAAACAGGGGAGAAATCCTGACAATGGGTTCTGTGATTCATGTTTTTGGTATGGATGGTTCCAGCCGTGATGACTCCCTGATGGTATCAGTCCTTAAAAAATCCGTTGCCGTGGTGTCTGGTAGACGGTTATATGACATGATAAACAAACAGCTGCAGAACCATCCACTTCCTCAGCTGATCCCAGTGATTCCCCTGGCTGATTGTATAGCTTCCATGAAAGACTGTCTCAGTGAAGGGGATGTGGTGGTTCTTGCTTCCGGGGATCCGCTGTTTTTTGGGATAGGACGGAGGATACTCGAAAGTTTTCCTCAATACTCAATAGAAATTTACCCCGCAGTATCTTCGATGCAACTGGCGTTTGCCAGATTCGGTATTCCCTGGGATGATGCAAAATTTGTCAGTTTTCACGGACGCAGCAGTGAACAGCTTGGCTCCCGATTATTGAACTATGAAAAAGTCTTACTGTTGACAGATTCTGTGAACAGCCCCAATGTGATCGCCGAAAAGCTCCTTCGCCAATACGACAGGGAGATAACGGACACTGTTTACTGTCATGTTGGAGAGAACCTTGGACTCCAGTCAGAACACCTGCATAGTGGAGAGTTGTCTGAAATAGCTGCGAAGACTTTTGTTGAGCCCAATGTCATGATTTTACAGAATTCTGAAGTACCTAACCAGAAGAAAATACTTCCGCTGTTTGGCCTGCAGGAAAAAGAGATCAGTCACAGCAGGGGGCTGCTCACAAAGAATGAAGTCAGGGCTGCCGTCATTCATGCTTTGCGCCTGCCTCGGGATGGTGTCCTGTGGGATGTGGGTGCTGGATCGGGTTCTGTAGGCCTTGAAGTTGCACGTCTTTTCCCTGAGGTGGATGTTTTTTCCATTGAAAGAGAAGAGGAACAGTGGAAAAACATAGAGGACAATATAAAAAAATTCAGGGTGTTGAACATGAGGCTGATCAAGGGAGATGCGCCGGGTTCTTTAAAAAACCTGCCGTCACCTGATCGGGTGTTTATCGGCGGGAGTGGTGGAAATTTACAGTCTATTCTGGAATACTGTGTGGGGCAGCTTTTACCGGGAGGGATTGTTGTGGTAAATGCAGTTATTGCCAAAACCGCAGCTCTTGCCCCTGAAATTTTATATACACTCGGTTTGGACGTAGAAATAAAAGAAATTGCCGTGCAGCGCTTTAACTATCCACAGGTAGAAGCACAGCGTTTTAATCCCATAAAAATTATTGTAGGCAGCAAATCACAACAGGATTGGTGATGAGTAGAAAAGAGATCAATAAGCAGCCTATAGCGATAGTTGGTGCAGGGCCTGGTGATGTGGAACTTATCACCATAAAAGGAAGAAGGCTGCTTGATGAGGCAGAGTGTATTGTTTATGCCGGGAGCCTTGTAAACAAAAAACTTCTTGAGGGCTGTAAGGCTGATATTCATGACTCGCAGGGGATGAATCTTGATGAAATTATCACGATACTCTCCACTGCCTGGAAAAAGGGGCAGCGCGTTGTACGGCTTCACACCGGAGATCCTTCGATCTTTGGGGCAATCAAGGAACAGATGCAGCAACTCGATGCACTGCAGATTCCCTATAGGGTTGTGCCGGGTGTGAGTTCCGCATTTGGCGCGGCCGCCGCCCTCAATGCCGAGTTGACCCTTCCTGAAGTTGCCCAGACCGTCATTATTACCCGTCAGGAGGGACGTACTCCTGTCCCCGAGCTTGAAAAGTTACAACTCCTTGCCAGTCATCAGACCACCATGCTTATTTTTCTTTCTGTATCGATGATGGATAAGGTGGTGGAGGAACTGATAGCAGGCGGATATCCTGAAGATACTCCTGTGGCGATAGTTGAAAAGGCGACCTGGGATGATGAGACCATTCTTACGGGAAGCTTGAAATCCATTGCGGCACAGGTTGAACAGGCCGGAATCAGAAAGACTGCCATGATCTGTGTCGGGAGAGTTTTTGCCAATACCGATCTTGAGGCAGTATCAAAACTGTATGACAGGAGCTTTAGTCATGGCACAAGAAAAGCCAACTAAGAACAGCACCACAGGTCTTGTTGCAGTCTTTACCGGTAACGGTAAAGGGAAGACTACCGCATCACTGGGCCTGGCCTTCAGGGCTCTTGGGCATGGCCACAGGGTTTGTATTATCCAATTCATCAAAGGGAGTTGGAAATACGGGGAACTGGAAATGGCAAAGCAGTTTACGCCATTACTCGATTTTCATGTGATGGGGCGGGGATTTACCTGGAAATCCGATGATCTCGAAAAGGATAAACAGCTCGCAGTCGAAGCGTGGGATTTTGCAAAAGAGGTCATTCAGGCGAACACATATGATATGGTTATCCTGGATGAGCTGACCTATCTTCCGCATTATAATATTCTTGATGAGGAGGAGATTCTTGAGGTGTTAAGAAATAGGCCACGGGAACAGCATGTGGTGGTTACCGGCCGCTACGCATCGGCTGGCCTGATCGAACTGGCGGAACTTGTGACGGAGATGAAGGAGATCAAGCATCCATACCAGTCAGGTGTTAAAGCGCAGAAAGGGTTCGAGTTTTAGGGCTTGCTCCCCCCTGGTTTGTTGACACTGGATTGGTGGCTGAGTATTGTGAAGTGTATTTGAATAAAGAGGTTTTAATTTCGTAATCTTTTTGGAGAACAAAATGGAATCATTTGATGTCCTGCTGGAACGATCAACCAAGGTTCATGGTCATATCTGTGCCGGACAAGTTATTGGCGTACGAATGTCCATGCTGGGCCTTGCAGCCATTGGTATTCAGGACCCAAGAGGACTTGATCGCAAAAAACTCTATGTGCTGGTGGAAATTGACCGCTGTGCAACGGATGCCATCCAGTCGGTAACCGGATGTAGTTTGGGGAAACGTTCCATGCGCTGGATTGACTATGGGGTTATGGCAGCCACCTTTGTCAATCTCGACACCGGTAAGGCCGTGCGTATCGTTGCCCGGGAAGAATCACGTGAGCTCTCAAAAAAATATTGTCCAGAGATTGAAAACAAATACCAGCGTCAGCTTGGCGCCTATCGCGTCATGCCCGAGGAGGAACTCTTCACCGTGGATGAAGTGCATGTTGATATCCCCAAAGAAGATATGCCGGGTAGGCCGCTTAGACGTATTCAGTGTGAAAGTTGTGGTGACTGGGTTCAGGACTGTCGAGATGTTGAGCAGAATGGCAAAAATCTCTGTCGTGGCTGTGCCAACGGAAAATATTACAGAAAATTAGCGTAATTACAAAATGATAACCTTACTTGACTATGGCGCTGGCAATGTCCGCAGCGTCAGGAATGCGATACGAAAACTTGGCTATAGTGTACAGGACGTGCAAAATCCTGCTGATATTCTTAATGCCGAACGATTAATCTTTCCAGGTGTTGGGAGTTATGGCTCGGTCATGAACCGTCTAAGGCGAGATGGCTTTGTGGAGCCTCTAATAGAACGAATACATTCAGATAAACCGGTTCTTGGAATCTGTGTGGCGCTTCAGGCCCTGTTTGAGGGGAGTGAAGAATCACCAGGTGTTGCTGGACTCTCCATATTAAAAGGACAGGTTAGGCGATTCACCGAAAGCAGTCTTTCTGTTCCCCAGATTGGCTGGAATGGGGTGAACCTGCATAAGCCGTCACCGCTGTTTTCTGGATATAACGGCGAGAAACTGTATTTCGTCCACTCCTACCGGGCAACGCTTGAAGAGGTTGATAAGGAGTGGTTGCTCACCACAACCAATTACGGTGAGGAATTTGTCAGTGGTGTTCAGAAAGGGAATATAACCGCATTCCAGTTTCATCCGGAAAAAAGTGGTGCTGCAGGATTAAATATTTTAGGGAATTATCTTCAAGCAACGAATGATGAGAGTGTCACAGTCATAACTGGCCGGGAGTCTGGTACTCACCGGGAGACCAGGATGGCGAAACGTGTTATTGCCTGTCTGGATGTACGAAGCAACGACAATGGAGATCTGGTTGTCACCAAGGGCGATCAGTATGATGTGCGTGACAGGGGAGAGGTGAGAAATCTCGGCAAACCGGTGGAGCTTGCCAGACGATACTACGAAGAAGGTGCCGACGAAATAACTTTTTTAAATATTACAGGATTCAGGGATTTTCCAATGGAAGATCAACCCATGCTTGAAGTGTTACAGAGGACTTCTGAAAATGTCTTTGTACCTCTCACCATTGGTGGTGGTATCCGTGAATTTACCGATTCCAATGGCAGGGAATATACCTCACTTGATGTTGCCTCGGAATATTTTCGTTCCGGTGCTGATAAAATCTCCATTGGTTCCGATGCCTGTTACACCGCTGAAGAATATATGAAAACCGGTAAAAAAACCGGCAAAAGCTCTATCGAGCAGATTTCATTTGTCTATGGAGCTCAGGCCGTTGTTATCTCCGTCGATCCGAGGCGGGTGTATGTGAACAAGCCTGAAGATACCGATCATAATACCATAAAAACGGCTTTTCCAGGGCCAGATGGTGAGGAGTACTGCTGGTACCAGTGTACCGTGAAAGGTGGCCGGGAAGGACGTGATCTGGATGCAGTACAGCTTGCTGCGAGTTGCGAGGCTCTGGGTGCCGGGGAAATTCTTTTAAACTGTATTGATAAGGATGGCACCAACAGCGGATTTGATTTTGAGCTGATCAACCATGTGAAAAGTGCGGTGACCATACCTGTTATAGCATCTTCAGGAGCCGGTTCAGCCGCTCATTTTGTGGATGTTTTTAAGGAGACCAATGCAGAAGCAGCACTTGCTGCAGGAATTTTTCATCGTAAGGAAGTCCCTATTTCCGAGGTGAAGACAGCCCTTAGAGAGAGTGGGGTGGAGATACGGTAACCGTTGTTGTGGTGTACTGAAAAAGGCCTGGTAGGAGTAATTCTATCGGGCTTTTTTTTATTGTGATACTCCACTATTTTGATAGTTTGATTCTTGACCCCATCGGCAATGCAGCAGGAAGGTAACCATGGTGAATTGAGAGTATCTTCAGATCTTCAAGATGGCAAATTAATGAGAAGATCTGCGGCTTGTCCATAGATGTTTTTGCCGGGTCATTTTCCTTAGAAGACCCATTTTTTTTGATTTTTATCACCAGTCAGTAGACCCGAAACCGGGAAAGATACCTACGTATGGTGTTGGGGTGAACTGCATACATTCGTGCAAGTTCATTAATTGATTTTCCATCACAGTGTTTTTCGTGAATTATTTCAATCTGCTCATCAGTATATCTACAGCGGCGCTTCCTGGTACTGGGAGATGCTGTCTTCATTGGGCCTGTCTCTCAAGGTTGAAGTTGTCGATATAAAGGTTTCTCGATTCCGGTAAATGTCGTGATGACTAAAATGGTTTCTAAATGGTCATTTATCGGCACAAGATACACTACAAAAAAAACAGCAGGATTGTAATGACAAATGGAAAAATCATTTTGGACTTCCCCATCATTGAAAATGAATTTTGAATCTCGAAATGGACAATATCCTGAGATCGTACAGAAATAATTGTTATTGGAATGTTTATATGTAAAAATACAACTATCAAAAACCAAAGGTAAAAACAGTATCATAATAAAAAAGGGAATATGTCATGAAACATTACCGTAAAGAGTTGTGGTTTGAAGCACCGACAAGAAGAGCTTTTATCAACATTACCCGACAGGTAGAAGAGTGTCTTAGAGAAAGCTCAATAAAACAAGGGCTTCTACTTTGTAACGCCATGCATATTACGGCAAGTGTTTTTATTAATGACGACGAATCAGGCCTGCATCACGATTATGAAGTGTGGTTGGAAAAACTAGCTCCTCATGCCCCCGTGGAACAGTATCGCCATAACGGTTATGAGGATAATGCCGATGCCCATATGAAAAGGCAAATCATGGGCAGGGAGGTGGTGGTTGCAGTAACCGATGGTCAGTTGGATTTCGGAACTTGGGAACAGATTTTTTACGGTGAATTTGATGGGAGACGTAAGAAACGAGTATTAGTGAAAATTATAGGTGAATAGAGCTTTTTCTGTATGAATTTAGAGGAAGTAAGGGCGTGTATGCTCAGCAGGACGTAATTTTTTTTCAGAGTTGAGTTGTTGCGGAGAACTGGCTCAAATAGAATGAGTAATACTGAGTATCAATAATGATGATGATATTAATAATCAGCATAGAGAATGAATTGATATGCTACCTTAATTAAGGTAAACTTATTCTCAAGCTGGCTTCTGCGTCACATTATTCAGGAAGGTCATAAATATTGTGTTTTCGTAAGTGAAAACTAATTATCCTCTTTTATACTAATCTTGCCATGTCTTCTCAATCATCATCAATATTTGACAAATCTACTTCTCTACATGGAGAAGAATTACTCCGTACGCTGCTCAATGCCATGCCCGATATTGTTTGTTTCAAAGACGGTAACGGGAGATGGCTGGAAGCCAACAAAGCGGACTTGGAGCTTTTTCAGCTGCTGGGGATTGATTATGTAGGTAAGAAAGATTCTGAGCTGGCCCAGTTCAGTCCCTTTTATAAGGGGGCATTTCTTAGTTGTGAGGCCAGCGATGAAGAATCCTGGAAGGCTGGAAAG
The DNA here is from genome assembly GCF_000341395.1 of Desulfocapsa sulfexigens DSM 10523. GTDB lineage: Bacteria > Desulfobacterota > Desulfobulbia > Desulfobulbales > Desulfocapsaceae > Desulfocapsa > Desulfocapsa sulfexigens. The sequence continues at coordinate 3,612,089 of NC_020304.1, read as the reverse complement.
CCGACCCAGAGTGAAGAAATTATTCCTTTGCCCGGGGGCGGGAGTACGATCCTTGATATCCATAAAATTCCTCTCTTCCACGAAAATGGTAACCGCAAGGGGTTGGTGGTTCTTGGGCGTGATATCACTTCCCAGAAGAAAGCAGAAGAAGAGTTGAAGCAGCGACGTTGGCAGGAAAGTGCAATCAACAAACTCCTCCGGATCGGTTTTAGGAATGTATCTCTGAAAGAGCAACTCTCCGAGGCCCTTGATATTATCGTAAAACTTCCCTGGCTTCATTTTCTTCCCCGTGGAGGGATTTTTCTAATCGACAAGAAAGAACCTGAGAGCCTTGTTCTTTTCGTGCAGAAAGACATGGATGTTTCTCTATTGAAACACTGCCAGACTATTCGGTTTGGTGAATGTCTTTGTGGTATAGCGGCTCAAAAAAGAGAGATTATTTGTACTCGAGGACTTCCCGGTAAAGATCAGTATCGCTTGGGGACGAGTGAAAAACGGCATCATTATATTATTCCCATTGTTCATTTGGAGAAAGTGCTCGGGGTATTGATGCTTTATGTCGAGGTTGCTCACGTCTGTGAAGATCGACATTTGAATTTTATGCAAGTGGTGGCCGGAACCCTGGCTCTGCTTATTGAAAGGCAGGAGGCTGAAGATAGTTTGCTCACCAGTAAGGCAAACCTTACCAAGGCTCAGGAGATTGCCAGGCTGGGCTACTGGGAGTGGTTTATTCCAGAAAACAATCTGTTCTTTTCTGATGGGGTTTACCGGATATTAGAGAGAGAGAGTAATCAGGGAGTGGTTTCCTATAATGTCTTTCTGAAGTTTGTTCATCCTGATGATCGTCAACGTGTGCAGGATGCGGTGACGCATGTTCTTGACACCGGAGAGCCATTTAATATTTATTATCGTGTTGTTACCCGTCACCGTCACTATCTGGAGGTACGCGTTGAAGGTGAAATTGAATATGACACAAATGGACTCCCTCTGCGGATGTTCGGTACAGTCCAAGACGTTACTCTGCACAGGGAGAGGAAAAAACAACTGGCCCTGGCGGCCCGGGTCTTTGAAAGCAGTATTGAAGGAATTACCATTACCGATGCCAGTGGTATTATCCAGTCAGTCAATCAGGCCTTCACCCATATTACCGGATACAGCCGTGAAGAGGCAGTGGGAAATAAGCCGAGCATTTTAAAATCTGATCGCCATGACCAGGCTTTTTATCAAGCCATGTGGTCCATATTGAATGATACAGGAAGATGGGAGGGTGAGATCTGGAACCGCCGTAAGAATGGCGAGATCTATCCAGAATATTTGATCATTACCGCAATTACAGATGAGTATGACCGGGTTACCAATTATGTTGCGGTCTTTCATGATTTGACAGAGATTCGCAGTTATGAAGACCAGATTCATTTCCAGGCGTATCATGACGCACTGACTTCGTTGCCTAACCGCTTTCTAATGCTTGACCGTTTGAGGGTGGCGATAGGACACGCCCAGCAATCTTCACATAATGTTGTGGTTTTGTGTCTCGATCTTGATAATTTTAAACATATTAATGACTCACTGGGACATATGGCCGGTGATTTTCTGTTACAGCAGGTTGCAGAACGTCTTAAAGCGTGTGTGGAGGACGATACGACGGTGGCGCGCCTCGGCGGTGATGATTTCGCTATCTTGCTCGAGCAATGTGAGGATTTGAAAGATGTCGTAGTGACTGCGGAAAAAATTCTCGATCAATTTACCACATCCTTTAATCTGACCAGCTATGAAACCTTTATTACGGCCAGTATAGGGATAACCTCCTTTCCTGGTGATGGCCGTGATGCTGAGACCCTGTTGAAGAATGGTGAATTGGCCATGTACCGGGCAAAGATAGAAGGAAAAAACCGCTATCAGTTTTTTACCAAGGGCATGAATTCCAAGGTGATTCACCGCCTTTCTCTTGAGAATCGCCTGCGCGTGGCTCTCGATCGTGAAGAATTTCTCGTCTATTATCAGCCCAAAGTCTCTATTGGGTCTGGTGAAATCCTGGGCATGGAGGCCCTCATTCGGTGGCAGACCACTGACGGGCAGGTTATTTCCCCTCTGGACTTTGTTCCGCTAGCCGAAGAAACAGGGTTGATTGTCCCCATCGGGGAATATGTTCTGAGGAAAGCCTGTGTGGATACAGGAAAGTGGTTGGAAAAAAATAAAAAGCTTTCAGTGTCTGTAAATCTTTCCGCTCGTCAATTCATGGAGAAAGACCTTGTGGGAACTCTTGTCGCCATTGTACATGAAGTCGGGTTGCCAGTTGCACACCTCGAACTCGAGATTACCGAAAGTGTGGTGATGGGTAATGAGCAGACGGCAATCAAGCAATTATTAGAATTTAAAGAAGCAGGGATCCGTCTAGCCCTCGATGACTTCGGTACCGGCTATTCCTCCCTTCAATATTTACGCATGATGCCCATTGACACTCTGAAGATAGACCGCTCCTTTATCAAGGATATTCCTGATAATAAGGATAGCTCGTCCATTGCAACGACAATTATTTCTTTAGCCCAGGCTCTTAATCTTGAATTGGTAGCAGAAGGGGTTGAGAACCGGGCACAGTTAGAATTTCTCTCTCTGCAAAACAGTAAGGATATGCAGATTCAGGGGTACCTCTTCAGCCCGCCATTACCTGATGCAGCATTTTCCGAGCTGTTAAACCTGAACTGCCCCTATGATGTCGTGGTTTCATCTCCGGGAAGAGAGTGACGCTAATAAAAAAACAGCATGACTCACGTGTAATATGTGAAACAAATAAATTTTTATGGTGAATTTGCAGGGAGACGCAAGAAACGAGTATTGGTGAAAATTATAGGTGAATAGATAGAACTCTCCCTGTATCTATTATACAGGGAGTAAGGTCGTGTGCAATCAGCAGGATGCGCTGGCGACATTATTTGCAGGGTTGAGTGGTTGCGGGACAATAAGCGGAATGATTTGTTTGCTCATCGCCTTGGTTGTTGATGCAACCTGATGAAATACCGATTGACCGCCTTTGGTTTCAAGCTCCACAATTTCCCAGCAGTCTGCAGCCTGTACGAGGGCCATCAAGAAACCGAGATGCTGAGTATGTCCGCAACGGGAGGCTATCACGTGACCAAGTATGGGGCAACCGAGCAGGGCAAGGTCACCGATAAGATCAAGAACTTTGTGGCGAATGAATTCGTCAGCAAAGCGTAACCCGCCTTCATTGAGGATGGTGTTCCTGTCCCAGTGAATGGCGATGACGTTGTCGAGGTTTCCTCCCTGAGCCAGTCCGTTTGCCCAGAGTTCTTCAACCTGTTCAACATAGCCGAATGTTCTGGCACGGGAAATTTCTTTGGCAAATTTCTCAGAGGTGAGATCAATGGAGTAGGATTGGGTTTTAATAATAGGGGCATCAAAATGAATTTCGCCGCTGACCTTAAAGCCTTCGTAGGGAAGAATCTTGATCTCTGTGTCGCCTGAAGTGAAAACAATTTTTTTGGTGATGCGGAGGACTTTTCGCATGGCCCTCTGTTTTTTGAGGCCAGCTTTTTTCAGAAGGAGCATAAAAGGACCTGCACTGCCATCCATAATGGGTACTTCTGCACCATCAAGTTCAATCGTGGCATTATCAACACCGTAGCCTTGAAGGGCAGCCATGATATGCTCAGTAGTTGAAACGTATTTTTCCTTGTCTGCAATGGTGGTAGCCAGTCTGGTATCCACTACTTTATCCATATGAGCAGGAATACCCTGCTTATCGTCAAGGTCGATGCGAAAAAAACGAATCCCGGAATTCTCGGAGGCTGGTCTGATGGTAAGCGTCACCGGGTCGCCGGAATGCAACCCAACTCCATAACAGCTTACCGATTTTTTCAATGTATGCTGATGCGGATTGAGTGAAATTGAGGTCATTGTAAATCCTTATATGTGAATAGAATACAGTTTTTTGTTTAAGTTCTGCAAATTGTTATGCAAAAAACGTACCACGACCAGATTGGCGTTATTTTGAGGCTTTTTTAAATTGATATGTCATAAAAACAACAAGATAGATTGGTGTGTGTTTTTTGACGCTCACAGGCATGCCTGTGTTCCAAATGACACAACTGAGTGAAAAAAGACATCTTTTTTGAGGTGGAGTTGTTCTTTCGCAAAAGCCAGAGAGTCAGAGAGCTTTTAGATTAGTTTAGAAGGGTGTCGGGAAGGATTTCCTTAAGAAATGTTTCAAATTCAGGTTCAGCTTTCACTTTCATTTTGAGCCCGAAGCAAGGAAGTTGAAAACTGTCTGGAGCCAGTTTGACAAGATCTTTTTCCGTGGTGATCAATCCCCTGGCGTTGCATTGTTCAGCCTGGTGTTCAATCTTTTTTATCAAAGAAGGAGTGAATGGCTGGTGATCCTTTAAGGGCATGAAACCGGCAGGTGAGATACCATTTTTCGTAAGGGTTTCCTTGAAGAGCTCAGGCTGGGCAATCCCGCAAAATCCAAAGAGGGGAGAGGGGAGAGTAGAAATTTCCTGGTCTTGCCTCTCTTTCAGTGATGTCGCCCCTATGGCCTGGTAAGAAGTGAAGAAGACCGGTTTTCCCGGGAATCTTCGTTGTAAAAGTTCAGCAAATTTTTCAGCTCGTTCCTGTAATACTTCGGTTATTCCGGTGATCATAAATGCATGACATCTTTTTAGGGCACTTACAGGCTCACGTAAGTCACCTCCTGGGAATACTCTGCTGTTTCCGGCAAGCTTGGCAGCACTGAAAAGAACAAGATCAAGGTCACGCCGGACAGACATGTGCTGAAAGCCATCGTCGAGAATAAGAACATTGCAGCCCAGTTTCTCAATGGCATGACGACAGGGAAGGGCTCTGACTATTCCTGTGAGCACCGGTACGCCCGGGAGTGATGATGCAAGGAAACAAGGTTCATCACCTGCAGCTTTGGCATCCAGGAATGTCTCTTTGCCGTCCGATACCACATTGACCCTGCTGTCGGCTCCACCACCGTATCCTCTTGAGATAATAGCGGGTTTGAACCCTCTCTTGAAAAGCAGTGAGGCAAGCATTCCAACAACGGGTGTTTTGCCGGTTCCCCCCATTGTGAGGTTACCAACTGATATTACCGGAACGTCAAATGTATAACGCCTCTTTATTCCTCTGAGATAAAGAGACTCTCTTATCTTCATGATTCCGCTGTACAGAGGACTGAAGGGACGACCAAAAAAATAGAGGCTGGAAAATTTCTGTGACATATGCTTGAGCGAAGGGACAATTTGGTAGCAATTCTTATGAGAAAAAAATCAAAAAAAGACGTGACTTTTTAATGATTGCTATTATTCTCGATTTCTTTTTTTTGACTAAACGACGTGATAATGATACTAACATTTATGGAGAGTTCCAGCCCTATTTTATGTCAAACTGCTTTTGTTTGTTAATGGCATTGGACGGGTAAAGATCAAATTTCTAATTTTTGGAGAAGACAATGCATTTTGGATTGAAGAAAAAATTGTTTGTTGCAACCGTTGCCTTAGGCTTTGCCATGGCCATACCAGCTGCTGGTATTGCTGGAGACACAATTAAACTCGGTGTTGCCGGTGCCCAAAGTGGCGATCTCGCTTCCTATGGTCTTCCAACAGTTAAAGCTGCTGAGCTTGTAGTTGAACAATACAACGCAAAAGGCGGAATAAATGGTAATAAAGTTGAGCTTTTGATTGAAGATGATGTCTGTAAGCCGGAAGTTGCAACTAACACTGCAACAAAGCTCGTCACAGATGGTGTCGATGTTGTACTCGGTCATATCTGCTCAGGCGCTACCAAAGCTGCTCTTCCAATCTATAAAGAGGCTGGCGTTATAGTCATGTCTCCTTCCGCCACTGCCGTTGATTTAACCAAATCCGGTGACTATTCTAATTTTTTCAGAACAATAGCCCCCGATGATGCTCAGGCAGAGGCCATGGTTGATTTCACCATTGGAACCCTCGGTGCCAAGAAAATTGCCGTTATTCATGATAAGGGTGATTATGGTAAGGGACTCGCTGAGATTGCAGAGGGACTCGTGAAAGCATCCGGAAAGGCTGAGGTTGCACTTTTTGAAGGTGTGACTCCAGGTGCCGTGGATTACACTGCAATTGTACAGAAAATTAAACGTACAGGTGCCGATGCTGTGATATTTGGTGGATACCACCCTGAAGCTTCTAAAATTGTTTCCATGATGAAAAAGAAACGTATGGATATTCCCTTCGTTTCTGATGATGGTGTAAAGGACGATACCTTTATCAAAGTAGCCGGTGACAATGCTGAAGGTGTTTACGCATCAGGTCCACAGGATAATTCAGCCAATCCCGTTGCTATTGCTGCCATTGAAGCTCACAAGAAAGCTTACAATGAAGACCCTGGCGCCTTTTTTGAGAACGCCTACTCTGCCGCTCTTGCTCTTTTGAATGCTATTGAAAAGGCAGGAACCACCGATAGCGCTGCTGTTGTGAAAGCTCTGCAGACAGAAACAGTTGCAACTCCCGTTGGAAACATTCATTTTGATGCCAAGGGCGATGCTGTTGGAGTTGGTTTCGTAATGTATGTTGTAAAAGATGGTAAGTATGTAGTAGTAGAATAACGAGAACACTTGTTGTTTGTATGAGTTGGTTCACGCCTGGAACAGAGTAAATTTGTTCCAGGCGCTTCTTTTTGCTGCGGTCTGAATACAATATGGATTATTTTATTGAACTTTTTTTCGGCGGACTGACCAGGGGCTCTATTTATGCCCTGATCGCCCTTGGCTATACCATGGTCTACGGTATTATTGGTCTTATTAACTTTGCTCATGGTGAGATTTATATGATAGGGGCTTTTACATCCTTTATCATCGCCACGGTCCTCTCCATTTATGGGTTTCCCCTACTGTCAATTGTCATTATTGCAGGCCTTGCCGCTGCTGTCTGGTCCAGTGCCTACGGATTTACCGTTGAGAAACTTGCCTATCGTCCCCTGCGCAAGGCACCACGGCTTGCTCCGCTGATCAGTGCCATTGGAATGTCCATATTCCTGCAAAACTATGTTTTACTTGCCCAGACCTCGGATTTTCTCCCATTCCCAGAGCTTATTCCTGACTTTCCCTTTATGGAGCCGGTGGCTCATATTGTCGGTTCTTCTGATCTCGTAATTCTTGTAACGACAGCGCTGGTAATGATCGGGCTTACTTTTCTTATTAAGTTTACCAAGATTGGAAAGGCCATGCGTGCCACAGCCCAGGATAAGACCATGGCGGTGCTTGTGGGAATTAATGTGGATCGCGTGATCTCAGCCACTTTTGTTATAGGTTCGGCACTTGCTGCCATTGGGGGGATGCTTATTGCCTCTCACATTGGTCAGATCAATTTCTATATCGGTTTTATTGCAGGGATCAAGGCCTTTACCGCCGCGGTACTTGGTGGAATTGGTTCTATTCCTGGTGCTGTGCTTGGCAGTCTTGTCCTTGGTCTGACCGAGAGTTTTGCAACAGGCTATGTCTCTTCTGACTATGAAGATGTTTTTGCCTTTTCGCTGTTGGTGTTGATCCTCATTTTTAAACCTTCCGGGCTTCTCGGTAAGGCTGAAACCAAGAAAGTGTAACCTGGTATATGTATGTTTCCTGTAAAAGAACTTAAACGATCGGCCCTTATCTCACTCTGGTTTGCCTTTCTCACTTTTCCAATTATGGTGATAAAGGTCAATCCCATTGAGCGAACTGTTGACTGGCGCTGGGATAACATGTTTTTTATTGCACTCGGCAGTTTTGTCATATCTATTCTGGCTAAGGTATATCTTCTTCGTAAAGAGCGCCTTTCCGGCCGTAAAAAAGTAATTAAGGTTGTCAACGAGCCTTTTGTGCATCGAATTTTGAGGGAACCACGCTTTCTCTACCCCTTGTGTCTTGCAGTTCTGGTGTTTGCGGTTGCTTTTCCCTATTTCTTTTCCACGTACCAAACCAATATCATGACCACTGCACTCATGTACGTGGTGCTAGGACTGGGATTGAATATTGTGGTCGGAGTTGCCGGGTTACTCGACCTTGGCTATGTTGCTTTCTATGCCGTCGGGGCCTACAGTTATGCTTTGCTGAATCTCCACTTTGGTATGGGGTTCTGGGCCGTTCTGCCAATTGGTGGTTTATTTGCTGCTTTTCTAGGTATTCTTCTGGGTTTTCCAGTACTTCGTTTGCGCGGCGATTATCTTGCCATTGTTACCCTGGGGTTTGGTGAAATAATTCGACTTATTCTTGAAAACTGGAATGACTTTTCCAGTGGGCCCAGTGGCATTGCCAATATTCCCCGTCCAAGTTTTTTTGGCATGGATATGAATTTTGAATCAGGTATCATCTATATCTATTATATAGTTGTTGCACTGGTTATTTTTACGATTTTCGTGGTCAACAGGCTTCAGGATTCACGTCTTGGGCGGGCGTGGCTTGCGCTGCGTGAAGATGAGATCGCCTGCCAGGCCATGGGCATCGACAAAACCAAGACAAAACTCATTGCCTTTAGTCTTGGCGCTTTCTGGGCCGGTATTGTCGGAGTTATTTTTGCGGCCAAAACAACCTTCGTCAATCCTGCAAGTTTTACCTTTCTGGAGTCAGCAATCATTCTCTCCATCGTCGTTCTGGGTGGTATGGGGTCCATTGTCGGGGTCATCTTCGGAGCACTTATTTTGATCCTGATGCCCGAGTATTTACGTGCCCTCTCCGAGTATCGTATGCTTGCCTTTGGTGGAATTCTGGTTGTAATGATGGTCTTTAAGCCGGATGGCATTATTTCCAATGTCAGGCGCAGTTATCGGTTTAAAAAACAGTCCACCATAAGTGAGTGAGTCAGCCATGAGTGAAGCAATATTACAAGTAAGCGGCCTGACCAAAAACTTTGGGGGCATCAAGGCTATAGATAAGATTGATCTTGATATTCATCCTGGTGAAATCGTGGCCCTGATCGGCCCTAATGGTGCTGGGAAAACCACATTTTTTAACTGTTTAACAGGTATTTATACTCCGACTGCAGGCGATATTTATTTGCGTAATCCTGAGACTGGAAAGAAAACCAGGTTGAATGGTATGAAGCCCAATAATATAACAAAAATTGGGATGGCCAGGACGTTTCAGAATATTCGTCTCTTTCCTAGTATGAGTGTACTTGAAAATGTGATGATTGGCAGACATTGCCGAACAAAAGCATTAATATTGGGTGCTATATTCCGAGGACCAGCGACCAGACGTGAAGAAGAGGAAATTGTGGATACCAGTCGTGGGCTTCTGAAAAAGGTTGGCCTACATCGTCAGGCGAATGAAGAGGCCAGAAATCTTTCCTATGGTGCTCAGCGCCGTCTTGAAATTGGACGAGCTCTCGCCACCGAGCCTTTTCTGCTCCTGCTCGATGAACCGGCAGCTGGAATGAATCCTCAGGAAACCGAAGCTCTGGTAACCCTGATAAAGGCAATCTGCAAAGAAGGGCATTCCATTCTTCTTATCGAGCATGATATGAAACTGGTGATGAGTTTGTCTGATAGGATTTTTGTCATGGATTATGGAAAAAAGATTGCGCAGGGTACCCCCGAAGAGGTACGTTCCAATCCAGCCGTGATTAAAGCCTATCTCGGGGAGGATGTTGATGCTTGAATTGCGAAATATAACCGCCGGCTACGGGAATATCCAGGTTCTCCATAATATTGATATTGTAATTAATCGTGGGGAGATTATCACCCTGATTGGTGCAAATGGTGCTGGTAAGTCCACGACACTGATGGCAGTTTCAGGTATTGTTCCGGTACGCTCAGGGAAAGTTATTTTTGAAGGTGAACCCATTCATAGGCTTCCTCCTGAAAAACTTGTTGCAAAAGGAATCTGTCAGGTTCCAGAGGGGCGTCATATCTTTCCTGCGCTCACCGTTCAGGAAAACCTGGATATGGGAGCCTTTTTACGAAATGACAGTGATGGTATAAAAGAGGATCTTGAGTATGTGTTTTCTCTTTTTCCAATTCTGGCAGACAGGCGAGGGCAGGATGGTGGTACCCTGAGCGGTGGTGAGCAGCAGATGCTTGCCATGTCACGAGCACTCATGGCCCGTCCTAAATTACTGTTGCTCGATGAACCGTCAATGGGGCTGGCTCCACTTATTATTAAGCAGATTTTTGAAATTGTTAAGAAAATAAACAAAGAACAGAATACGACGATATTTCTGGTGGAACAAAATGCCAATCAGGCGCTGCATATTGCTGATCGTGGGTATGTCATCGAAAATGGTGATATTACCATCAGTGACACAGCCGAGAACCTGCTAAAAAATCAGGATATACAGAAAGCCTACCTGGGAATCTGATATATCTGCGTGAGAGAAGGAATAAAGGATAAACGAATATGAAAGCAGGTGTTATCGGGGTTGGGTATTTAGGGAAGTATCATGCTCAGAAATATAGGGCTATGGAGGATGTAGAGCTTGTCGGTGTCGCTGATATTGACCCGGATGCTGCTCAGGCAATTGCCAAAGAGAACGGTTGTCTTGCATTCACCGATTATCGAGAGTTGTTAGAGCTTGTTGATGCAGTTTCAGTCGTAGTACCGACAAGTTATCATTATGCGGTTGCTCTTGACTGCATTGAGGCTGGTGTGGATATGCTGATGGAGAAACCCATCACTACCACGGTTGCTGAAGCTGATGAGATTATAGAGAAAGCTGCAGAACATGATCTGATATTACAGGTCGGCCATCTTGAACGTTTTAATCCTGCAGTGGAGGCAATGCTTCCCTCCCTTACCGTTCCTGTGTTTATAGAATCCCAGCGAATCTCCACCTTCAAAAATCGTGGCGTTGATGTGGATGTTGTACTCGATCTCATGATTCATGATATTGATATCATCTTAAATATAATCAAATCTCCTCTGGAGACAATTCATACTGTCGGTGCTCCGGTCGTTACCGATTTCACGGATATTGCCAATGCCAGGCTTATCTTTGAGAATGGAGCTACGGCAAATGTTACGGTTTCACGGATTTCACGAAATAACACCCGGCGCATGCGTATTTTCCAGCCTGGTTCATTTATTAATGTTGACTTTGCCAATCGCAAGGTTACGACATTACACCTGAAAAAGAACGAATTTATGGCAAACGGTATGCCGAAACAGGATATCGTTGTGAGTACTTTTCCCAAGGGGGATGCCTTAAACTCTGAGATCCTGCATTTTGTTGAAAACGTGCGTAACCGCACCGTTCCACTTGTTTCTGGAAAAGAAGGACGGAGGGCGCTTGATGTTGCCCTGCAGGTGATTGAACAGATAAAGGATCATCAAAAACTTGGGGTGTATGCAGAGGATATGTCCGGAAGGTAAATGAATAACAGAGTAATGATCATTGCCGGAGAGGCATCCGGTGACCTGCATGGTGGAAATTTAGTCAGGGCCATGCAGGCTGCAAGGCCCGAACTCAGCTACACCGGGATGGGTGGTAAGGAACTCATAGCTGCCGGAGTGAATGTCCTGTTCGATGCGAAGAGAATTGCGGTGGTCGGGATTGCCGAAGTTTTTACTCACCTTCCTGATATCCTTGCAGCACGAAAAATATTACGAACAGCGCTTAAAGAAGAACGTCCTGCTCTTCTTATCATTATTGATTTTCCTGATTTCAACCTTATGCTTGCCAGGTCTGCAAAAAAACTTGGTATTCCAGTTTTTTATTATATCACACCTCAGGTGTGGGCCTGGCGCTCCGGACGGGTAAAGACCATTCGCGAACGGGTTGACAAAATTGGTGTAATTCTCCCTTTTGAGCAGGATTTTTTTCGCAGTCATGGTCTTACAGCGGAATATGTGGGCCATCCCTTACTCGATACTGTGAAGAGCATCACCGGGCGCGATGAGTTTTGTAAAAATCATACTATCGACACCGAAAATCTCTGTATTGGTTTGTTACCTGGCAGCAGGCGAAAGGAAATAGCGACTCTTCTGCCGATTTTACTGCAGACTGCTCAAAGGTTGCAGAAGCAGAACTGTCAGAAAAAACAGATGGTTTTCCTGCTCCCCCTGGCTTCAACCGTCAGCGAAACAGATATCCGCGAAAATGGGTTGGCTGAGTATGGTCAGGGGCTTGATGTCCGCCTGATCAAAGAAAATCGGTATGATATGATGGCAGCCTGCGATGCGGCCGTGGTGGTTTCCGGTACGGTAACTCTGGAACTTGCTCTTCTCGATACCCCAATGATTGTCATATACAAGTTGTCCAGATGGACTTATCGAATTGCACAGCTCCTGGTGAACAGTGATTTGAAACACTTTTCTCTTGTTAATCTGATTGGCGGAAAAGAGATAGTCCCGGAATTGATTCAGGAAGAGGTTTGTCCTGAACGCATTGAGGAAGAGCTTATGGCGATACTCTTTGACAGTCAAAGACGCAAAGAGATGCTGCAGGGCCTTGAGCTGGTGCGTGACAGGATGGGGCAATCAGGAGCTTCTGAGAAGGCCGCAGAGCTGGCCCTTAGTCTTATTTCCTGAAAATCCCGATCGATTTCATGTCGTAGCTATTGTATCTTTAAGAAAAGATGGCCTCATTTCGAGAGGTGCCTGGTATGTAACTGTCTCCTGGGTAAAGGGGGAGAGAAAATGTATTTTCCAGGCGCAGAGATGCAATTCATAATATCCCCTCTGTCGTTCCCCATATTTGGAATCACCTATAACCGGGTGTCCAAAATCAGCGAGATGTTTCCGTATCTGATGCAGCCTTCCTGTATGAAGGCGAATATCCAGTATAGTGTTTCCATCTGTCTTTCCAGGATATCCTCGAAGAATCTCCGTGGATGCCGATTTTCCATCAATCTCTGAGTTCAGAAACAGGCCTTTTTCGGGTATTTCCGGATGCCCATTGACTTCAGCAAAGTAGCGCTTCTCTATCCTGTCTTCCTGGAAGAGTTTCGAGAGGAGCATTGCCGCATTACGATTATGGGCCAGTACCATCAGGCCCGAAGCTTCCCGGTCAAGCCGGTGGATAAGTTTGAAATCGACATCACTGGCGCTCTTCTGTGCCAATCGAAGCAGGGAACAATGGTCTCCGTAGCGGGTTCCCTGACTGAGGAGCCATGGAGGCTTAAACCAGACACTATACTCTTCATTTTCTGCAATGCGTGTCGGCTCAGGAGGTGTCTGAGAAAGAACGTCCGCATTATAAAAGAGTTGAATAAAATCGTCTGTTTTAAGTTTGAATTTTGCTTTTCGGAGGCGTCGCTCTTTACTTCCTGGGCGTTTTAACCATACGGCACCCTTGAGCATGGCATGTTTGATACGTTCCTTTGGTAAGCCGCTGCTGTCGGCAAGAAGCTGGCTTGCAACTGCTGGAGCTTTTACCAGAATGTTACAGTGTATCGGTTCCTCTTTGTCTGGTCGTTTGGTCATTTTTGATTTATTTTCCAAAGTTACATACCGGGTACTGGCATCGTTTACAGTTGCGGCAGAGGCCGCCGTGACCCATTCGGGCAAACTCTTCCCGGCCAATTGATTCACCGCTGAGAATTCGTGGTAAAATCAAGTCAAAAACTGTGATATTATGAAACATTCCACAGGCCGGAAGACCGAGTACGGGGATGTCTCCTATTTTACCACTTAAAAACATGGCCCCGGGCAGGACGGGGGTGCCGTAAAAACAGTCGGTGGCTCCTGCATGTTCGATCCCCATACGAGTCACATCATCGGGATCAACAGACATACCGCCTGATGTGATAATAAGATCTGCCCCACCGACTATTGCATCGGTAATGGCCTTTCCGATTATCTCAATATCATCGGGGGCAAAGGTGACGGAGATCACTTCAGAGCCAATCTTTGCAAGCTTGTTTCGCAGTACCTGCTCAAACTTGTCTTCTATTCTGCCGTGAAAGACTTCGTTGCCGGTTATGATCAGTCCTGCTTTGGCCTTCCGTAACTCTTTTACTGAAATGATTGAGTTGGCGTTTTTTGCAATGGCAGCAGCCTCTTCTACGACGGCGCGTTCTGAAACGAGTGGAATAAGGCGGGTGGCAGCAATGTTTTCCCCTTTCTTAACAGGGGTATTTGTCTGCAGGGTGGAGCACATGACAACACCGAGGAGATTGAACCGATATAGCGCCTCTTCGTTAACCTTCAGCAGGCCGTCACATTTTGCGTTAATGGCAATTTTGCCTTCCACGGGTTCCGCTGAGAGCATTGATCCTGGACCTGAAAGGGCTCTTGCAAGTATTTCAGCCGCTTCGTTTTCGTGGATTTCATCTGGTCCGAGTTTCAGAACGTAAATATGTTCTTTTCCTAAGCGCTTCAGGTGTTCAATGTCCTCTTCGCGAATGATATGACCTTTTTTAAATGCCCGTCCTTTAAACTCATCTTTAACGATTTCTGTTATATCATGAGGGAGAACCATTCCAACAGCTTCTTCAACAGGAACTATCTTTTTCATTATCTTAATTAATCCTTAAGCTGAAAATAAATTTTTGAGTGTGTGATCATTACTAAACACCACGACTGATAGTGGGCCAAAGTATGGTGTGAAGCTGAATCTGCAAACGTACATCCAAACCATCCTTCAAAATCCAGTCAGCAAGGTCCTGTGCTGTTACGCCTGGTTGCACGGGTGAGAAAAGAATGGGCAGTAAACCAACGAGCTGATGCTGGCTGATAAAATTCTTTGCCCAGATGTAGTCATCCTGTGTTGATAGTACAAACTTCAGCTCAGCTGAGCCAGGGGTTGCAGCCAGGCGATTTCGTATCAGTAAGAGATTGTCCGGGTGAAAGCTGTCTTTTGAGCCGCTATCGGGACATTTTACGTCCAGGATGGCAATTGTTTCATCAGGAATTGCATTGATAGCTATGGACCCATTGGTTTCAAGAAGTGTTTTTTTCCCCTGTGTGGAAAGTCCTGCAAGTAGCTCAGGACAGTTCTTTTGCAAGAGGGGCTCTCCTCCGGTGACTTCAACAAGATCACATGGATAGGAGTTCACTTTTGCAAGAATAGAGTCAATACTCCACGGATCTCCTTCTTCCCAGGTGTAGGCAGCATCGCAATAGTTGCAGCGCAGGTTACAGCCACTTAACCGAATAAATATACAGGGGAGACCGGCATAGCTCGATTCCCCCTGTATGGAGTAGAAGATTTCTGAAATCTTAATGTTAGCTGGCATCGGGCCCATAAAAGATTAGACCGGAAGTTTCTGTTTCCCATACTTCAACACAGTGCAGCTTGTATCTGTCATGCTTCAGATCTGGATACAAGGTATCATAAAGGAATGCAGCAATATGCTCGGATGACGGGTTGCGATCCTGAAAAGCCGGATGTTCATTCAAGTCTCGGTGGTCAAGCATATCAACCGCAGTGTTTACAATTTTCTTTAATACCTTGAAATCTATGCCCATACCAAGCTCGTCTACTTGTGTGGCCCGGACAGTAACCTTAATTTTCCAGTTGTGACCATGGGGATTTTCGCAGTCGCCGGGATAGTTTCGTAAATGATGGGCACCGGCAAAATGGGTCTTAATAAATATATCGTACATAGTGTATGCTCCTTTGCCTTGTTTTTCTGTCAGAAAAGTGGAGAAAAACAATTGCAAGTCTTGAAAGTGTATACAGTTAAGTGTTATTATTTCAAATTAATCTTTAATCAGCACCATAATAATAAATCATATATTTTTGTATTCATAAATAATTTTTGCAGTAAAAAAAAGGAGTAGGCGCGCATGGCCTTTGTAGCACCCTTTAAGGGCATATATTTTAATGTTGAAAAAACGGGCAGTCTCGATGATGTCGTCACTCCTCCCTATGATGTGATCAGTGAAAATGCTGTGGAATCGTACACGGCCAAAAATCCCTATTCCATGATTCGTCTCGATATCACAAAGAATCCCGGTGGGGCAGTCGGCTCGGATAAACGGTACCAGAATGTCGCTGATCTTTTCCAAAAATGGCTGGATCAGGATGTCTTGAGACGTGACAAACAGGCCGCTTTGTATCTCTATACGGTGCAGTATAAGCATCCTTCCGGGAAAATGCTCACCAGAAAAGGTGTTGTTACTCTTGTCGGTCTGTCCGAGTTCGATGAAGGGGTGGTTAAACCTCATGAAGAGACCTTTGAATCGGTTATCAGCGACAGGCTGCGGTTGCTCGATGCCACCAAGGCCCAGTTCAGCCAGATATTTTCACTTTACAGCGATGAGGAAAACAGGGTCCTGTCCCTGCTCGATGCCGCAAAAGAACACGATCCCATGGGGAGTATTACCGACGGCGATGGCTGTATCCATTCTCTCTACCGTGTGACCGATGGGGCTGTAATCATGCAGGTACAGGATTTCTTTATGGATAAGGCACTGTACATCGCCGATGGGCATCATCGGTATCGCACTGCGCTCTCCTACAGAAGGCTGGAGAGGGAACGAAATCCTGATTTTTCAGAAAAAGATCCTGCCAATCACATCATGATGTACCTTTGTCCTATGGAAGATCCAGGTCTTTCAGTACTCCCAACCCATCGTCTCCTGCATTGGCCCGGAAAGCTTTCAGTTGATGCATTAATGAATCGTTTAGCACCTTTTTTTGAACTTGATGAAATTACCGGTGGCACCAGAGAAGTGTTACTCTGTGAGGTTTTTTCCAGAATGGAAGAAGAAGAGCAGAAGACTGTAGATAAACGAACAACTTTTGGCGTGTACCATCCCGGCGAAGATCGTTGCTTTTTACTTACAACAAGGCCTGAAGCATATGAATCCCTGAAAGAAAAACCAGCTCAGTTACAGGAGCTTGACGTGGTAGTGCTTTCAGATGTGATTGTTCAGGGTGCTCTGGAACTCGACCATCACCGTTGTGAAGAGGAAAACCTGATTCACTACTTCAGTGACCCTGACGAGGCTATTGATGAAGCCGTAAAAAAATGTGCAACCCAGGAGAGTCAAACCCATCTGCTCTTTGTGATGAATCCGACCCGGGTGAAGCAGGTACAG
Source organism: Desulfocapsa sulfexigens DSM 10523 (assembly GCF_000341395.1). GTDB lineage: Bacteria > Desulfobacterota > Desulfobulbia > Desulfobulbales > Desulfocapsaceae > Desulfocapsa > Desulfocapsa sulfexigens. The sequence continues at coordinate 3,595,135 of NC_020304.1, read as the reverse complement.
CAGGTTGCCGATGAAAAGTTAATCATGCCTCATAAATCCACATATTTTTATCCGAAAATTATGACCGGATTACTCTTTAATCAGCAAATATCCGGTGAAGAAGTCGACCGGCTTAGCTGATGTGGAGACGACCAGCAATACCCTTTTTGATGGAGCGCTACGGTGTTTGCAGCATCGGATTGGGTATCGATTCTCCATAGATCCTGTCCTTCTCGCTCATTTTGTACGCCTCACCAGGGATGAAGCGGTTCTCGACCTTGGTGCCGGATGCGGAGTGATTGGATTGATACTCCTCTATCGAGCGAGAGAGAGAATACGGATGCTTACTGCCCTTGAACTGCAGACAGGGCTTACCCGGCTTATTGAGGAAAATATCAGCATCAACCACTTCGAAAAAGTTATGCAGGTTGTTGAAGGAGATCTGCGAAATATTCAGCAATATTTCGTGCCGGAATCCTTCTCAACCGTTGTCTGTAATCCGCCTTTTTATCCCGCAGGCAGTGGCAGGGTTTCTTCCTGCAAAGAGTCAGAGATAGCAAGACATCAGGTAGCCTGTAGCTTGCCGGAAGTTATTGCAGCAGCAGCGGTGGCCGTAAAAAACAGGGGCAGGGTTTATCTGGTGTATCCCGCCGAAGGCCTGGGAGATCTGCTTCACCTTCTTGCGAGCCAGCAATTGATAGTAAAAAGAATGCAATTAGTGTACTCCTACCCTGACAAATCAATGGCGGCGCGACTCCTGTTGCTGGAAGCCGTTAAGAATGGAGGCGAAGGTGTCGATGTTCGTCCTCCCTTGTATATTTATGACCGTAAAAATGGTGACTACAGTGAAGCCATGCAGCAATTCTATAAGCCAAACTGACATAGTCCAACCAAGCCGGATAACGCGCTGATGCTCGCAAAAGTTCATAGTGGTGCAGTTCTTGGTGTCAATGGCCTATCGGTAATGGTTGAGGTCGATCTTGCCCTTGGTTTGCCAATGTTTACAACCGTCGGCCTTCCCGATGGGTCGGTGCGTGAAAGTAAGGAGCGGGTCAAGGCTGCCATTAAAAATTGCGGATACGACTTTCCACCTAAACGCATTACAGTTAACCTGGCCCCTGCTGATATCAAAAAAGGTGGTGCCGGCTTTGACCTTCCCATGGCTCTTGGTATCCTTGCCGCAACGGAGCTTTTTAAACCCGATCTTCTGGATCAGTATGCCGTGGTTGGCGAACTTTCACTCGATGGCTCGGTACGGTCAGTTCCAGGCGTTCTTCCTGTAACCCTGAATGCTAAGGAAAATGGGCTGAAAGGTATTCTAGTTCCAGAGGCGAATCAACTCGAGGCAGCAGTTGTTCAAGGGATAGATGTTATAGCCGTAGGGCATCTTCATCATGCCGTTGAATTTCTTGCAGGAAAAAAGTCCATTGATCCAATAGTGCTTAACCAGAAGGACCTTCTTGGGACTCAATACGGAGGGGAAGTTGATTTTCAGGAGGTGAAGGGGCAGGAGCACGTCAAACGGGCCTTTGAAATAGCGGCTTCTGGTGGTCACAACATAGCTTTAAAGGGGCCGCCCGGATCGGGTAAAACCATGCTCACCAGGCGGCTTGCAACCATCCTGCCGCCAATGAGTTTTGAAGAGGCTCTTGAAACCACAAAGATCTATTCCATTGTCGGTAAGTTGAGTAGTGATATTCCCCTGATCACTACCCGCCCGTTTCGAGCCCCCCATCATACCATTTCCGATGCCGGTCTTATCGGAGGAGGACAGCATCCTCGTCCCGGTGAAGTTTCCCTTGCCCATAACGGAGTACTGTTTCTCGATGAACTTCCTGAATTCAAGAAACACGTCCTGGAAGTCCTCCGTCAGCCACTCGAAGCTGGAGATGTATCCATCGCCCGTGCTCAACAAACTCTGAAATTCCCAGCACGATTTGTCCTTGTTGTTGCTTCAAACCCCTGTCCATGTGGGTATCTTGGTGACAAAATCAGAGAATGTAAATGTACACCCCAACAGATTCAACGCTATAACAGTAAAGTTTCAGGACCACTTCTGGACCGCATTGATATTCATCTCGAAGTTGCTGCTGTTCCCTTTAAAGATATCAGCGATGAACGACAGGGCGAGTCATCCAGGGAGATTAAGAAACGGGTGGATAGCTGCAGGAAAATCCAGGAAAATAGATACCATTCCCTTCAAAGCATTCATTGCAACGCTCAAATTGGCCCAGCTGAAGTGGAAAAATATTGCAAGGTTGATGCAACGGCAAAGCGTTTATTGCAAAGAAGCGTGGAAAAGCTCGGCCTTTCTGCCAGGGGATATCATCGTATTCTTAAAATCGCCCGAACAATCGCTGATATGGATAATAAGGAACTTCTTGAATTATCACATATTGCCGAAGCCGTCCAGTATCGTCGAAATGGATAATCTTTGAAATAAGGACCATCTGGAAAGGCACCGACGCCCACCTACTTGTTGTTCATTCACTCAGTCATCTTGCAAAATGCATGGTCTATATTGATGGTAATATGGTCAGGGCTGGAGTTGTATCACATCCATCTGAATACAAAACCAGTGGTTACAATGAAAATCAAAACCACCAAAGCCTTACAGCATTATCAACAGAAAGATGGTGTTGGATTGCTTTTCTATGCAGGATGAAAATTCAGCATTTTAAATTGGTCAGGCCCCGTATTGCCGCATTAACCAAACCTGTCAAAATAAAGAGTGTCATTAGTGGAAAAGTGAAAAGTAGCAAAAAAAGTCAATATTGCGTTAACAGGACAGAGAACATTTGAATTTATTTTAATTATTATTTGTAGCCAAATTTTTAGGAAAACATCTGGAGCCATTGAAATGACAATTATGTTGGCGATTGCTCTACATGCAACATGCTGATATAACGAGTATTAAGTGTTGATGTTTCACTATTTGGGTGTTAATCGTTTTGTTTATCTTATTGATGGGGCTGAATTTGATTTTACCCAGGCCCCTTTTATGCAGGAAAAACAAACAGAGCCTGACAAGTTATGCCCAATAATAATACTGAATACAATTCGATTGTAATTCAATCCAAACATTTTGTTCTCAAGGCAAGTTTTGGAATAGAAAACTGGCTTCGAAGCCATGATGTTTCACTAGCCTTCTCAACATATCAGTCCGGGAAATTGCTTTTCGTCGGGCTTGATAGTAAGCAACAATCACTTTCTGTTTATGAAAGAAATTTTGCCAGATGTATGGGGCTTTGCCTCAATGAAGAGAAGAACCGTTTGCTGACCACTACTCTTTATCAAATATGGCAGCTCAATAATGTCACTAGTCCTGGAGAAAATTATAAAGGGCACGACAAGGTGTATGTTCCCCAGCTCGCCTTTACAACAGGTAAGGTGAGTGGACATGATATTGCCTGGTATAACAATCGTCCTCTGTTTGTGAATACATTGTTTAATTGTTTGGCCACAACAAGTAACACCCATAGTTTTATTCCCCTATGGAAACCTGAATTTATTTCAGAGCTTGTCCCTGAAGACAGATGCCATCTTAACGGTCTGGCAATGCGAGATGGAAAACCATATGTTGTGACGTCAATTTCCCGCTCCAATTCAAGAGGTGGCTGGAGAAAGAAAGAAAACAGGCAGAATGGAGGGGTTGTTATTGATGTCGCCTCCAATGAAATTGTCGCCCAAGGGCTTTCCATGCCCCATTCCCCCAGGTTTTACAAAGGCAAAATTTGGTTACTAAACTCCGGTAAGGGTGAATTCGGATACCTGAACAAAAGCGAGTTTATTCAGGTCGCTAAATGTCCTGGCTATCTTAGGGGGCTTACCTTTGTAGATAACTATGCAATTGTAGGTCTCTCACGTCCTCGTGGAAGTACAGCTTTTCAAGATCTTGTTTTGGATGACTTGCTGCCTTCACTTGGGGGGGAGTGCTGTGGCTTGCAGGTTATTGATACTCAGTCGGGAGAAATAGTACATAGCCTTATAATTGAAGGTGTAGTCAAGGAATTGTATGACGTGATTACAATACCGGGTTCCATCTGTCCTCTACTTGTTGGTTTTGAAAGTGATGAGATAGAACGGATGATTACCATTGGGCCAGCAGCTACGTTATAGCAAAAATCCTTTACAAAAAGAAAATTAATTATTGTGAATAATACAGTGGTTGGATAACCGTTGAGCTTTGAAATAGTTCGTTGACCAAAATATAAACCGTTAAGGATGCTAATGTTGCTGGTCAAGATTCTTACGACACACATTTTGATGGCAAAAAGGGCACTCTAAGGCCAGGTAACGGCTGTTTCTGGATACAAAATTATTAATATTCAAGTTGTTAGCTTGGTCCGATCCCGTGTTAGCGTTCACACTAACTGGATAACAGCTGAGCTAAACAATAACGTCCTAACAAGAAATCAAGATTGGAGTGAGTCCATTGCCGTTGGCAGAAAATCATTTACAGAAGATATTCAGCAGCAACTTGCAAGCCGGGCACAGAAGCGATCCATAGTTTCAGTCAAAGATGCTACTGTTTTGAAAGAGCCTGAAATTGCTTACAGCACCGTTTTTGATGCTGAAAAGGGTACTCTAAACCATAAAAACACGTATTGTTGGAGATAAAATGTTTAACATTCAGCATGTTAGCTTGGTCCGACCCCGTATTAAGTTAACTTGGTTCGACCCCGTTGTCACGCCCGTTGTTACGCGCCGGGGCAAATGAGTTTTCCTGTTTCTGAACACCAAAATACCCACGGGAGAATAACAGTATGGGAATAGCGTTGCTTATTGTTGTAACCATTTATCTGCTTGCGGGAGCGATTGTGTTGTATCTCGTCAAGCGGTGGACGAAGTCGAAGGCAGTGGTGTGGCTGGGAGTGCTGCTGCTCATCTTCGGCCCATTCTGGCGGCCGATCCTGTGCAACTTGCTGTTTGAGTATTACGGCAAGCAGCCCTTGCAGGTGATTCATCAGACCGTTGAAGCGCCGATTTCTGTGTATTGGCAGGACAATGTCTGGCCGGGATTTGACAAACACTTTCGTGAAAGCATGGTTGAAAAATATCTTGACGGCGTGCATCTCCAGGCCCTGGCCGTGAATGGCGATGACGGGAAAATCTATCTGTACCGGGCCGATGCTTCAACTTTTGCCGAGAGTGAAAAAATGCGACCAGCTCGGGATCAGAAAAAACGGGAACTGGACGCTATGAAAGAAAGTGCAAGGGAGGTCCGCCGCAAGGGTGGCAAGGGTCTAGATAACAGAGAACTGTGGCGGACAATCAGAGAAATAGAAAAAAATTCTACGGAGTTTGGTGCATATTACGAACCATGGAAAAGCGAATTACAAAGCATCATGGATCGGGCTGAGGGCTTCGCTTCCCCGGACAAACTGCCACCCATGCGCTACCGGGTGGATTTCAACATGGTAAAGACCGGCTACCCCGCCTCCAGACTATTACACACCGACGAGATCACCATCACCGATATGGAGAAAAACGAGGTGATCGCCTTCTCCCGCAGGTATATGGCATATGGGAACTGGCTTTCCGAATTTGGCGGTGCAAATCCTGATTTTCATCAGGTGCTTGGTGACAAACAGGCCTATCAGTTTGTTGACAAGATTTTGTTCGGATCAATAGATGTTTATGGATCGCGTCAAGGGAGAAATAATTCTTTGCTGAAAATATTATCAAAAAAATATCATGAAAACCGGAGGTAACTCGGTTGAATACGGGGTCGGACCAAGCCAATATATAGGAATAACAAGAAATATTATGAAATAAAAGCCATATAAACACTTAAAGGTAACTTTTTGTTGTCCAAAACAACCTTCTAAGAAAATTTAAACTACCATGCCACGAGCAAATAGACATTATATTCCTGGTTGTGTTTGGCACATCACACACCGATGTCATAAGCAGGAGTTTTTACTGAAATTTGAAAAAGACAGAAAACGCTGGCTTTATTGGTTATTCGAAGCAAAAAAGCGGTATGGGCTTTGCGTTCTAAATTACATTGTCACTTCCAACCATATCCACTTACTTGTTGTCGATACAGGGGAAAAAACTATTCCACAAAGTCTTCAGTTAATTGCAGGAAGAACAGCTCAGGAGTTCAATAGTCGGAAACAGAGGAAAGGTTCGTTTTGGGAAGACCGATATCATGCCACGGCCGTTGACACAATCAACCATCTTGCAAAATGCATGGTCTATATTGATCTTAATATGGTCAGGGCAGGCGTCGTATCACATCCATCTGAATACAGAAATAGTGGTTACAATGAAATTCAAAATCCTCCAAAGCGTTACGGCATTATCAACAGGAAGATGTTGTTGGATTATTTTTCAATGCAGGATGAAAACAGATTTCGCGAAGAGCACACTAACTGGATAACAGCTGAGCTAAACAATAACGTCCTAACAAGAAATCAAGATTGGAGTGAGTCCATTGCCGTTGGCAGGAAATCATTTACAGAAGATATTCAGCAGCAACTTGCAAGCCGGGCACAGAAGCGATCCATACTTTCAGTCAAAGATGCTACTGTTTTGAAAGAGCCTGGAATTCCTTACAGCACTGTTTTTGATGCTGAAAAGGGTACTCTAAGCCATAAAAACACCTATTATTGGAGACAAAATGTTTAACATTCAGCATGTTAGCTTGGTCCGACCCCGTATTAATAGATGGGGTGAGTTTAAGTTTACTCTGACTCCGTGTTGCGTGTTTTGCTGACCCCGTGTTTTGGTTTTCTAGGCATTTTCTTAAGAGGTAAAAAGTAGTTCAAAAAGAGTAAAGGTGAGAGAATGATGTTCAGAATAGTTTTGTTATTAGTCGGCTATGCCGGGATATTATTTGGTACGAGCTGGTTTGTTCGGATGATTGGACTGGCCATGAGGGAAGGAAAGGATGGAGATAATTTTTATATATTACTCATACCTCCCGGAATCATTGTCTTGATAAGTCTTGTCCTTGTTATCATGCTTCACCGAGAGATAAAAACAAAGGAGAGAGAGCAATGATTCAGATTCTTGTCATATTTGGTGCAGCTATCTACCTCCTTTTGGGATTACTGGTAATTGTTTTGGTCGCAAAATCAACAAAAGGCAGAATCATTGGAATTATTATTCTGGCTCTAATTCCTAGCTGGGATGTGATAATCGGCTACCCCACCTTCTGGTACTTCTGCAAATTTAAATCCGGCATGAAGATTTATAAGACCGTGGAGAATGTGGAAGGGTTTTATGTGGGCGAATTGAGAATAAAACGTACTCCCCGCATGCCAAATAAAAATTATAAATATATTGATTACCAGGTTGAAGAAACCGGTGAATTCTTTCGTAGTTATTGGTTAAATGATGCAAGTTCTGAAGGGTGCTATAAGCCAAAAAAGAAGGATGAATATAAGTTTAAAGAATCCTTTGACCAGGAAATACCTTGTTTTGCAGTGAAGCCATTGCAACCTGATGAAGTCAGCAGGTATGAGGTAGCTTATCAGCCTAACAAAGACCAAAGAATCCTGGCAATACCGACTATAGATAAATTTATCTATACGGAAATCAATGACAGACATCATAATGAGACTTTGGGGATTCGAGTAATGTACAGATGGAATAGAGGGTGGCTTAGGGCGACATTGCTCAATGTTGATGGTTCTCTTGGAACACTTTGCCCATTTAAAGGTAATAGTGAAGTATTGATATATAACACACTGAAATCAAAAGATAATTAGCTAGGGGGCTAGAGATGGCAACTATTCCAGAATTGTTACAATTTGGTGAATTGGCTGATGCAAGCTATATTGATATCATACAAACTACATTGGATGATGACATTATAAAGTCACTAAAGAATGACCGTAATTTTACTCAAAAACAGGCTGATAATTTTGTTGAGCACTACAATGTCCTTGCCACCAGCGCCGAATACAACATAGGTCCAGAAAGCGGATTCAGCGCCACGTTGTTTGAAGACATTAATAGTGGTAAAAAAATACTGGCCATCCGTGGAACCGACCAATTGATTGGCACTGATTGGGATGATGATATTCTCGGGCTAAAAGCAGGCAATACGCCGCTCCAATTTGAAGACATGGTATCATTTTTCGAAAAGCTTCAAGAAGATGATAAGGTATTAAGCGGAGAAAAGCTTACTGTTACAGGTCATTCCTTGGGTGGTGCATTAGCTCAGATCTTTACCGCGACCTATACCGATTTTGTTGATGAGAGTTACACTTATAATTCTCCAGGTGCAAAAGATCTGGAATCTCCAGAATTATCGACAAGTAATGGGAGATATTATAAAGAAGCCTTTATTGGTTATGATGATATAACCGGTGAATCGTTGTTTGGGCCAGTAGAAATCACACAAGAGCTTTATGACGCTTATTCCAACTTTGAGTCTAATAAGAACGGAGTCGACAGCCTGGTAACAAATGTCAAATCCTCAGAAACTTGGTGGGATATACCCCATGATCTTGTCGCCGATCTTGGAACTGATATCGGGAGTGCCGATGTCAATATTTCTATCAGCGATAGTACATTCAACCCCGTTCACTACCATTCTATCGGTACTCTTGTCGAATCCCTGTACGTCTACAACCTTTTTTCAACCATCAGCAGCAGCAACAATGCCGATGACTTTACTCCTTTTCTGGAAAAAATGCCCGATGGGCATGCCTTATCGGTTGTTAATAATGTTTTTCAGGCCGGTATTGACACCACCCAGGTCTTTGTTGATCTTGCCATTGAATTAACCGGGTATGCCAACGACCATAGCCTGACTGGTTTGACGGTAACATCACTGCATGAGCATTCTGCCGAAGCTCTCCGAAGTGCTGCAGAAAATGACAACGCTTTTCTTTTTGCCTTAAACGCGTTAGCTGGTTTTGCCATCTCTGGCAACCAGCCAGGCTATGTCAATCTGGTGGCTGCCGAATATTCAACCCAATATCTCGAAGATCGTTCCCTCTTTCTCTATCAAACAATGCATGAAGATGCACTTTCCCCCACCGGCGATGATATACAGTTTTGTGACACAACCCTTGGCATAGATGCCTATGCAGGAAACGGCGTACCGGATTTTACAGACAGGCATTATATTTTCGGTAACCTGGAAGGCGAATTGATTGAAGGCAATTCCAAGGAAGACCACCTCTACGGCATGGACGGTAACGACACCCTAACCGGCAACGGCGGAAACGATATCCTCGAAGGCGGCTCCGGCAGCGACACCATGAACGGAGGAGCCGATAACGACACCTTCATCATCCACGGCACAGATGAAGATCCTGAAGCCTTCGACACCTTCAACGGCGGTACTGGTGATGAGGATAAAATCCTCGGAGGCAACCTGGACGACACCATCCGAGTAAACGCGCTCTCCCTTGCAGATAACTCCATAGAAAGAATAGACGGAGGAGCCGGAGAAAACATCCTTGCCGGAACCAGCGGCGACAACACCATAGACCTAACCGGCATCACAGTAACCCACATAAACCGAATAGAAGGCGGAGGTGGAGCCGACACCATAACCGGTTCAAGTGGAGATGATATCCTTTATGGCGGTACATTAACCAACCAGGAAGACAATGTCCGTGACACCCTTTCCGGCGGCATCGGCAATGACACCTATCATATCGGTGTCGGCGATATTGTTGACGACGCTGATAATCAGGGTACCATCTGGTATGGAGCCAATCAGATAACAGATCTCACCTTTAATCAAGTTCAGGAAAACAGTGACATCTATGAAGATGCTAATTACAGAGTTCGTTATGACTCCACCAATCAAACGCTGAACCTGTTTTCCCTGGCCAGTAATTTCTATTTTACCATAAACTCCTTTTCCTCGGGCGATTTCGGCTTCAATCTGGCTGACTATGTAGAGCCCACCCCAAACACCAATTCCCTGACTGGTACTGATGAGATAGAAATTTCAAGTCTGAGCCAGATAACAGCCGATACCTGGAATTATCATTTCAGTATCCAACATGCAGATGGAAGTGAAACTATCCTGTTTAACAGTGATGTATCTGCTCTCTCCACCTTTACAGTATATGGCTATGGTGGTTCCGATACGTTGTTTGGAATAAACGGCAATGACTCCCTTTATGGTGGTCTGGGTGATGATCAACTCCAGGGTATGGGCGGTGATGATAAGCTCTACGGAGAATCTGATAATGATAACGCATGGGGTGGAGACGGTAATGATATCCTTTTTGGCGGAATAGGTGATGATAACCTGATGGGGCAAAATGGCAATGACACCCTCATTGGAGAAGAAGATCTTGACAGGCTTTATGGCCAGGAAGGCAATGATATCCTCTATGGTGGAGAGGGTAACGATGATATGTATGGCGGCCTTGATAACGACCAGCTTTTCGGCGGAGATGGTGACGATGTCTTAAGAGGAGATGAATGGGATAACACAGGAACCGGAGAGGATCTACTTTACGGTGGCCTGGGTAATGATCAACTGCTTGGCGGAGGAGGAGATGATTCCCTTTATGGTGAGATCGGTGACGATGCACTCGCTGGCGAGGGAGGTGACGATATCCTTTCCGGTGGAGATGGTGATGATCATCTGTATGGTGATTATGGCGATTTAAGTGGTACTGGAAATGATGAATTGCATGGTGGCTCCGGTGAAGATGTGCTTTACGGTTCAGGAGGAAATGACACCCTCTATGGCGATGATGACAATGACGATCTTTTTGGTGGCGACGGTATAGATGCACTTTTTGGTGGTCATGGCGATGACGTACTCCAGGGAGGTCTGGGCAATGATGCATTGTATGGAGAAATAGGTAATGACAGTCTTGCCGGTGGAGAAGACGATGATTCACTTTATGGCGGAGATGGGAATGACCTTCTTTTAGGAGATAACCCTGATAATACCGGTTCAGGTATGGATGAATTGTACGGTGGAAGTGGTGATGATCAACTCCGGGGCGGAGACGGAAATGATCTCTTATACGGGGAATCAGACAATGATTATCTCTATGGCGATAATAGTGATGGAACCGGTATTGGTGATGATGCGTTATATGGAGGCCAAGGGGAAGACAATCTGTATGGTGGAAATGGTAATGATGAACTCTACGGTGATACTGACAATGATAACCTGTTTGGTGAAGCCGGTGATGATGCACTCTATGGAAATACAGGCAGTGATCAGGTTCACTTGCCCTGTGCTTGTTGGGATTGAGAGTGATGAGATAGAGCGGTTGAGTACCATCGGGGCTTTAGCTTTATTGTAACCACATTCTTTACAGTACTGTTTTTGATACTGAAAAGGGTGTTTTAAGCTCTAGAAAGATCTGTTTTTGGAGGTAAAATGTTTAATATTCAAACTGTTAACTTGGTTCGACCCCGTTGTCACCGTTTCTTGCTGAGAAATCAAGATTGGAGTGAGTCCAGTGCCGTTGGCAGAAAATCATTTACAGAAGATATTCAGCAGCAACTTGCAAGCCGGGCACAGAAGCGCTCCATAGTTTCAGTCAAAGATGCTACTGTTTTGAAAGAGCCTGAAATTGCTTACAGCACCGTTTTTGATGCTGAAAAGGGTACTCTAAGCCATAAAAACACCTATTATTGGAGACAAAATGTTTAACATTCAGCATGTTAGCTTGGTCCGACCCCGTATTAACGGGGAGGTAGAAGAATGTTCGGTTTAGCGGTAATTGTTTTTTTTGTGTTTTATTTGGCAGTTTCGATCGGAGTTACCGTTCTTGCTGTCCGGTGGGCTAAGAATAGAGGCAGGCGGGCATGGTTATGGGGCGGGTTGGTTGCTTTTATAATGTACAACCTTGTTTTCTGGGATTATCTGCCGACACTGATCACCTTCAAATATCTCGTCCATACCAGGTCAGGTTTCTGGGTCTATAAGACTCTGGAACAGTGGAAGGCAGAGAACCCTGGAGTTGCTGAGACTTTGACTTGGAAGAAGTTGTCACCTTCTTATGAAGCTACTGGTATTACAAGGGGGTATAAATTAAATCAGCGGATTGGTTGGGTATTTATTGAACATCGCTTACCCATTCTTCCCGTCGTAACACAAGAAGAACTCATTATCGATACTAAGACCGATGAGACGTTAGCCAAACGCGTGCAAATATATAGTGGTTCTTCAAGCGATCTTAAATTCTGGACACATCTGAGACAGCCAGCTATTAAAAAAAAGGAATTTAGTGAGTTAAAAAAAACTTACAAACAAACCGGTGAGGAAAAACGATGAGCAGTTCATCCATTTATTACGATATGGCGTTATTGTCTGAAGCGGCCTACGTTCTTTTTGATAAAATAGAGGATCTAACTATTGAGGATGATATAAGAGACGCTTTACAAAACAGCGCTTTTGAGGGCAAAATGACAGCTGAGCAAGCTGAAGATTTTGTCAACAATTGGGAAGTGATTTATCACCAACCCAACACCGATACAGGCTTTTCAGCTACTCTTTTTCGGAATAAGAACACAGGCAAATACCATTATGCATGCCGAGGTACGGAACCGGGAATTGACGATCTACTCGTTACAGACGGTGGTGACATTGTTTACGATGGGCTGGCGATTAAGCAAATAGTCGACATGTATAACGACTGGCAAAGAATAAATGCAGCTCCAAATACCGTCTATAAAGCAGCGGAATTGGAGCTGTTGACGGACAAAACGGCTCTACTTGCGGCAGAACAAACTGCTATGCCTCTGGGTGTAGCCGGCCCATATGAACTATACCTGCGGACATTGGATAATGTCATAATCGATATGCCAACCGGCACGGTATACACTATCAACACCGATGTCTATTCGAACGAAATATTCACGGATGAAAGACAATATGGTGCGTTATCCCATGATATTGAAGGACAGGTTACAGCAGTAGGTCATAGTTTGGGTGGGCATCTGGCCGCTGCATTCTCACGGCTTTTCGGTTCTGTCTGTGATGATGTTGTGACCATAAATGGTGCTGGGTATATGACAGAAGCGCTTAGTGGCTTGAGCGGGAACGGCGAGACCAACATCCGTAACCTCTTTGCTATGCTTGGGGGAAGCGATTCTTTTGAGAGTTCGAAAATATTAAATATTTTTGGTGATAAGTTCCTGGAAATGACGACCATGGACAGTGTGTTTGCCCTCGGTCAGCAAGGAGATCACCAAGGAATATTTATTGAATCTGTATCTCTATCAGGAACAACTGCGGGTCATGGAAAAGAACAGATGACAGATTCTCTGGCGGTTTATGACCTTTTTGGCCGCTTGGATGATATGTATTCTTCGATGGATGGATCGCAGTTTTTTCAATCTCTTCTCCCTGTCTTCAATGCATATCGGCAAGGAAGAGACAACCATATAACGCTCGAAACGGTTATCAATACCTTTGGTGAAATATGCGTACAGGATTATTCACCATTCGACGTAAAGAACGGGGATGTTGCTCGAGAAGAACTCTATGAAAAGATATTTCAAGTTCGAAATGCAACCCAATCTTCACAAGGCCAATATGAAATATCATTTTTAGGTGATATCTCAGAGTCTGACATTATTTCGTTTGCAAGCCAAGATAATGGTACTGGCATGGCATATCGCTTTGCTTTACAAAGGTTGAATCCCATCACGATAACGGGCCCGAATAGTCAATATAGCAGTTTGAATGCAAACAACGAGTTAGATTTAGATAACTTTTCATCACAATACTTCGAAGATAGAACAAAATTCCTCTACCACACCATGCACAATTACTCTGAGCAGAAACACTTTCATGATCTGCAATCAGGTATTGAACTCAATCCTCCCGACGAAGAACTTCCATATGGAGATTATATCTTTGGCACGGAAGGAGATGACAGCGCCAAATTGATTGGTGCTCTCAGTGACGATCACCTCTACGGCATGGCAGGCAATGACACCCTAACCGGCAATGCCGGCAACGACATCCTCGAAGGAGGCTCCGGCAGCGACACCATGAACGGAGGAGCCGGAAACGACACCTTCATCATCCATGGCACAGATGAAGATCCTGAAGCCTTCGACACCTTCAACGGCGGTACTGGTGATGAGGATAAAATCCTCGGAGGCAACCTGGATGACACCATCCGAGTAAACACCCTCTCCCTTGCAGAAAACTCCATAGAAATAATAGACGGTGGAGAAGGACTAAATATACTGGCCGGAACCGCAGGCGACAACACCATAGACTTAACAGGAATAACAGTCTCCAACATTGCCCGCATAGAAGGTGGGGCAGGCCAGGACACCCTGACCGGAAGTAGTGATCAAGATACCATCTCCGGCGGCACCGGCATTGATACAATAAACGGTGCTGGGGGAGATGATATCTTATATGGGGCAGGCATAGATGGTGTGGATGATTTTGTTCAAGACACCCTTTACGGCGGTATCGGCAATGACACCTACCATATCGGTGTCGGCGATATTGTTGACGATGCGGATAATCAGGGTACCATCTGGTATGGAGCCAATCAGATAACAGGTCTCACCTTTAATCAAATTCAGGAAAACAGCGACATCTACGAAGATGCTAATTACAGAGTTCGTTATGACTCCACCAATCAAACGCTGAACCTGTTTTCCCTGGCCAGTAATTTCTATTTTACCATAAACTCCTTTTCCTCGGGCGATTTCGGCTTCAATCTGGCTGACTATGTAGAGCCCACTCCAAACACCAACTCCCTGGCTGGTACTGATGAGATGGAAGTTTCAAGTCTGAGCCAGATAACAGCCGATACCTGGAATTATCATTTTAGTATCCAATATGCAGATGGAAGTGAAACTGTCCTGTTTGACAGTGACGTATCCGCTCTCTCCACCTTTACAGTGTATGGCTATGGTGGTTCCGATACGTTGTTTGGAATAAACGGTAATGACTCCCTTTATGGTGGTCTGGGTGATGATCAACTCCTTGGTATGGGTGGTGATGATAAGCTCTACGGAGAATCTGATAATGATAACGCATGGGGTGGAGACGGTAATGATATCCTTTTTGGCGGAATAGGTGATGATAACCTGATGGGGGGAAATGGCAACGACACCCTCATTGGAGAAGAAGGTGTTGACAGGCTATTTGGTGACGCTGGAGATGATTATCTGCTGGGCGGCACAGGTGACGATCTTCTTCAGGGATCACTTGGTAATGATGTTTTGTTTGGAGAAGAAGATCTTGACAGGCTTTATGGCCAGGAAGGCAATGATATCCTCTATGGTGGAGAGGGTAACGATGATATGTATGGCGGCCTTGATAATGATCAGCTTTTCGGCGGAGATGGTGACGATGTCTTAAGAGGAGATGAATGGAATAACACAGGTACCGGTGAGGATCTACTTTACGGTGGCCTGGGTAATGATCAACTGCTTGGCGGAGGAGGAGATGATTCCCTTTATGGTGAGATCGGTGACGATGCACTCGCTGGCGAGGGAGGTGACGATATCCTTTCCGGTGGAGATGGTGATGATCATCTGTATGGTGATTATGGCGATTTAAGTGGTACTGGAAATGATGAATTGCATGGTGGCTCCGGTGAAGATGTGCTTTACGGTTCAGGAGGAAATGATGTCCTCTATGGCGATGATGACAATGACGATCTTTTTGGTGGCGACGGTATAGATGCACTTTTTGGTGGTCATGGCGATGACGTACTCCAGGGAGGTCTGGGCAATGATGCATTGCATGGAGAAATAGGTAATGACAGTCTTGCCGGTGGAGAAGACGATGATTCACTTTATGGCGGAGATGGAAATGACCTTCTTTTAGGAGATAACCCTGATAATACCGGTTCAGGTATGGATGAATTGTATGGTGGAAGTGGTGAGGATCAACTCCGGGGCGGAGACGGGAATGATCTCTTATACGGGGAATCAGACAATGATTATCTCTATGGCGATAATAGTGATGGAACCGGTATTGGTGATGATGCGTTATATGGAGGCCAGGGGGAAGACAATCTGTATGGTGGAAACGGTAATGATGAACTCTACGGTGATACTGACAATGATAACTTGTTTGGTGAAGCCGGTGATGATGCACTCTATGGAAATGCAGGGAGTGATCAGGTTCACTTGCCCTGTGCTTGTTGGGATTGAGAGTGATGAGATAGAGCGGTTGAGTACCATCGGGGTTTTAGCTTTATTGTAACCACATTCTTTACAGTACTGTTTTTGATACTGAAAAGGGTGTTTTAAGCCCCAGAAAGATCTGCTTTTGGAGATAAAATGTTTAATATTCAAACTGTTAATTTGGTCCGACCCCGTTGTCACCGAACAGAGAACAGCTTGAAAATGTTGTTTTTATTATTTTTTATCTTTAATTTTTAGGAAAACATCTGGAGGCATTGAAATGACAATGATG
This sequence comes from Desulfocapsa sulfexigens DSM 10523, assembly GCF_000341395.1. Classification (GTDB taxonomy): domain Bacteria; phylum Desulfobacterota; class Desulfobulbia; order Desulfobulbales; family Desulfocapsaceae; genus Desulfocapsa; species Desulfocapsa sulfexigens. The sequence continues at coordinate 3,578,805 of NC_020304.1, read as the reverse complement.
TTAGCACTTAGGCATCTATAACGTACTAATATAACAGATGTTAGATGTTGATGCTTCTCCGTTTTGATGTTAATTATTTCACTCTTAGTGAAAAATAATGGATTGCTACGATTGTTGTTTTATTTATCTTCTTGATGGGGCGGAGTTTAAAATTACTCTGACCCCATTTATCCACGGAGATTTCATTATGGGTGATTACGGCGACGGCACAAGATTTGACTGGAGGGTGGCAGCATGAGCGGGATTTATTTATTAACACTGATTGCAATTTGGCTGTTTGTGAGCTGGGTACTCTATCGTATCTGGCAACATTGGAAGCCTGCGAACTTAACACAAAAGATTTCACATATCCTTCTTGGAGTGCTTCTTTCTTCGGTCTGGCTTGGCGGAACTTTCTGGGAAGTAGCTGGCAAGAAGATATATTGGGATCTCAAAGTGGAGAAGCTCTGTGCAAAAGATGGTGGTGTAAAAGTCTATGAAACTGTGGAGCTACCGCCTGACCTAATTGACAAATTTGGTAGAATTAAAATACCAGACAAATCCAAAGCAAAACCGACGGATAATTATTTTTATGAAAGTGACCTTTTTTATTACCACAGAAATGATCCTCAGGTAACACGCAAGCAAACTCGAATTGTCAGACGTATTGATGGTAAAGTGTTAGGTGAATATGTCCGTTATGGTCGAGGTGGTGGTGATTTGCCTGGATTATGGCATGGATCAAGTTTCTCATGCTTCGATATCACTGGAAACTCCAATTTTGAATCTTCAATTTTCACAAAGGAATATAAAAAATGAGTACGATTAGTGAATATTACCTACAAGCTGAACTTGCACTTGCATCATACTCAAATCTGTCTCCAGGAATGTCTGGTAAAGATTATACCGATGCATTACAAAACAATGGCAATGGCATGACGCTCACCCAAGCCCAAGATTTCTCCAGTAATTGGAATGTTATCGACCAATACGATGGAACTGTCGAAGAGAGTTACGTTGACGAATTTGGTTTGGAGCATACCTTTCTCAATCCTACCGGTTTATCAGTAACACTTTTTGAGGATAGCAGTGGTAAACAAGTAATTGCCGTGCGCGGCACTAACGATCTTAACGACGTTATTACCGACGTTATTGATATTGGGGCACTGGGCACAAGTGAATACCAAGCACAATACAAAGCACTTTCAGCGCAAGTAGAAAAATGGGTGGATTTAGGTGATCTTCATTCCGGTTTTTTAGTAACGGGACATTCACTGGGCGGTTTTCTTGCCACCAATCTCACACTTGAATATTCTACAGATGTGACACAAACCTTTATCTACAACGCACCAGGGGTGACAGGTGTCGGCGGCAATATTATTGAAGCCATCTCAAGTGCTCTTTCACCAGATAATCCTATTGCTCTTCCTACTGTGTTGCCAGTTTCTAATATTGTCGCAACGGACGATATTGTTTCGTCCGTCGGCCTTTCCGTCTCCACACCAATTATTATATCTGTTGATGCACAAAATCCACTGACTGCTCACAGTATCGTTGGATTAACCTCTTCTCTATGCATCTACAATCTTTTCTCGACCATCAGCGGCAGTGATAATCCCGATGACTTTACCCCTTTTCTGGAAAAAATGCCCGATGAGCATGCCTTATCGGTTGTTAATAATGTTTTTCAGGCCGGTATTGACCCCACCCAGGTCTCTGTTGATCTTGCCATTGAATTAACCGGGTATGCCAACGACCATAGCCTGACTGGTTTGACGGTAACATCACTGCATGAGCATTCTGCCGAAGCTCTCCGAAGTGCTGCAGAAAATGACAACGCCTTTCTTTTTGCCTTAAACGCGTTAGCTGGTTTTGCCATCTCTGGCAACCAGCCAGGCTATGTCAATCTGGTGGCTGCCGAATATTCAACCCAATATCTCGAAGATCGTTCCCTCTTTCTCTATCAAACAATGCATGAAGATACACTTTCCCCCACCGGCGATGATATGCAGTTTTGTGACACAACCCTTGGCATAGATGCCTATGCAGGAAACGGCGTACCGGATTTTACAGACAGGCATTATATTTTCGGTAACCTGGAAGGTGAATTGATTGTAAAAAAAAAGGGGTCAAGTCTCCCTTTGACCTTTGTGGTGAATGTGTGATATCAAATCAACCTGGAATTTCTGCTCCCATGTTTTTTTTGCGCTTGGCTATGTGGAAAATAGTCGGTAAACTAAAGGGTTGCCCATATCATTCGCTGCTCGATTGAAGAGAAAGGTCAAGGGCAGGCTTGACCCCTTTTTTCTGACTAATTTTTTTTCTGTATAACAGCCTGTGGGCAATGGGGACTGATCTAGGTAACTGGATGAATAATCGACAAATAATCCCTTGACACAGGTTAGTTTTGTCCTTGGGGTTCAATTGGGGGGACTATAAGGCCAGGTAACGGTGTTCTCATTTTTAGGAAAGTAGTGTTGTCCAGCGAGTGGAATTTAGAATTGAGAGTGACAGTGGACCGAGAAAAGACCTTGAACGATAAGGAAAAAAGTTTACAAAGGTCAAAGGCAGACTTGACCCCTGACTCCCCCAGGACACGGTGGAGGGAAACGCTTCGCCGTGGAGCAGGAGTTGGTCGCAGCCGCAACACGTGCAACGATAAAGAAAATTGATCTTACAACGATACGTGGTAAAAAAGTTAATCTTTATGTGAGTGCTATTGGAGATACGGGCGCAGGAAACCTGATTGGCGGTCGATTCTCTCTCGTTTCGCAGGTACGTGGGGATTATATTCAATCGCCTCCCGTGATTGAAAAATCAACTTTTCGTCGATATCAATCGATGACCTCTGGCTCGTCCACATCAACTACCGATTCACAAAGCAGTGATCAAAATACGAAAAGTCGTACCTCGTCCTCCAGCAGAAGTTCTACGGATTCAGTTCTTGCCGTACCTGAACAGAAACATACCGAAACAACAGGAAGTGGAAATGAAATACAAATCGGTCTGGAATATAAGGGACTGGGAGCGTACCATAACTCAGAGGAAATAACATCTGATGATCTGCAATACCTTTCGGGTCTATTACAGACTTACTTTTTTCTGCAGGGGGTAGCAGTTGTACCACCTTCGGAAGCTGAAATCGATGTATATGTTACAGTGGATGTGTTTGGAACCGTGCGAACCAGAATTGAATGGTTCCTGGCTAATAATGAAATACTGAGAGCCAAAACTGCCCTTGAGGTTATGGCCATTGACCATCTCAGCGGGCAGCTGGTGATGGTTCCACAATCAGCCTCAGTTGAAGCAGAATACAACGAACAGTATATCCTGTGGGCCGGGCCGATAATGATCACAAAATACCTGCATGCATCCGAGCCACTACTCTCCGATTTCACTGATTTGAATCTGGAGACCGGTAGTGCTGATTATCCCGAACAAAATGGGGATGTTCCCTATCCGTTCCAGCATCAGATTGACAAATGGAGAGAAAGGGAATGATTACTACTCGAACAGAGGTGTCCAGTAGGGTGTGGGGTTTGACTGCAAAAGCTAATCCTGCCCTTCCTTTGCCCCATGACCTGCTGTCAGAATCTGATTGATCTTCTACACTAATCTTTTCCAAGTTTTTTTTCATTCTTTTCAAAATGCTGCAAAGAGACTATGTCAATTATAGTGAGTTTTTGGCCCAGCTGAAGTGGAAAAATATTGCAAGGTTGATGCAACGGCAAAGCGTTTATTGCAAAGAAGCGTGGAAAAGCTTGGCCTTTCTGCCAGGGGATATCATCGTATTCTTAAAATCGCCCGAACAATCGCTGATATGGATAATAAGGAACTTCTTAAAATATCACATATTGCCGAAGCAGTCCAGTATCGTCGAAACGGATAACCTCTTGAGCGGAGATAACGTCCACCTGGAAACGTAGTGATGGTATTGTGGTGTCAGGGACTTCGGAATAGATTTGACTTTGTCTTCCTTTAAATGATTAAATATTAGCTATCATATTAATCTCTCCGTGATTTTTGTAGTCTGGGAAATGGTTCAATATATTCCCTGTATGCAGGACTTTTTGATAAGAAAACGCCTGATTTTCTGCTGCAGAATCTGTAAGCCGGTACAGCCTTTCGAAACAGATTCTCTATTATTGTAATGGAATACATATGCCAGCGCGTATTTTTAAACAGTATCCTCTTCTTGTTCGTCTTGTCGCTTATGTCGTATGCTTCTCCCTGTTGATTGCCTTTCTTCTGGCTACACTGCGTCTGTGGATTGTTCATGACGATGAGATTGATACCATCCGTCAGAACCTTGTAGAGTTACAGGGAAGTCATGCAGATTCTCTCACCAAGAACCTTTGGAACATGGACCAGGAAGGGATTGATATTCAATTGAAAAGTATTTTGCAGTATCCTGATGTTAAGGCTGTTGTGCTCATAAACAGTTATGGCGACAGATTCCAGTCAGGAGCTGTTCCTGTGGAGACGGATGATCTTGTTGTGCATGGATTCAGCCTTGCAAAACAGTTAAAAGAGAAATCCGTTGAACTTGGAAAAATTACGATCTATGCCGCCCCTGATCGCCTCCATGATCGATTAAGGCATCATTTCCCCTTGGTTTTGGTAACGGAAATGATAGTCCTGTTCCTGTCGGGAGTGTTCATACTGGGACTGTTCTTGTTTAAATACAATAGACATATCAATAAAATAGCGAAATTTGCTGGGGATCTTAGAATCAGTACTCTTGATCAGGAACTGCAGCTGGATAGAAAAAAATCAGCACCTGGTCACCAAGATGAACTCGATCGAATAGTTTCTTCCTTGAACGAAATGCGAAAGCGTTTACAAAATGGGGTGGGCGTCCAGCTGCGAACGGAACAGCAACTCCTTCGTGAAAAGGTGTTTTCTGATGCGATTATCAACAGTCTTCCTGGACTTTTTGTTGTCTATAATGAGGATTTGAAGGCCATACTCTTCAATGATAGATACAGGGAAAAACTTGGGGTTTCTGAAGATGAAGTCGCAGGGTATCAATTTCTAGATCGTGTAGTGCCAGAGGATAGAAAAAAGTTTACTGAGGCTATTCAACATGTATTCGCTACGCAACACCCTGTGAGCGTAGAAGTTGAGATGGTTTCTCTGGATCAGGGCCGGATTCCATACCTGATAAACGGAAGTTTGTTTGAGTATGAAGGCCAAAAATACCTGATAGGAATGAGTACAGATATCACCGAGCAGAGAAAGCATGAAGATGCCCTGCGACAGTCGCAGAAAATGGAGGCTATCGGAACCCTTGCAGGTGGTATCGCCCACGATTTTAACAATATTCTGGCCGCCATTATAGGAAATATCGAGTTAGCTAGAGCTGGACATCTCTCTCCGGAAAAATTGGACAAGTATCTCTCATCAGGGTTAAGTGCATCTTTCAGAGCAAGAGATCTTGTGGAGCAGATACTCTCCATTGGACGTAGAGGACAGCAGAAAAAACAGCCCCTGTGCGTTGCAACAGTGGTAAAAGAAGTTGTGAAACTATTACGTGCAACCATTCCAACTACGGTGGAAATAATCACTGACATTGATTGTGATCGTCTGATCCTTGCCGACGCAACTCAGATCCATCAGGTTATTCTCAATCTGTGTACCAATGGATATCATTCCATGCAGGATACTGGCGGATGTTTGAAGATTTCACTTTCGGAAGAAAATATTACAGAAAAAAAACATTCAGCAAAGGTGAGTCTTCCTGTTGGGCAATATTTGTCTGTTGAGATTAGCGATACTGGCTGTGGTATGGACAAGGCTACTCAGAAAATGATTTTTGAACCATACTTTACAACCAAAAAGAGCGGTGAAGGTACCGGACTTGGTCTCGCTGTTGTCCATGGGATTGTTCAGGGGCATGATGGTCATATAACGGTCAAAAGTGCGCCCGGCAAGGGAACCACCTTTGAACTTCTTTTCCCGCTTCTGGCAGATCAGGAAATTATTACTGCTGCTGACGTTGATCTTCCTGAAGTTCATGGCGGAACTGAAAGAATTCTGCTGGTTGATGATGAAAAGTGGATTCTTGACGTGATTTCCGAACTTCTTGAATTACACGGGTATACAGTGACAACGTTTGTTAGCAGTCTTGAAGCGTTGAATCATTTCCGAAAAGATCCTTCCCAGTTTGATATTGTTGTTACGGATATGAATATGCCCAACCTTTCTGGAGAGCTACTTGGTAAACAGATTCTGGCAATCAGGTCAGACATCCCTATGATATTGTGTACGGGATTCAGCAAAACGATGAACAGTAAACAGAGTTTTGATGACGGATTCTCGGCTTACATGACAAAGCCCATAGAGTCCCGGACTCTTCTCCGCACCATCCGTGAAATCCTTGATGCCTCAAACAGGAGGAAGCTGGATGTTCTTTTGGTGGATGATGATTCTTTTAATCAAAAAATAGTTTCTCTGTTATTAGAGTACCATGGTCATAGGATAACTGTTGCTGATAATGGACAGATAGCTCTTGAGAAACTTGTAGAGAAACGATTTGATATTATCTTTATGGATATGCAAATGCCTGTTCTTGATGGTTTGCAGGCCACAAAAATTATACGTGACTGTGAGAGGAATGGGCTGGAATCAGAAATATTTGAACAGTGGGCTGGAAAAAAAACCAATTTTCTACAGGGTGGCCATATTCCGGTTGTTGCCCTGACAGGTAATCTTGACGATGAGTCCAGAAAACAGTGTCGAGAAGCCGGCATGGATGAATTTCTTGCAAAACCGTTCACTCGTGACGCAATAAATAAAATTATTCAACAGATAACAAAATATCCGCTTACTGTTGACTCTCAGGATGGATTTCAGGAGGCAGGAAGTTCAGGAGAAAAACAGGAAGCGAATGGAGAAGATTTACGAAAAATAGCTTGGGAGCACCTTCGGTCGGTCTATCCACTGGAGGAAAAGCAGCTTACGGAACTGCTGGATGAGTCGGTTCGATCACTGAAATTATCCATTCAGGAGGCATCTCAGGCTCTTGCACTGAATCAAATCGTTATACTGGAATCCATTGCGCATAAAATAAAGGGAACGCTGATGGGATTAGGACTTGTAACACAGATAGAACTGGCAAGAATGCTCCATATTTCTGCAAAGAAAAGTGATATTCGTGAGTATGCATCTCTTTTTCGCCAGTTGACCGAATCCCTTCAAGCATTGATTGAGAATGGGGGCCACAATGATTGATAAGAGTATGTTGCAAACCCGGAAGCTTTCTATCCTTATTGTTGATGATGATTCGGCTCAGTTGATGCTGATCAGAATGCTTGTGGAACAGCAGGGTTATGAAGTGATTACAGCCTGTAACGGTGTTGAGGCACTGAAGCTGTTTAGAGAAAATCCGGACATCCGGCTTGTGGTTACTGACCTTGATATGCCATTTATGGATGGTTTTGAGTTGATTCGAAGGGTCCGTCAGGAGCAGACAAAATATACCTATATCATTGTTCTAACTTCACATGAGGCGCAACATTCCGTCGTTGCAGCCTTGAACGATGGTGCAGATGATTTCCTCACAAAACCCGCCTTCAATGAGGAACTACAGCTACGGATTAAGAGTGGCATTCGTCTCCTGCGTCTGGAGAGCCAGGATGAGCTTATTCTCGCCATGGCCAGGCTTTCTGAATATAGAAGCGAGGAAACCGGATACCACCTTGAGAAAGTACAGCGTTATGCTGCGTTATTGGGCCATGACCTTCTTGAAAATTGTAAGAAATTTCATTTAACACCATCTTTTGTTGAAGAAATTGCCCAGGTTACTCCTCTGCATGATATCGGGAAGGTAGCAATTCCAGATAATATTCTTCATAAGCCAGGGAAGCTTACCAGTGAAGAGTTTGAAATAATGAAAGAACACTCTGTTATTGGTGGAAGGATGCTCCTTGATATTTTTGCAAAAACGGGATCCCATTATCTGAAAACCGCCAGTGATATTGCCATGTATCACCATGAAAAGTTTAATGGAAAAGGGTACCCTGAGGGCTTGAAGGGGGATGCAATTCCTCTTGGTGCACGAATAATGGCCCTTGCTGATATTTATGATGCCATGACCAGTGAGCGATGTTACAAAGAAGCTTTTTCCCATGAGAAGGTAAAGAGTATTATCACTCAGGAACGGGGAGAACATCTTGATCCTGATGTTGTTGATTCGTTTTTACGTCAGGAAAGTGTCTGGTTAACTATTAAGGAACGGTATCAAAGAATTAATGTGTTGCCTGAAAAGTCCTAACTTCAAGAGAATGTAAATATGAAAAAAGTTGGAATTGTTGTAATCCTGATTGTCTGTTGCCTGGGACTGCTTTTTATTTTTGTGGGAAAGCAGGATAAAACTATCGAGGCCGCAGATTGTCTGCCATCCGATGTCCTTTTTTATGGGGAACAGTTGGATTTTACCAGTATGTATACGGATTTTTTGGAGAGTCGGTTGGGCCAGGTTCTGGCTGGAATAGATTACAAAGGTATTGCCGCAGAGCTTGGTGAACCGGGAATCTCGCTTCTGACAATGGAAGAATCCTGGATCAAGATGCGTTCTGTGTTAGATGCCCCCGGCTTTAATGAACTCCTTGGAAAGGAATTCTCAATAGCGTTTTTTCCGGCAACGTCTTTTTCGGCTGATAATCCGGCCAAGGCTATTGAAGAGCGCCTCCTGCTTATTGCCAGACCTCGTCATAATGTGAAAATGCTGCAGATGCTTGCTCCTTTTCTCAGTAGAGATATCGAACAGAGTAGCGTTCAATATGGTCCCCACATCATAACAAGATACCAGATTGATGAGGTGAATACTTTGTCGGCCGTTTCCGTTGAAGGTCTTGTAATTGCAGGGTTTGAAGAACGTTTGGTACGTAAAAGCCTCGATCATTATGATACTAAGAAGGATACTCTTAGTCGTAATAAAGATTTTATGAGATTACGGAAAAACTTCAAGGGAACTGAAATTTTTACCTATCTCTCATTTCCAGCACTGTTAGCTCAGGGGCGAATGATCGGTGAAGATCTGGCCGAAAAAGAGAGGGCTGAGTTTTTTGCTCTACTTGATGAATGGGATGGTTGGGGAGCCGCAGCTTATGGTATCTGGAACGAAAAAACTCAGGTTATGGACAGGACTGAAATTCTCTACGACAAGAGTAAGCTCGACAGCAGGATTGCCCGGTTGTGTGAGATCAAACCCGGTAAAAATAAGACGCTTCAACTAGTTCCCGATGACTCACTTTTTTATTATTGGACCAATACCTTGAATCTTCCACTTATCTGGGAGTTGTATTCTTCCAGGACTACCCGGCAACAACCTGAAGCATTCGATATACTGCGTCATGAGTTACGCGACAGTGCGGGGGTGGAACTCGAAGAACTGCTTGATATGGTAGACAACGAGTTTGCCATGATCGTTGATGACGTTGATCGTGAAGGGATCCCCTTGCCGAAGGCAACTATGGTTGTCCAGCTCAAAAAACCCGTTAAATTTATAGAGGTGTTTACTATCCTGTTGCGTAATGCAGATATCCCGGTAAGCATAAAACAGTATAAGAAACATGATATCTCCTTCTGGGGAGAGGCACCTCAGGGTGGCTTACAGCCAGCTTTTACCCTTATTGGAAACTATCTGCTGATTTCTAATTCTGTTGACCTTATAGAAAAAATTGTAGAGCTTCGAGGTGATAATGCTAAGGGCCTTATCAGCAGTGCTGCAATGAAAGAGGTTGGACAGGGGTTACTTAAGGAGAACAATTCGGCAGCGTATATTCACATAGCAAAACTGGCTAATGCCCTGAAAGATCTAGCTGTGTGGGGAGGCAGTATGGCTGCCATACAAGGTCCTGAACTGGCAAGGAGTGCTGAAATCATGGTCAACCAGCTTATTTTGCCATTGCTTGATGGAATTGCCATGTATGATCAGCTCGGATCCCGTTCAGTTATAACGAAAGACAGCATTGTTCTGGAATCCAGCACTGCGATTGTCCAGTAAATCATACCTGAAATGGAATAGAATATGGAAAAACTTGTTGCAGAATTAGAGCAGATCGTCCCCTTTAAGGAAAGCACTGATATTGGTGATCTGGTGCTTATTGTGGCTAAAGAACCACAGATGCTTGTCTATGCTCTCGTTACAGATATAGAGCGTGATCCTACACGCAAGGACGAATGGTGGCATCTGAGTTTGACGTTTTTGACTGTCCCCCCCCAGGAAACCACCTGGACATTGCGTACGGCACAGATGACGGGAAAGGAAATTTTTACCATGGGTGGAGAAAAACGTTTTGTAAAAGCTGTGAATCTTGTTCCATCCATAGAGAAACCACTCCAAGTACCTCCTCAGCAAAAGGAAAAGAGTACTGCAAAGAGTAAAGCCTCCTTTTTGAAAAGGGTTAAATAGTGGCTGCCTGGTCAGAACGAAGACTGATAGAAAAAATTCGTCAAGCCAGTAAGAGTCAGGATGTGGGCCTGTTGAAATCAATTGGGGATGACTGTTGTGAAGTTGTAGCCCGTAATTCCTTTCTGATTTCCACAGACAGTCTGATTGATGGGATACATTTTGATCGAAGCTTTCATCCACCCAAGCTCCTTGGCAGGAAAACGATTGCTGTTAATGTCAGTGATATTGCAGCAATGGGGGGTAACCCCCGATTTGTTCTATTGGCTCTGTGTTTGCCTGTGGATCTCGAGTGGGACTGGATTTCGTCCTGGCTTGATGGTGTTCTTGAAATTCTTGACGAATTTAAATGTGCTTTGATTGGCGGCGATACGGTAAAGGCCAAAGAACTGGCGATGACCGTGACTGTGCTCGGAGAACCATTGGAAAGCGGGGCTATTTACCGCAACACCGCAGGAGAAGGTGATACCGTATGGGTTTCTGGCCCCTTAGGCTCTGCAGGAATCGGGCTAAAAATACTGACTCATAAAAAACAGTACCCGGATGACACCCGGTTTGATTTGTTTGAGGTATTAATTGGCGCCCATCTTGATCCGAAGCCACAGGTAGCTCTTGGACTTAAACTGGCCGAAAGTGGATTGGTAACGGCCATGCAGGATATCTCCGACGGAATTGCCACCGATCTTGCCCATATTTGCAAAGCATCGGAGGTATCTGCACATATTCAAGCTGACTGTCTTCCCTTCCTTCCAGAACTCCCTCCTGCTGCGGCACTTTTGAATATCGATGTCGAAGGTTTGCTGCTCCGTTCCGGTGAGGATTACCAGTTGGTCTTTACGGTGAGGCGGGGAGAGGAGGCAGGTTTTGCGAAGCGTTTTCCGGGAGTTGTGCAGATCGGGAAAATTCATTCAGGGGAGGGAGTGTTCCTGCAGAGGGAAGACGGTACCGCTGAGGAAATCACGTTTCAGGGCTATGAGCATTAGTATGTTGGAAACTCAACAATCGTTGAAGAGTTTAAGGATGATTTCTTTATTGTGAGCTTCAAATTGTCTATACAGCGTTCCAGATGTATCCAACATCAGTTTGGATGCCCTCACAGAATCGGAATCAGCATATTTGTCGGAAAGGTAGATAATCTCTCGAATTCCTGACTGGATGATTACTTTGGTGCATTCGTTACAGGGAAAGAGTCCGACATAAATCCTGCAGTCATTGAGATTTGGGGCTGTGGAGTTAAGCACAGCGTTGAGTTCTGCATGGCATACAAAGGGGTATTTTGTGTCCAGATATTTACCCTCACGTGCCCATGGCAGTTCATCATCGGGACATCCCCATGGAAAACCGTTATAGCCAACTCCGACGATCTTGTTGTTTTCGTTTGCTACACAGGCTCCAACCTGAGTGGAGGGATCCTTACTGCGTTGGGCCGAAAGGAGTGCCACGGCCATAAAATATTCATCCCAGCTAAGATAATTTTTCCGTTTGGTAGTCTTTTGTATCATAAGAGTTCATATAAAAAGTTTTTTTTTGAAAACTTCACGTTCTCACATATAGGGAATCCAGGTTCTAAGCATCCGCGGTAGTTCCTGCTGCTCTTTTAATTCTTCAAGAAAGGCGTTGGCCTGATTGCGCAGGTTGTTGTCCTCTTTACGTATTCCCCATGCAAGATATTCTTCCGTGACAAGTGTCATTATGGGCGTGAGTTTATTGTTCTCGTTGATAGCAGCATAATGACAGACCATGGGTGCATCGTAAACAAAAGCGTCAATATCTCTGTTTATGAGAGCCTTTACAGCATCGGTCGATTTTGCAAATGATTTTACCTTCACTCCATTGAGGGTCCTGGTGATAAAAAGATCTCCAGTTGTGTTGCTAACGGTACCAATAACATAACTGGAGTTCATCAAGCTGTATATCCCGGTGGAGAATCTGGCTTTTTCACCAAGTCGAACCAGGAGAATCTGGCCGGAACGCAGGTAGGGGTCCGAAAATGCTATACGGTACTCTCTGGCCTGAGTAATTGTCATTCCTGACATGATGATATCAATTTGATTCTTCTCAAGTGCCGTTATCTGTTCTTCCCATTTTAATTCTATAAATTTAACTTTTCTCCCGATAAATTGTCCGAGTTTTTGCGCAAATTCAGCTTCAAGACCGGTTATGGTATTATTCTTTGAATAGATAAGAGGGGGGGCATTGGCAGAAATCCCAACTCGTAAAATGGTTGGATCGGGGGCGATATGTACTGTCCGTGGCCCGCTGCTGTTTGATCTGCAGGAGGAAAGGAGCAGGAGAAGCAGTCCGGCAATGAGAAAATGACGGAAAAAAGAGTTTCCGAACAATAGGCTTGGTCGCATGGTTACTCTGCGGAATAGGTGTTGGTGGTTTTTCTGCGTCGCCGCCAGTTGGTTACCCCTGTGACTTTATCGATAAATTTTTTAATGGTCTCAAAGTACAGCCTGCCACCGGTTGTAATCATGGTGTTATGTGTTGCTCCGGGAATAACAATAAATTCTTTGGTACGTGCGCCACTGAACGATTGGAGCTTTTCTGCTTCATCAGCAGCAATCATTTCATCCCGTGCTCCATGAAATATAAAAGTAGCTGTCTTGACAGTAGCTATTTTTTCTATATTTCCAAAACCATCGGTCTCACTGAAGTCAACATCGTCCACAGGTATCCCCAGGGATTTTGCCAGAGGAATCGTGTCAGCAATTCCGCTTTCGATGATCAGTCCCTTAATGTCATTTTCATGTCTGGTGGCAAGATCAATTGCCGGAACAGATCCAAGAGAGCGGCCCATAAGAAAGAGTTTGCCACTGTATTTATTGAATTGCAGCCAGTTTTGAATTTCAGTGAAAAGGACTTCAGCATCGCTGAGCATTGATGAAACGGTGGGGGTTCCATTGCTCCAGCTGTACCCGCGAAAATCGGTGACCAGTAAGTTCATTCCTGCGTGGTTGTAGAGAGGACCGATATCATCATAGTCTGGAACCGTTTCACCATTGCCATGAAAGAAGAGTATATTGGGACTTTCCGGGGTATGGATATAGAACCTGCATCCTATGATGACATCTGGTGCAACCTCAATATGTACGTCTATGGCGCCTTTTGGCAAAGGAGTAATCGGGCAGCGGCGTGGATTGAATATTAATTGAAGGCGTTCCGGTTGGTCGAGTTTAGAATAGTTTTTCATATGAGCATAAGAACGAATAAAAGGAGAAAAATGTTGAATCTGAATGTATTTAATGTATTCTTTAAATTCTTGAGATATCGTACAGAAACACTGTCTGAGGAACAACTATAAGGAATTTTATTCAAAAAATCCAGTACGGAGGTGCATATGACAGTTTTTACTCTCCATCCCATGGTAATCGGTACTAAAGTATTTGATAAGGGGATGATGACCTATCAGCACGATTACGGGAAATCTTTTACCATCCCAATCTATTGCTGGTACCTTGAGGGCGGGGATAAAAAAATTCTTGTTGATACAGGTGAAATGCACCCGATCAAGTCAGATGACAGAGAAAATGCGGTTGGCGGGAAAATTGTCACCTTTGAAGAGGGACTTGCAAAGTGGGGCCTGAAGCCCGAAGATATAGACATCGTCATTCATACGCACCTCCATAATGATCACTGTGAAAATGATTACAAATGCGTCAATGCCGAATTCTATGTGCACGAGTTGGAATTAAAACACATTCGTGATCCACACCCACTCGACTTTCGTTATCTGGAAGATTTTATCTATGAAATCAGTGAAAATAAGCAGATAAAGACCGTGAGCGGGGATTGTGAAATCGTTCCGGGTATTCGTGTTCTCCATACTCCGGCACATACCGCAGGGGGCTTATCGGTAGCTATAGAGACCACCGAAGGAACAGCTATAATTACGGGATTTTGTTGTCTTCTGGAAAACTTCTATCCTCCCAAACAAATAACAGCCATGGAGATGGAGGTGATTCCGCCTGGAACGCATATCAACGTCAATGAGGCCTATGATATCATGCTTCGTATCAAGGAAGAAGCCGACATACTCCTGCCTTTACATGAGCCTAAGTTTGCATCTATGGAATCCATTCCGCAATAAACAGAAGTGACAGAAAAATGCCTGCTTATCTAATGTGATCAAGGATAAGCAGGCGTTTATTTAGTTGGGACAACAAGTCGGGTGCACGGACAGGCTACTTAGCTACTGTGGATGGTTTCGGAGACTTGTTTATATATTTAAAGAAAACCGGGAAGGCGACAAAGAAAGCAACACAGAGAAGGTATTCAATACCTTTGATATGGGTATAGTAATCAACCAGGGTATGCAATGGTTTAACCATTCCGATTGCTACCATGTATTGTCCTGCCAACTCACTGACCGACCAGCCTACGCTTGAAAGGGCACTGGTCAATGCTGCTGCAACCCAGAGACACATTATTGAACCTGCTGCCAATATAATTCTCGAACCCGTTTTTGATGTATTTTCTTTCATGGTGGTATCCTTTAGTTTTGTCGTTAGTAGTTCTCTTTTTATCTGCAGATTATCCGATTAACGCGGTGAAATATCCCTGTGCAACATTGAGAGGTCCCATGGAGACCATTGCACTCGCGAGGCATGCGGTTCCCCATATTGCTACGATGGCAACCGAGGTCATTGCAACACCGAGTGCAAATGTTGAAGTTTCATATCCGGCATCGAGCTGAGTGGTCACTGTGTTGTGAGTATTGGTTGTCATGGTGTCCTCCGTATGGGGTTGATTTAGTGAATATATTTTGTTTTCTTGTCTTCTTTATAGCAGTAATGATGCCAGTCTCTTTAAAATTATCCATGACACCTGTTGTTGAGGGCTAACGTTTTGAATATAAAGGATAATGGTGGGAAGTCTCTTTTGTTTGTCTGCGCGACACTAATGGGGCATTGAGGTGTCCTGCGGGGCAGATCTGTAGTATTACGAACAGAAGGTGTCGCTTCTTTTCAACGAAACTGTTGCAGGTTTTACGGATAGGGGTATGACGAGGGGGCTTTACTGAGGTGTGAACTGATGTGTACTACGAAATGGTCTTATTTGTTGTCACGAATAGGGCCGATCAGGGCAGAGGGAGGATGGTAATGATCCTTCAGGATATGTTGGTTGTAGGCTGTAAGCAGGTCATCTTTTTTCAGACTCCCAACGGCGCGATGGGGATTAGACTCTGACATGACAGGTAAAAATGAAAAATGATGATTGCTGAATAAGTGAAATGCCTCTTCCAGATTGTCATTTTCTCTTACTGTAGCAATGTCACGGATCATAAGATCGCCAGCGGTGATAGAGGGATCAGTAGGACCTGGTTTGTTTAGGAATGTCCTCAGGTCACGAAGCGTAAGAATGCCAATAAGGTTTCCTGTGTTGTCGTTGATCATAAAATGGGGAAATGAACTGTTCAGTATTTTATCCAGGAGTTGAGTCAAGGATGTTTCCTGGGAAAGAAATGTACTGTCTTTACTCATATAATCACGGATTTTCATGGTACGTAGTCGGTTGGCATCATGCCCTCTGACAATCCGAATTCCCTTTAACAGGAGTTTTGTTTCATAGATGGAAAAACCGTGAAGATAGCGAACAACAATGATGCTTGGAATGCAGGCCACCATCAGTGGCAGTATGATTTCATAGTTATACGTCAACTCGAAAATTGTAAGAATGGCAGTGATAGGGGCAAGCGTTGTGCCTGCTACCATGGCACCCATGCCCACGAGTGCAAAATGACTGGAAAGAAGAGCTGTATCAGGCCATATGAGATGGGCAAAGTTACCGAACATTGCACCAAGCATTGCTCCCAGAAACAGTGAGGGGGCAAAAATGCCACCGCTCATGCCGGACCCGATACAGGAGCTGGTTGCCAGTAATTTAGCCAGCAGCAAAACAAGTGCGGTACTGAACAGGAAATCACCTTGGAGGACACCTGTAATGGTGTCATAGCCAACTCCAAGTACCTGTGGATAATAGAGTCCAAGTGTCCCGATAACCACTCCGCCCAGGGCCGGGGAGAGCCATCCTGGAACGTGTATCCTGTCTAAGCTTCTGCTGAGTCCAAAGGTCATGGCCATAAGAAGTAGGCTGAGCAGACCCGCCATGAGCCCAAGGACAAGATAAATGAGAAGTTCTGCCGGATGGCCAAGGACAAATTGAGGCGCCTGGAATAAAATGCCATCATACCAGAAAGCGCGTGAAACCATGGTTCCGGTGACAGCTGCAATAACGATATTGGAAAGGGAAGTAACCTCCAGATCAAAAAGGAGGATCTCAACAACAAAGAGGGTGCCTGCCATCGGGGCCTGAAATGTTGCAGCGATTCCTGCGGCTGCCCCGCAGGCAACGGCAAGTTTGCGGTTATCAGGCCCCAGTCGGAAAAGCTGGCACAATGATGAACCGATGGAAGAGCCAATTTGAACAATTGGTCCTTCACGTCCTACGGAACAGCCTGAGGCAATAAGAGTGGCGGTGGCAAAACTTTTGGCAAGAGTCACCCGGTGTCTGATAATTCCATCACGCTGAGCAAGTGCGGCCATAACTTCGGGGACACCGGGACCACGAATTTCAGGAGCGACAAAATGAAGAAGGGGGCCGATGATCAAACCAGCAAGTACGGGTATGCCAAACCGCCAGAAAACGGATGCCTGTTCATACTGACTGATGAAACCTCCACTTCCCGGCCAGAACAGGTCAATACCAAATTCTATGAGCCAACGGAAAAAAACTGCTCCAAGACCTGCTAAGCCACCAATCACAACCGCCAGTAACAGAGGGAAAAGAATAGTCCGAAGAGCTGGTTTGCGGTGTTTCATTGTTTGGTGGAAATTAGTGTTGTACGCTAACCGTTACGGCTTTTTGAGCTGCTCCACTCTTTTTGATGAGTTCTATATTGTGGTCGGTCAGAGCTTTTTTCATTTTGGTACCAACAGAATCAGCGATGACAGTTGTGATTTGGTTATCAGTCAGAAGTGTAATTACTGTACGACTTATGCCGCCTGTTTGGCTGCTGGCGGGATTTTTTAAGGCACTTATAAACTGTCCTCTATCGTCAAAAAACAAGAAATATTGTGCTCTGCCCATTTCCTGACTAATCAGGGAATCTTTTTCACTGCTGTTTGCTGGAACTGCGATTTTCCTTTTCTGTGCAGAAATGCCAGAGACAGGAATGACAAAAAGGAAAAGAATAATACTGAGGAAAACTAGTCGTATTTTGTTTTTATTGTCCATGTTAAGTCTTACCAATGATTTTTTTTCAGGTTTTGCAGGATTCAGCATCCTCTACCTGCAGTAAAAAAAGACGGGTCATTGCCTCTTCAATTGAGGTGGAACGCGGAAACCAAACCCGGTAGCAGTTTGCCTCAATGCCCCATTCCTCTCTAGTCTGCCCAACTTTTTTACGGAGTTGGGTAACAAGATCATCCAGGTCTTCTTCCATGTTTCCTTCCGCATATATCATATAATCACAATGTTTTCTGAAAAGCATGACGGAACCATCATAGTTGAGTCGTTTTTTTCGATATATTGAAACCGTATCTCTCAGATGTTGTCCGATTTCATCATGGACCTGGCCAGCGACAATAACACCATTGTCTACCTGAAAGCGACCCATTCCTCTCAAATTCACTAGAAGGAGGAGGTAGCCGGAGGTGTCCGTCTCCCCCAGTACTTTCAGATCATCGAGAACCAAAAGATATCGATAGTTATAGAGTTCACTCAGGGTGTCACGAAAAAATGTGTCTCTTCGGAAATGTTCAATTTCCTCCATGAAATTTCCGGTGGGTTGCATGGTTACATCGTGGAGTACCAGAGCCTCTGCAATACTGCTCAGGCCATCTACTATCCGGCCGTCCAGTGCCCCTTGCTCTGCCTCATATTGTAGAACATTAATTGCCGTTTTAACCGAAAAAGAAGATTTATAGGGTCTTTTACTGGTGAGGGCTTCAAACTCATCGGCAATGGCTGCAATTCGTGATAATTCATCGATCTCAGATGCAACGAGACCTTGAGGGTATCCGCTGCCATCGAGTCGTTCGTGATGCCTGAGAATAATATTTGTAATACGATCATCATGGAGTCTTGGAGCAAAGAGCTTGGCCCCTATAAGCGGATGGAATTCCATGATCCTTCGGTCCTGATCGTTAAAAAGATCCGGTTTTAACAATACATCATCGGGTATTGCGGTCTTTCCGATATCGTGAACAAGACAGCCAAGTTCTAAAATGGTTAAGTCTTCTTCGCAAAGCTGCAGTTCAGTGCCGATTGCCAGTGCAATTTGAGCAACACGCAGAGTATGCTTGTAGGTTGAGAGGTCTCTGTTTGCAAGAACTTCGTTCATGATTTCAAAGAGATCTCTGATGAGGAGGTTGTTGTTGAACCCCAATATTTGTTCAACTGGTTCATCGGTCGTCACTTTTTCTACATGTTTCCTGATGGTTGTCATTTGTTTTTTTTCCGTTCCGCTTTGTTGTTTTCTTTTTGCAGGTACATTGCCAGGTCGGCTTTTTTGAGAAGCGTGTCAACACTTGTTCCATCGGTTGGGTAGATACTTACCCCAAAACTATAATGAATAGTAATGTTATAGGTGGGGCAATGTATTTCATTATGTACATCATCAAATATTTTGCGTCTGATAATCCCGACATCGGCATCATGGCTGACATCAAAGAGACCAACGAATTCATCACCACCCAGTCGAGCAACGATGTCGTTTTCTCGTGTTACTCCGGTGAGCTCCTGGGCAAGTTTTTTTAAAACGGTATCTCCGGCTTCATGACCATGGGTGTCGTTGATTTCCTTAAAATCATCGAGGTCTATAAAAACCACCGCAAACATTCTGCCATTACGTTTGGCTTCCTTAATAGTCTGCTTAAGATGTTCCAGGAATAGAGAACGGTTGGGAAGCCCTGTAAGCAGGTCATGGCCTGCCATATGTTTCAGTTTCTCCTGTAATTTCTTTAATTCAGTGATATCTCTGTTACTCCCTCTGACCCCAAGGTTTTCACCGTTTCTACCGGTCACCGTCTGGCAGATATGATGAATCCATCTGGACTTACCTTCTTTTGTGTGTATTTTGAATTCTATGGGATTTACCAGTCCATTTTTTGCCATACTATGATTGTGGGCCTTCCACTTCTCCCAGTTATCGAAAGCAATGATTTTTTTCAGAAGAGCAGGGTCATCATAAAATTCCTGTGGCTTGTACCCGGTAACGACTTTACAGGAAGGAGAAACATATTTGTAGTGGCCGTCTGGTGCCTGCCAGTATTCCCAGTCATTGGCAAACTCTGAGATAACAAAGAGTTTTTCTTCCTGTCTGAGATATTCATCTTCCAGAATTTGTAATTTATTTATCAGTTCCCGGAGTTGGTTTATTGTGGATTCAACCTGTTCACGGTGACGGGAAAATTGAGACATAAAGTGTTTCCTTGTTCAGTCAATAATAAAAAAAGGGTGCAATATACTGGTGATATATGTAGTTCATTTATTCTTTTTTTGGTAATCGAACGGTGAAAATTGCTCCATGGTCCGGCCTGCTTTTAGCTGCTACCCGTCCTCCATGTTCGTGAACAATAGCACGGACTGCCGCAAGTCCAAGACCATGCCCTGTGTCACTTGATTTGTGTTGATGGAAAGCGTCAAAGATAAAGGGGAGCTCATCAGCACTGATACCTGGACCACAATCCTTAACCTGGATGATTACTTCTTTTGGGGAGTCATCAATGGAGATGACTATTTCACCAGGCTGGTGGGCAAATTTGATCGCATTATCGAGAAGATTTTCGAAAACACGTTGCAGTTGTCTGAAATCTGCCTTTATTTGTTTCATTGGCCTGTATTCAGTACGGATAACAAGCTTTTTTGCTGTTGCTTGAGGCTGGTGCCTTTGTGTCAGGTCTTCAATGAGTTGCGGTAAATCGATAAGCTCAGGAGTGAGTTTTATTTTTTTGTTGGCCTGGCGCGAGTACTCAAGAAAGGTGTTTACCTGTGCTGCTATTTGCTCTCCAGCTTCACTGATAATTCTAAAGTAGTCTTCCCGTTTCTCTGCAGACATTTCATCATGGTGTTCACGAATTCTTGCAATTAAGCCCTGCATGGCAACGAGTGGCGATTTTATATCGTGAGCAACCATAAAATGAAAATTGTTTTTTTCACGCTCCAACGCCTTCTCTCGTGAAACATCTTCAATGACTTCCAGGTATCCTATAAAGTTTCCGGAATTATCCTCAATAGCAGCGGTGCCTATGCGTACAGGGATATGTTCATGGAAGTGATTGATAAATTCAGCTTCCAGGCCAGTGGATGATTCGCCATATTCCTGCACTGTTTGCAAAGGACATTCGGTATCACATTTACTGCTGTGCAAAATTTTATAACAGGGATTTCCAATTGCCTCCGAAGCGGAAAAACCGGTTAGATGTTCTGCTATATTGTTGAAAGAGGTGATTTTGAAATCAGCATCCATGGTCACCATGGCAACAGGGATGCTGTCAAGTATTAACTTGCTAAAGTACTGTGGTTTTTTTTTAGCCATAGTTGCCGTTCCTTAATGTTGATCTGAGACATCTTTGTTACCACCGGGAAATCCGGTGGTAACAGGAAAAGGCTGTGTTGAAAAGTGGATGACTATTTTAAACCATTCAATTTTATTGAGAAGGAAGTCTGATGGTAAGAACAGGAACAGTGCATTTTTGCACTACTCCTCGGGCTACGGATCCCAGCAGAAGGTTATCAATGAAACCATGTCCGTGGGTACCCATAACAACTATATCAAAGTTCCCATCATCTGCTGCCTCAATAATTCTCTGTACAGGGTGACCGGCTTTAATGATAATTTTGTTGAAATCCAATTGACAACTCGGAAACTCATCTTTCTTTTCATCGCAGACACTTTTAATTCGTTCTTTTATGGCATCCTTAGCATCGTTCTGACCTTCCTTGTTCAGATCCTTAAGTTCATCCATGTTATAATGAGCAGACAGATCATATCCCATGGAGGCGGATATCTCTTCTATCATATCAGGTATAATATGGATAATTGAAATAGTTGCATCATACTGTTCGGCCAGACTTATGGCCCAGCTCAGAGCAGGTTTAGCACTCTCTGATAAATCAGTGGCATAAAGAATAGATTTGATTTTGCTCATAGGGAGTATCTCTTTGGGTTAGGTTGATAGTATTATAATAAATATAATATCTTCTCTTGTTGCTATTCGTCACACTTCGGTAACAGTGATAGCTCCCTCAGGGCAAACTTCTACGCATGTTTCACAACCCAGGCATTCATCCATTTCAACGGGTTCAGATTTTCCATCCACCAGCTCAAGTACTGAAGCCGGGCAATTATTGATACATTCCTCACAACCAGTACATTTGTCTTTGTCTACGTCTACCTTAAACATGTTTGTCTCCTTGTGTTATGGACTCTTTGAGTCCTGTTATATGAATCACGTATTGCTGCTATCTCCAGCAGCTGGTTCTTCTTCTGTAAGAGGAAGGATAAAGTAAAAGTTGTTTCCACCAGAGACAGCTTCGTACCCCACATCTCCGCCGTGAATTTCAACGACATTTTTGACAAATGCCAGGCCATGACCACTTCCTGGATTGTAGCCAACATTTCCTCCTCTTACACCATCATTGAATATGGTAAGCCGTTCGTCGTCGTTAAGATGTTCTCCTGTTGAAAATATATTGAATTTTACCCCTTTTTTTCCTTTTTTGGGGAAGTTATTTATATCCTGGCAACCATATGCAACAGCCTTCCTTGGGGAGCCGTGATTGTCAGTTGATGTCGCTGTATATTTAACAGCGTTGGAAAAAAGATTATCGAATACTTGGGAGAGCAGTCCCTGATCACCTTTAAGATAAAACCGACGATCTCTCATGTTGTGGGGATGGTCAATGGTAATTCCAAGATTTTCAAAACGTCTTCGATAGATTTCGAGTTCAGGTATGATGATCTCAGTTTCGATATTACAGCGACGTGCTTTGAGGATAAACTCTCCCCTGTTAAAATGTTCCTGGCGGAGCAGTGTTTCAAGGTAGAGACTTGTCCGATTATAATGTTCGAGGAGTTCTTCATGGGTGGAAATAAGATCAGCCCTTATTTCATTACATCTTTTGAGGATACGGAGTGATGGTTTGTTGACAAAGTCAATGTTGACGTTAACTTCATGATTTATGAGGTTTATCTTCTTTTCAAGTTGCCGGAAAAGATTCTTGAAATGCATGTTTGGTGAAATGACATTATGCCCAATATCCCGACCAAGCTGTTTGAGAAAGTTTATATGTTGGAGGTGGCTGGCCTGAAGAAGGCGTCGCTGGAGATTGTAGCCAATACGGGTAACCAGCTTCTCCAGGAAAAGACGATCAATGCTAGTGAGAAGCTCAAAATGAGTGATGAAGAGAAATCCGAGACAGGGGTGAGTCTCATTCTCCATAGTATTTTTCATAAGTTTATCGGGAGCGGTTCCGTTTGTTGGACTAATCAGTGGTCTTGAGATTACAGGTAAAAGCAAGACGTCTTCTTCGGTGTATGATGACTCCTTTGCAACGAGAGGGAGATGGCTAATGATATGTTCAGGAATATGTATTGGTGATTTACCTGCGCAAGCAAGTTGAAAACCGTTTTTTGAATGTGTTAGTACCGCAAGAGAAACAGCGATTTGGGGATGAAGAGCCTGTGGAATTGCAACGCAGATTTGATAAAAACTGTCCAGACCGTCATATTGCTGGGCAAGGTCGAAAAATATTTTCAATAAGTGATCGTGGAAAGATGTGAGGGGTGAACTGTTGTAAGTAGCTGTTTTTTCAGTAATGACACGTGCGAAATAATCAGAATTGTTTTCTTTTGTCATGGTCAGGTTTATTACAATACACTGAAAATAAAAGATTAGTATCTAATAAGAAACACCGTTAAAGTAACATATACACACAAAATAAGGGTATCGGTTGAGGATGTCAACAGAATTTAAGGATATTGTTAAATGATAAATGATTTTCTTTTAGAAGGACGAGTGAGGGAACCTCGCAGGGGACTCTGTGAAGTTGGTTTTTTGAGCATATATCTAAAAAGAAGCTTGACAGTTTCGACAGGAATTGTAATGTGAGCGCCTGAGTCGTCTATTAATGTGGTACTTCGACACCTGGAATACTATGAAGTTGAGCTTTTTTATGCTTCCTTGCGTGATACAGTAAGTATTTAGCTTCAAAAACTATAAATGGCTATAATTAGAGTGGTTTGTTGTGATTCACTATTCCATAGAAACTAGCGTCTGGTGGATTGAAATATTTTTTCGAATTACAGGAGAATAAAAAATGAACAAATCTTTTTTTAGTGCCGTTGGTGTCCTTACCCTCATTGGTGGCTTCTTGCTAAGCAGCCATGCTTTCGCCGCAGAAAGCTACGATTCGAAAAAATTTGGACCGAAAAATCCCATTATTATGGATAGCCCTGTTAATGTCATCTTTGATCATCGAGTGCATACGGAACAGGTAGGTCTGGCTTGTGCGGCTTGTCATGAGGATCTGTTTGCAATGCAGCGTGGCGTTACGCCAAAGATTGATCAAACCATGAGTGCTTTGGTGAAAGGCAGATCCTGTGGGGCCTGCCATGACGGTGAGACTGCTTTTGCCGCCAACACTCTCTGTAATTCCTGTCATTTTCAACCAAAAGATTTGAAATCTTCAGATCCTCATCCTCATACTGTTACACATTAATAAATCAACGACACATCCAAAATATTCTGATAAGTTTACTATCAGTATATTTTGGATATTAAAAACAGAAAAGCTATAGTTTTAGCGGGAGTATAGTCTCATGCTATATAAAGCGGTAATTCATATAGATCTTGAAGATGATCTTATTTTCAACCTTGGTTTGAATAATATCAGTAATACTCTTGAGGCATTGGAGGGGAAGGAGGTTGAATTGATTTTACTGGTTACCGGTCCGGGAGTGGCATTGTTGGCTGGAGATCAGATGTATATCTTCATGGAGAAACTCAGACAAATTGTTGCTGCCGGGGTTCGTATCCAGATCTGTGAAAGAGCACTGACACTTTTTGATATAGCAAAGGAGGATCTGTTTGAAGGTTGTGAAATAATTCCTGCTGGTGTCGTTGGTCTGATTGAGCTGCAGGCAGATGGATTCGCCTATATTAAACCATAGCCGAGTGCCCATAATCAGGGCTCTCAGGATGAAGAAATGAAAGACAAAAATATCCCGATTAAATCTATCATCAGTTACTGTACTGTTGCCCCCTGTTAAACCCGTCTCTCTCCTGTTTCCCAGGAAAAACAATTCAAGCCGCTCTCCTGAACAAAGCATAGTACTTGCCATCCCTATCATTGCTATATATATTAAATTATAGTTAAATCTGCAGGAGTTTTTTGTTCCTGCATTCAAGGATACATTAATTTTTAGATGGGTTCTCCTATGCATACATTTCTCAAGAAGAGTTTTATTCTCTGTGCGGTGATTTATTCTCTCGCTTTCCTTACTCTTTCTTCTGTTTGCGCTGCTTCGGCTGAAGATATGAAAGGCTGGGGCAATGGTGACGAATATAATAAATTATATAATCCCCGTGAGATTGACAAGTTGAAAGGAACCGTCCTGAGTTTTAAGAAAATCAGCCCCCTTCCAGGAATGGCTGAGGCTACGGTGCTGGTACTCGATGACGCAGGAGATAAAATTGATGTTCATTTATGTCCTGTCTCCTTTGCTACTCCTAAGGATACCGGGATCAAAAGAGGAGACCGGGTGACAATAAAAGGGAGCTGGGCTGAAATTGATGGAGTTGATGTCTTTCTTGCCTCTAAGGTAAAAAAAGGTGAACACTATGAATTCAAAGTTCGTCTCACGAAGGATGGTGATCCCTTCTGGAATATGAGTGCTGAGCAATTAGTGAAAGAGCGTAATCAGAAATGATATTTGCCTTTTTGCACCTGGGGTGAAAGAGTATCAGCGAAAAGGGAGCACACGCTTAACACTTTATTGGAAGCCTCCTGGAGCCAGGATTTTGAAGTTGTTTCCGAAGAGGCGTATGACACTGATATCTGTATGGTTTTGATACGATAGAGACTTAACTGGCTAATTTGTTAGATTTTATAGAACAACAGGAGAGTGGGGTATGAAGGAAGAACGTTTTCGTCTGCAGGCCGGTGAGTTGGATAAGCTCGCTCAACAATTGCTGCAGCTTGAAAATGAGTTGAACTCCAATATTCCTGTCACTCTCTGGATCAGTGATCTCCATGGTGAAGGAGATCGTTTTATGGCGATCCTTCGCGGCCGTTTTGGAATGTTGTACCAGACGTGTCGTGAGGCACTGCCGAAGACTTTCAGTGTAGATAAAATTCAATATCTTACTCAGGTTATCCGTAAGAAAGAATATTTTGCTGAAGATACTATTCTTATGGATACTCAGGATGTTATCTTCTGTCTTGTCGAGATTCTCAAGTACCGTTTATCCAATATCAGGCACCGAACCAAGGGTATATTTCCGCCAGAGTTCCGTAATACCATTAAACGTCTGATTTCCGGTCTCCCTGTTCCAGACCAGGTTTTTGAGGAACCTGTGCTGTCCGAGAGATTGATCAGTCATCTTGCTCACAGTATCAGACAAGTTCTTCTGGATCGTATTCTGGTTCTTGGTGATGTCTTTGACCGTGGTCCTCAGCCAGATAAGATTATCAGGATTCTTTCTTCGCCAGCATACAGGGATATGGTAGATTACGTTTTCGGCAACCATGATATCCTGTGGATGGGGGCAGTTTCAGGAAATCAGTCCTTGATCGCCGAGGCTATGCGCATTACCAGTCGCTACGATCATTTCGAATTGATGGGAAGACTTTCCTTTGACAGCTCCAGGTTGGCTGCTTTTGCTGAAAAGACCTATCCGGTTGCGAAAATTACTGGAAAAATCAAGGCAAAAACTGACAGGGGAAGGAGCATGGAAAAGGCTCTTGCCGTTATTCAGTTTAAGCTTGAAGAGCAGACCATACGAGACTTCCCTGAGTATGAAATGGAGTCCCGACTCTGGCTTGATCGTCTTGCCAAAATGCTGAAGACAGGAGATACGGCAGGCCTTAATGACAGCCATTTCCCAACCATCGACTTTGAACATCCCTCAAAACTCACCGAAGAGGAACAGGTCGTTATTGATGATTTAACCCATCAGTTTACCACTAATACAAAGATTAAACGGCTCCTCCGCTATTTTTTTAAAAAAGGCAAAACCTACCATATTCACAACAATAGTCTAAATATTCATGCACTTGTTCCTTCCACCATTGATGGTGATTTTGAAGAGTTTCTAGGACGAAGTGGACGTGAACTTCTAGATTTTGTTCAGGAAACAATTGAGCGAGTCGGTAAAAAATATCTTGCTGGAGAGGTTCAGGAGAAACGGGATCAGGCCTTGTTTTTTTACCTCTGGTGCGGACCGAAATCTCCCTTCTTTGGGAAACATGCCATGAAAACATTTGAGAGGTATTTTTTACTGGATACTGAAAGCCACGCAGAAAGAACCCTTTATTGGAAGAAGAATATGCAGACTGATGCTTTTAAGCTGAAGATGCAGGAAGAATTTGGTATTCAGCGTGTAGTTTTTGGACATACACCGGTCGATTATACAAAAGGGAATTCGATGGCGTCCAGTGACGGTGTTGCAGTAAATGTGGATGGTGGTTTCGCGGCAGCCTATTATAACCGGGGCCATGCTCTGGTTCATACTCCCTACCAACTATTTGGTATTATTCTTCCCACCCCTGAAGAGATGCAGGCGGCCGCCCAAAATCTTGAATCTGCTCCTCTCGACATAGAACTGATAGATGAATTCCGGCAACCGATGAAAATAAAAGATACTGCAAAAGGCGCTCTTCTGAAAAAACAGAGCGATGCTCTGTTGCAGCGGATCAGGGAGTTGACTGCTACCGGAGAATGAAAAACTTTTTTTGTGTGGCCGAATATAATTTTGTAAAAATGGTAAATTGGGACGATGAATGAATATTAATTATGGGATGGAAATCGTCAGAGCGACTGAGATTGCAGCTCTTACTGCAGCAAGGATTCAGGGACTGGGCAATCATGATGATATTCTCAATCAGGCAAGGTTTGCCATTATAAAGACCCTCAACAGGTTAATGATAAACGGCAATGTGATAAATGATCGTTTCTCGGAGAGGAAGGAAATTTGTAAATTGCCGCAGACTCTTGGGGAAGGCGGGCCTGAAATGGATTTGATGGTTGTAGCTCTTGAGGCTCAGCATGCTGCAGCGGATGGACGGAACAATTCTACTTCTTATACCGTAATTGCAGAAGATGGTTCAATTCAGTCAATCCCCAATCTCCACATGTACAAAATAGTGGTTGGCCCAGAAGTGGGTGAGGTTATAGATATAAATCAATCACCCACCGCAAATGTAAAACGGGTTGCCAGGGTTTTACGGAAATACACCGAAAACGTGACTGTCTGCATTTTAAATCGGAAGCGGCATAAGGGGCTTATTGATGAAGTGAGAAGCTGTGGCGCCAGAATCAAGCTGATTGAGGAGGGCGAAATTTCAGGTTGCCTTGCTGCAATCAGTGGTGAAAAGGCAGATATCTATATGGGCTATGGATATGCTCCTGAAGGTACAGTAGTTGCGGCCGCAATCAGTTGTCTGGGCGGATATCTTGAAGGAAAGATATCATATGACAATGCTTCAGACAGGGAACAGGCAATTGCCCATGGTATCAATGATTTTAATAAGGTCTTCCGGGTTGAAGATCTGATTAATTCTCGAAAAATTTCCTTTGCTGCAACAGGAGTAACGGATGGAGAATTCCTTGAGGGAGTGAGGTTCACAGCAACCGGTGCAGTGACTAACTCTTTTGTAGCAAGAAGCGAGACTCGTACCTATCGTAATCTGACGACTAATCATTTCTTTGATTATAATCCGGTGTTTTAATGAGTGTTAAGCTTTACTGAAACGCAATTGCGGGCCCCCCCCGAGTTGCTGAGTGACTGAGTGACGACAATAATGGCAGGAGGATTTATGCAGGGTGTGGAGTATATGATTAAGCGTGCAGAATACCGGAAAATTAAAGAGGCGCATCTTTTTGAAAAGGTTATTCAGTGGGCAAAGGAAGATGATGATACTCTTGTCGTTGATATTGTAGAGAGGGCCTTTGCAGATGATGATGCAGAACGCTGGTTGACAATTCATCCAACAAGCTCATTTTCCGGACTGACCTTGTTTTACCTGGAGAAGGTTATGGATGAAAAGGAGTTGATAGGAAATGAACGACGACTTCTCATCAAAAGACTAAGCGAATACAGCAAACGACTTCTCGGATAAGTAAGGTCCTAAGCTCTTTTTAACAACAACATCGTTTATATTTTTTGCCAGACCCACACGGACAGGGAGCATTTCTTCCCACCTTGGCCGTCTTGGATTGCGTCTCACCATCCAGATAGTACCAGAGTCCATCCTCTTTGATAAAACTGGATTTTTCATGAAGACTGCAGATGTGTCCTGAACTGAGAAAACGGGCAGTAAAACGAACAGAACCATCCTCATCATTGGCCATGCCATCGTTACATTCAAGAATCTCAAGACTGAGCCACCGGATAGTATCGTCTTCTGAATGGATTGTTTCCGGACGTGTTTTCCTGGCCCAGCTATCCATAAGATATTTATCGTTAGCCTGTGTGAATGCGGTATACCGGGAACGCATCAGTTGTTCCGCTGTTTTAGCCTGGCTTTGATCCTGGATTATTGGATGGCAGCAGTCGGAAAAGAGTTTAGCACTGCAGCAGGGACATAGTTGGTGGAGTTTTGTGTCTTCCATGGCGTTAATTTTTCATACGGATCAGTTTTATGATCAGCAGGATAAAAGGTATGGAGTGATAGAAGAGATCGAAAATATCTAAAGGCTTTTTCAGGCTGCCCTGACTCAGCATTCTGAGTTTCTCTACTATATGTGGTTCCGGGACAAATGGAGCAAATCCTATCAAAACACAGAGAAAAATAACTACAACCATGGGAATGTTGTCGATAAACTGCATGTGTCTCCTTGGAGAATGTTAGAGGCGTGGCAGACGTTTCAGGGATAACTGCTGAGCTACCTGGGTTGCTGTTTCTTCGATGGATCTGCCATCTGAAATAATGATCGGGATATTGTAATTCAAAAAAATCTGATTTGCCTGGCTCAGTTCTCCTGAACAGGTTGCCAGCTTTGCATAACTGCTGCCTTTGTAACGTTGTTCCCGCACAAAATGCAAGGTTTCAGGTGTTGTGGAGAGGCCGATTGCCTTTTTTTTATTGCGGACGATCTCGTTGGGCAGACGATAGGAATTGAGATCTTCAGCCACAAGAGGATAATTGGCAGCCTTTATTCCCATTTGGGTAGCAAGGTAGACAGAAATAGGGGTCTTTCCGGAGCGGGAAACCCCAAGCAGTATAACCTCTGCTTCGTCGTAATCCTTCATTCTGCTGCCGTCATCATGGGCGATGCAGTATTGGATGGCATTAACCCGATTTCCCATGGTTGAATCATCTAAGTGCCTTGCTGTGCCGGATATGCGAATGGGTTTTGCTTCAAGGACATTTTCAAGTCGTTCCAGTTCTTTATCGTAGATGTCAAAAAACTCAACCTCTGGGACATCGAGGATTGCAAGAAGTTCCTTGTTCATGATTGTTGAGAAAACAAGAGGGAAACGGCCGGTTGATTGCGACAGTATGTGCTGAATTGCCTTCAGGGCATCTTCTGTAGTACGGATAAAGGGAATTTTTTCTGCATTGAAACTGATTTCAGGGAACTGGCAAAGGAGTGACTTCCCGAGGTCTTCGGCAAGTATCCCTGTACTGCCCGATAGGTAGTAGACATCTTTTGAGTGCCACATTTGCTTGTCTCCAATGGTACTATGTTTTATGATTCTTTTTCTGTTTCCTTTGTATCAGAAAAATGAATCTCTCGAAAGTCTTCTCTTGAAAATGCAGATATCTTTATAATCATGAATATTAAAATCTCAAAACTGCTCTCCACCTATTCCTTTCTCGGATTGATTCGATATCTGCGTATGCGTGTTATGGGAAGGGAATTACTGGTTACCGGAAGTTGTCACTGCTGTGGGAATTGCTGCAGGAAGATTAATCTTGAGGGGGAGCGGGGCTGGTTACGCCTGGAAAAGGATTTTCTGAAGGTGTTACATGATTATCCGGAATATCACCGGTTTGTTATTACCGGAAAAGATGAGCAGGGGTTCCTGCAATTTTCCTGCACATGGCTGTCCGATGCCGGATTCTGCAGAGATCATGAAAACAGACTTGAACTTTGCACCAACTTTCCAGACAAAAGTCTTCATTTTTGCGGGGGACAGTTACCTCCAGGGTGCGGTTATGCAATTAATGAAGTACGTCCTTTTAAAAGCTATCTTGATGATGTTGCTGGTAAAAAGGCAGGGTCATGAAGCGTGTGTTGATTCTCGAACCCTACTTCGGTGGTTCCCATAAACTGTTTCTGCGTGGCCTGCAGAAAACCGTTGCCGCGGATTACACTCTACTCGCTCTTCCGGCACGGAAGTGGAAGCTGCGGATGCACCTGTCTGCATTCTGGTTTGTTCAGGAATTAGAAAAACTAGCTGTTGAGAAGAGGCGTTTTGATACGGTGCTCTGCTCTACATTTGTTGATGTTGCTGTGTTACGATCGCTTCTGTGTTCTCTTGCCGGATGGAATCAGAATGCAGGAATACATACCTATTTTCATGAAAATCAGTTTATCTATCCCCACCAGGTGCAATCAGAAGATAGCAGGCAGTTCGCTGCGATTAATTTAAACACCGCCATGGCTTCAGACAGCTGTGGCTTTAATTCACATTATAACCTGGAGACTTTCCTTGGAGCCATTCAGGCTCTTCTTAAAAAGCCTGCTGACATGAAATCACTCAATTGTGTGAAGACAATTCGGAGTAAGAGTGTGGTTCTTTATCCGGGAATGGATTATTCGTCGGTGGATGCTGCAGCTTTTGTTAAGGGAAAGAGGAGGGCTAGGAGTAGTTCTCCCGTAATTGTCTGGAATCATCGCTGGGAACACGATAAAAACCCTGAACTTTTTTTTGAGGCGCTGTACGAATTGCAAAAAAAGGGAATAGCTTTTCGACTTGTAGTACTGGGGCAGTCCTTTGCCAACCGCCCCCTCTGCTTTGAGGAGGCAGAAAAGAGATTGGCAGAAGAAATCCTTCATTTTGGCTATGCTGAAACCAGGGCTGACTATGCAAATTTGCTTCATCAGGGGGACGTGGTCGTTTCAACAGCAAGGCATGAATTTTTTGGTATTTCAATCCTTGAAGGAATCAGGGCAGGTTGCTATCCCTTGCTTCCTGCAGACCTGTCCTATCCGGAACTGTATGGAGAAGAGTATCTTTATGCGCCAGGCACTCTTGCCAGGCGACTCGAAGAGTATTTGCAGCATCCTGTTAAACTTGAAGAACAATTGATATATGATTTAACGGAACAATTTGAATGGAAACAGTGTAAGTATCAATATGAAGAATGGCTGTTCGCAGAGCAATTGGAGAAAGTATGAAATCAAATATTGTCCTGATCGGGTTTATGGGCGTGGGAAAGGGTAGAACTGCACGGGCACTTGCAGAGAAAACAGGTATGTTTGCCGTGGACTGTGATGATCTTATTGAGAGTTTTTCAAATATGAAAGTAAGAGAAATATTTTCAGAATTTGGAGAACCACGTTTCCGGGAACTTGAACAGCAGGTTGCAGTTTGGCTCCAAAAACAGGTGCGCAATACCATCATATCTACCGGTGGTGGCTTTTTCAATGTGCCTAATATTCGTAAAATTGGCAAAGTTGTGTATCTTCATGCAGATTTTAATCAGATACTTGAAACAATTTACGCCCATCCCAATGCGAAAAAGAAAATAAAAAAGCGGCCTCTCTTGAATGATCTCGCTAAGGCTCGGACCCTTCATGAAAGCCGCCTGCCACTTTATCGTAATGTTGCCGATATTGAAATTCAGGTTGGTGGAAAAACGGTAGAGCAGATCTCTAATGCAATCATCAAGAAAGCCCGTTTGAAGTAAAAAAAACATTGGGAGAAGCGCTGAATTATCCCCCGATGTGTTTTATTATAAACTGCTATGCAATTTCTAATAGAGGAAAAAGGTATGTCACAATTATCACTGCGTCCACTTGCTGGTTATAAAAGTTTTCCTGGTCCTGTTGTTACCGTTATTATGGATGGCGTTGGTATGGGCCCAAAAGATGAGAGCGATGGTGTCCATATGGCCTATACTCCTGTGCTGGATACGCTGCTGCAGGGTGATCTCGTGTGCAGTCTCAAGGCACATGGAAAGGCGGTTGGTCTGCCGTCGGATGACGATATGGGGAATTCCGAAGTGGGCCATAATGCCCTTGGGGCCGGGAGAATTTTTGCTCAGGGGGCAAAGCTTGTTAATGAAGCACTGCATTCCGGGAATCTGTTTCAGGGAGCAGCATGGAAAGAGGTGTTGAAACGAACTGAAAATGGTGGCACCCTCCATTTTATAGGTATGATTTCGGATGGTAATGTGCATAGTCATGTTGAACAGCTCAATATCTTGCTTGAACGATGTGTCAATGATCAAATTCAAAAGGTTCGTGTCCATGGACTCCTGGATGGACGTGACGTTGCTCCTAAAAGTGCCCTGAAGTATTTTGTCCCGCTCGAAGAAAAACTTAAGGCAATGTCTCAGGATGGCAGAGATTACTGCATGGCATCCGGGGGTGGTCGAATGAATGTAACAATGGATCGTTATGAGGCTGATTGGGCTATTGTTGAGAAGGGGTGGCAGGCGCATGTACTGGGCGTGGGGAGAGGTTTTGCGTCAGCTTGTGATGCTATTCAGACCTATTATGATGAAGATCCGGAAATGACTGATCAATACATGGATAGTTTCGTTGTTGAACGGAACGGAACGGCTGTCGGTTGCATTGAGGATGGGGACGCAGTGATTCTCTTTAACTTTCGTGGAGATCGAGCCATTGAACTGTCTAAAGCATTTGATGACCAGGATTTTGATGGTTTCGATAGGAAACGAAGACCTGAGGTCTTTTTTGCCGGAATAATGCAGTATGACGGTGATGCCATGGTTCCTAAGCATTATCTGGTGGAACCTCCTGCTATCGATCGTACACTTGGTGAATATCTTTGCAGTGCAGGAGTCACCTCCTATGCCATCTCCGAGACCCAGAAATTTGGACATGTAACCTATTTCTGGAATGGCAATAAGTCTGGTTATCTTGATGAAAAACTAGAAAAATATGTGGAGATAGAGTCGGACAGAATAACCTTTGACCTTCGTCCCTGGATGAAGGCTTCAGAGATAACAGACAGAGTGATTGATACCATTCGTGAGGGGAAATATAAATTTATCCGTTTAAATTATGCGAATGGTGACATGGTTGGCCATACCGGGGTTCCTGCTTCAGTCCGTATTGCTGTTGAAACGGTGGATCTGATGTTGGGGAGAGTTCTACCAGTACTAAAAAAGGCAAAAGGGATAGCTGTGATTACAGCAGATCATGGGAATGCAGACTGCATGTGGACTGAGAAAAATGGGATTAAAACTGCCATGGTTGCCCATACCAAAAATCCAGTGCCCTTCATAGTCAAAAATTTCTGCAGCGTTAACGATTTTAGAGTAACAAATCAAACGGATGTGGGACTTGCAAATGTTGCCGCCACTGTCCTGACTCTTCTTGGATATGCGGCTCCTGAGGGATACAATCCTTCATTGTTACAGATAAAATAAAAAATGTTTATTTTTGTCTCCACCCTGAAATAGCTGGAGGCCTTGATTTCATAGGATTGCTTTTGTTTTTTTTTCTCTTGACATAAAATAAAATCGCTTGATTGATTATTTGTCTGGTGTTTTAAAATTCATTGCTGTATTATTAGTGAACGTATGAATTGTATGGGTGATGAATTTTCGGCTCAAAAAACAAAACGAGTTATTTTTTCCGGTTGTTTCGGAGAGAATGTTATTCCATACAACAGAAAAAGCACGATCACGTAGTTGATCAGTACTAAGGACAAGGTTATTATGTTAGAAGGCACAGTGAAATGGTTTAATGAGGCTAAAGGTTTTGGTTTTTTGGAGCAGGAAGGTGGAAAAGATGTATTTGTTCACTACTCTGCTATTGTAAGTGATGGGTTCAAAACCTTGAACGAAGGTGATAGAGTTCAGTTTGAAATCACTGAGGGTCCAAAAGGTCCTGCTGCAGCAAACGTGAGCAAAATATAATCTGAGAAATTCTATCTCTTGATTGAATGAGGGTGAGTCGCCTATGGCGATTTACCCTCTTTTTTTTTTCTTTTTTTTCAGCCATTGATTTTCTTTTCCCACTTCTCTTTTGAACCAGGTAGTTTCTCAGTCTTCTTTATCTGGAAGATAATGTAACTTTTTAGTTTAATAATGAATACTTTCTGGAATGTCCCTGCTTTATACGTTATTCTATAATTGTTTAGAACATGGTATTTTTTTTTGATTACAGGAGTCTGTTATGGAAGAACTTTCAAAGTCTCAACGTGCCCGGTTCGCAATTCGAACATTTAAGACAATTGCAGACGCCATGATCTTAAGAGGGTATTACAGGCCTTCCGGGAGATCTGGTGAAAAGCTGTCTGAATCGCTGCAACTGTTTGAGCCTGAGATATATGGTTCAATGAATGATCATCGTATCGTTGAACTTCAAGGTCTCGAATATGTTATGGATCGGATGCCAAGGGGGGTCGAAAAGTGTAACAGGATAATACTTACGGCAGATGAAGACTTTCATGATACTTCTTTTGAGAAGGTCGTTCCTTTTAAAAGACGCAGACACTCCTATATTGTTTCTGACACGGAAATCTGTTTCGTTATTACTCGTGGATTAACAGAGATCTATGATATCCTGACCAACCTGACTTTCCTCAATCTTGAAGCTCAGAAAATTCACAGGCAGATATGTCATAAGGAGGAGGGAACCTGCTCTGAGTGGCATGAATTAGAGGGTGTTGTTCAGGGAAGCGAGAAACTCACAGGTTCTGCCTTACATCAGGCTTTGTGGAATCTTTCTATTATCCTTGGAAGAACGTACCGTGAGGCGTATGAGTCTTACGAGAGTTTTGATAGCCACCATGGAAAAAATGGAAACTATAATAATGGGCTTTTTGCAATTATCTATGCAATGGGGCAACGCATTATTGAAGAGGCGAAATCCAGGGATAATCTCCTCACTATCTATTTTACTCCATCTCTTCAGGAGATGATTGGACGTCATAAATATGCTACTCTGTGGGCTAAGAATATAAAACAAAATCTTTACAACCAGGGTCTATCTCATCGGACCATTCATGTGGTGAGTGCGAATATGCATTCAATGAAAAACATTGTTTACGGCGCCGGATTTTTAAAAAATCAGGGAAAACCTGTACCCGAAGATCTCTATGATTTGATCACTGAACTGCGTAATATTGACTATGAACTCACCGATTATGGCTCTGCCTACGGTTTTACTTATATTCATGATACTTCAGAGTCCAATATTGATGTTATGGTTTTTGATACGTCAAAAATATCAAAAGAAAACCCTCACCAATCCGTTCAATGTGATTTTGATTACATTGAAAAAGAAAAACCGGTTATTTTAGTTATTGATTATGCTTTTGGAGCACAGGCATTTGATATTCTGGACGAATTACTCTGTCCCTGTCATTTTGATGACAAGAACTTCTCCTTTAAATTCGAATCAATCAGTATAATGGGAAAGGCCGGAACACTCCCTGGTAAAAAAGGGGATATCATGCTTGCTACTGCTCACGTCATGGAGGGTACGACCAATAATTACATTGTTGATAACGATTTGGATAAAAGCGATTTCGATGAAGGGTACCCAATTCATGTTGGTCCAATGGTTACTGTTCTTGGGACATCCATGCAGAATAGACATGTGCTCACCAGATTTCATACCTCCCACTGGAAGGCCGTGGGGCTTGAAATGGAAGGTGGTCATTATCAGCGTGCCATAAGTGCAGCTATTATTCAGGGCCACGTGTCACGTAATATAAAGACGAGATACGCCTATTACGCATCGGATAATCCTTTACATGCCGGTGAAACACTGGCATCCGGTTCTTTGGGGGATTATGGAATTAAACCAACCTACATGATTACTAAGGTATTACTGGAGAAAGTCATCAACCCTCCATCGCCTGTTGTATGCGAATTATAAAAAAACATCGGTTAGCCAGCGTTTCCCCCTGGGTACTGGCAGCAGCCTGCGGATTACTTGCCGTAATAATAGCGGTTTTTGCCGTGAATAATTACCGTCGAGACAAGGCTCTGATGACTGACATTCTCCTTGAAAAAGGTGTTACTCTTATTCGTTTTGTTGCCTCCAGTTCAAGAAGTTCAATTATTACAGGTCTGCGCTCAGGGCAGGATCTTGCCGCACTTTGGCCTGGCAATGTACAACGTGTTCTTGAACATGCGGCCGGACATCCCGGAGTCAGATTTTTAGCTCTTGTTGACAATGATGGGTTTATTCTTGCTAACTCAGTTCCAGCCGCTCGAATTCAGCAGGTATCCAAGCAAACCCATGATTTTCTCCTGGCAATTGATGCAGATGCCAGTGATACCAGAACGTTTAATTATCGTATCAGTACTGAAGATAAGGGCTCTGTTTTTCAGGTTGCGGCATATTTTTCACCCATTACCAGTCGCTTACTGGAGCAATTTTCCCCGCAAGTGATGAAGAACAACTCAGAAGGAATGGGAAACCGGGTGATGCGGCTTCACGGATCCAACTCAACATGGAAAAAGAGGATAGAATCCTTAAGCCAGAAAAAATACATGATTCTCGTTGAGCTTGATATGAAGCAGTATAATAAAAGGCTGCAGCGTCAAAAACTTGAGATCATAATTTTATCCATTGTTCTTCTGCTTGTCGGTTTCGGCGGCTGGCTTTCTATCCTCACTCTTGAAGGACTGAAAGGATCTCAAAGCAGATTGCGTCGGGTTGAGGCTTTTCGCGATATCCTGATATCCTCCTTACCTGTAGGACTCATTGCAACCGATAGTAAAGGACAGATTGTTCTGTATAATAAATTCTCCGAGGAACTTACCGGAATAAGTGAAAAAATAGCACTTGGCAACAATACAGGAGTATTTGCTAAAACAGAGGCTATCCGATCGATTCTGGACGCTTCAGGAGAACGAAGAGGCGTTATCTCACAGAGGGAGGTGCAGTTGATAAATGCTCAAGGTACCTGTCATACTGTCCAGCTTAATCGTATGGCTATAGTCGATCGTGATAATCAATTCGTTGGAATCCTTCTTATGATACAGGATCTGAGTCAGGTGAAAAAACTTGAAAAAGATCTGCGTAGGAGTGAACGTCTTGCTGCTCTTGGGAAAATGGCTGCTGGGGTGGCCCATGAATTGCGCAATCCTCTCAGTTCAATCAAAGGCCTTGCCCTCGTTCTACGGTCAAAATTTTGCATTGAAAATAATGATAGAGAAACTGCCAATATTCTGGTGCAGGAAGTTGAGAGACTTAATCGCAGTATCTCTGAGTTGCTTGACTACGCAAGGCCGCAGGAGCTTCAGAAGAGTGAGTTTGATCTTCATGCCCTGCTTCAGAAATCAGTTTCATTACTCAGTATTGATGCCGAGGCTGCGGGGGTGGAGATTGTTCTCGATTTTCCTGAGACATTGTCCCCGATCTACGCCGATGAAGACAGGCTGAGTCAGGTCTTCCTCAATCTCTTTTTGAATTCCATCCAGGCTATGAGCGACGGAGGAACATTATCTGTTCGTAGTGTGAAAAGTGGTGATGTAATTGTTATCACGGTAACGGATAGCGGTTGTGGAATCAGTTCGGAAAATCTAGGACGGGTATTTGATCCATACTTTACAACAAAGCCAGAAGGAACAGGGCTTGGAATGGCAATGTCTGCAAAGATTGTTGAGGAACATGGGGGGAGCATGGTTGTGGATTCCAAGGAAGGAAAGGGAACCTCGGTCGTGATTGAGATTCCCTGTTAGCTATCCTTGGACAACGTATAGCAGAGTTTCTGACACTCCTAGCGTTTACAAATCTTTTATGGGACGCCCTATGTTAAAGGCAGTTCTTTTGGTGTTGTCTTTTCCTTGTCCTGCGAAGCTACAGGTTTTTTTCCCGAGAAGAAAGTAAGAATTGTCTGGAACACAACCTTGATACCTGACCAGAGCTTCGGGAGCAGCCAGATTGCAGTAAGAAGAAAGGCTACAAAGAAAACGAGAAAGGCCAGAGGGTAGTGAAGCATAGCAAATATCCCACCAATTACGGCCAGATCTTCAACAACTGATGCCGTCCAGTTTGAAAATGGTTCAGGAGATGTATTAATCAGAACCCTCGTACCGGCCTTGATTGTATGAGTAGTTGCTGCAACGCCACCGCCTAATATACCTGCTGTTACAACTATAGCCGGATTTACCTCACCAACGGCCCCAGCTGCAAGCATAACACCAGCGGGAATTCGAATAAATGTATGAATGGTGTCCCAGCCGGTATCGACTCCAGGGGTTTTGTCTGCAAAGAATTCAACCAGGTACATCAGGGCTGCTGCGCCAATCACCATCGGGTTTTGTAGGATAAGAAGTTGTTCAGGGAGAACCATATTACCGGTGAGACCAAGAGTTCCTAGTACTGCGATGGTTGCGTACAGATTAATTCCAGCTGCCCATGCTGTTCCCATTGTGAGAGCAAGTGTAGTGATGAGTTGTTGGTAGGCATCCATGTGTAGTTCCTTCCTCCAGGTGTTCTGGCGTTTCTAAATGGAGATTCTTTTCAGATAGCTTTGGAAATCTGATATCGACTTGGAGATAAAACTAAGCAGTGCAGTGGCTGTTGGCAAGTTTCTCTTATTCCGTGTGGAAATTTCTGTCCAGAAACTCGCACTCCTTCGGCGTCAGGTCGTACTTGATTTCAACCTGCTGCAGGAGTATTTTGCGGCTTTTTTCTGGATGATCTTCAAGAAGCTGACAGAGTTCAGCCAGTGCTAGTTTTTTCTTATCTCCAGTACATCGTGTTGGTTGCCGTAAAGACATGATGACTATTCTCCTTGAAATATTTTAACATGGTTTCAAAACAATCCCGGCAAGGGGAGGAACTGTTACATTTGCATGAAACTGTGCCTGGGCGTAGGGTTCATCAATGGTTCTGTAGATTGTCCTGTCTGCTGCATTGCTTCCGCCAAATCTGCTCTGGTCGGAGCAGAAGACTTGTTCGTAGTTGGATCCGCTCGGCAGTCCTATTTTATAGTTATAAAAGGTCTGGGGGGTGAAATTGAGAAGACAGACCAGATGATCGTCACGATTTTTAGCGAAACGTGCATAGGATATAATTGAATTTTCTCGATCCTCCAGGTCCATCCATTGAAATCCATCGGGGCTGAAATCGAGTTCCCAAAGGCTTGCATTGCTCTTGTACAGTGTGTTGAGTTCATGGAAGAAGTGGAGCATTGCTTTGTGATGGTCATTTTCGTGGAGCAGGTGGAAATCCAGGCTTTGTTTACAGTTCCACTCACGCCATTGTCCAAATTCCCCTCCCATAAAAAGAAGTTTTTTGCCGGGGTGCATCCACATTGTCAGGTAGAGAAGACGAAGATTGGCAAACTTCTGCCAGAGATCTCCGGGCATTTTGTCGATAAGAGAACGTTTTCCATGGACAACTTCGTCGTGAGAGAGCGGCAGGATAAAGTTTTCAGAAAAAGCGTACATAATGGAAAAAGTTAGACTGTTATGGTGAAACCGTCGGTAGAAACAATCTTTTTCAAAGTAGGCAAGGATGTCATTCATCCAGCCCATATTCCATTTGAAGCCAAATCCGAGCCCACCCTGATCGGCAGGTTTTGAAACTCCGTAAAAGCTGGTGGATTCCTCTGCAATCATCAAGGTGCCAGGGTGACGCTCATAAACAACTGAGTTCAGATGTTTGATAAATTCAATTGCTTCAAGGTTTTCTCTTCCCCCGTGCTGATTAGGGAGCCACTCTCCTTCTTTACGCGAGTAATCCAGATACAGCATGGATGCTACGGCATCAACACGCAGGCCGTCAATATGGTATTTGTCTATCCAGAATAGGGCATTGGCAATAAGAAAATTGCTGACTTCTTTACGACCATAATTATAAATAAAAGTACCCCACTCAGGATGGGCACCCTTTCTTGGGTCTTCATGTTCAAAAAGTGCTGTGCCGTCAAAGCGGGCGAGACTGTGTGAGTCCTTAGGAAAATGAGCAGGAACCCAATCGAGAATGACTCCAAGACCTTCAAGGTGGCAACTGTCTACAAAATGCATAAAGTCTTCAGGAACACCATAGCGGCTGGTCATGCTGAATGGACCGGTAATCTGGTATCCCCATGATTCGTCCAGGGGATGTTCCATTACCGGCATAAGTTCGATGTGGGTAAATCCGAGTTTCTTCACATAGGGGATGAGTCTGTCTGCCAGCTCTCTGAAGGTGAGAAAACGTTCAGGGTTTGAAGGATCGCGTTGCCAGGATCCGGGGTGGAGCTCGTAAATGGTCATGGCATTTTCATAGGGGTTGGCTTCTTTTTTTGATTGTTGCCAATCCCTGTCATGCCATTGATAATGATCGAGATAGCGAACCACCGATGCGGTTTTTGGCCGATGTTCGCCAAAAAATTGAAATGGATCAGATTTTTCCAGGATATCACCCCGGGTGGTGCGAATCTCAAATTTATAGATTTCATCCTCACCAATTCCGGGAAGAAAAAGTTCCCATATCCCTGAACTGCCAAGACTTCGCATGGGATGAACCCTGCCGTCCCAGCCATTGAAGTTGCCGAGCACGGA
Source organism: Desulfocapsa sulfexigens DSM 10523 (assembly GCF_000341395.1). Lineage (GTDB taxonomy): Bacteria > Desulfobacterota > Desulfobulbia > Desulfobulbales > Desulfocapsaceae > Desulfocapsa > Desulfocapsa sulfexigens. Next base: position 3,537,524 of record NC_020304.1, on the reverse strand, counting down.
AACTCTGGTGGCTGATGGGGCCCATACGCGAAAAATGGTTCCCCTGATCTGGGAATACATGCCGGGGTGAGCACCGATATGGTCGTAGAGTTCATAATTGGTGCCAAAATTAAAGAGGAACCTGTCCTCCTCACTCAGGATTGGCATAAAACGATAAGGATCATTGATCGTTTTTTCTACACCATCGTTATAAGTGATTTTATATTGATAGGTGTAAGGATCAAGGTTTTCGTCGGTAACCGTACCCCGATCAATGGTGGCTTCAAAAATCCCCTCACTACGCACTCTTTCCATCGGAATGGTTTTCCCATCAATCAGGAGTGAAACAGACCTGGCGTGGGGCTGAAAGCAGCGAATAACGGCTGAATCCTTATCGTTGTCAGAAAAATGTACCCCCAGAACCTGAAAAGGATCATAATGTTCTGCAAGGAGGAGGCGATCTATTTGTTCTTTTATTCCCATGGGGTACCCCTAAGCTATAGAAAGCACAGAAAGATGTTTGTTTATATAAGAGTAGCAAATCCGTTAAGGAAAACATAGGGCTAAATGGGTGTAGATATAAATTATCAACCCATTCGTTGGCAAGTTCTCCATTGAACACTGCTTGACCATCGTTGACCGGATCTGTTATTGTCTGAATTTCAGAGCAGTAATACGTGATTATGCAGCTAAAGACTACCAGTGGCGGGAATCAGAATGGACGAAAGAGGAAGACCAATCATAGACACATTGACAGGGTCATTTCTCCTGTCCACTCCGCAGATGCCGGATCCTCGTTTTTCTGAACAGGTGATTTATATCTGTTCCCACGGATATGAGGGGGCTGTCGGGATTGCGGTCAATAAACCAAACCCCATTCTTGACCTGGAAGAGGTTCTTCTTACCAATAATCTTCCTGTTCCTCCTGGTTTCAGTGCCCCTGTGTATATGGGAGGGCCGGTTGAACAAAATTCCGCTTTTATTCTTTATCAGTCCGATTATGTAACTGAACATCATTTGGAGGTAAGTCCTACTGTGTATTTAACACGAAATACCAGTGTGCTCGAGGATATTTCCAGAGAACGGGGACCCGAGAAGTTTCTTTTTGCCGTTGGTTACGCAGGCTGGGGGCCTGGGCAATTGGAGCAGGAACTCGTCTCACAGGGATGGATTACAATTCCAGCTCTGGATTCCATTATTTTTGATGTCCCCGATGAGGAAAAATGGCGCCAGGCCGCTGCTATTAACGGCATTGATATTTCCATTTTTCAAGATCATATCGGTTATGCTTGATTAATCCTTAAAATTCTTCAAAATATACAAAATTATGGCTGATATAAAAGAAATATTTGAATGCACCCAATGCGGGTATTGCTGTCATGGTGAAACCACTGTTTCGCTCGATGAAAAGGATCAGAAACGGATGGTTGAGGCCCTTGGTCTTTCAGAGGCCGAGGTAAGGGAAAAGTACTGGCGTGTCACCGGCAATGTGGTGCAAATGAAGATCATTGATGGCCACTGCATTTTTTATGATAATGGCTGTACCGTCCATAAGGGCCGCCCGTGGCGCTGTGCTCAATGGCCAATGCATCCTTCCATGATTGCAGATAAGAATAACTATAAGACCATCAGCGAATCCTGTCCCGGGATCAATACTGAAATCTCCTATGAAGAATTTTGTCGAATATTCAAGGAACTTATTGATGAGCAGACAATAATTCACTGTTAAAAAAGCATGAAGATCGAATTACCCTTTCTCGGAAAAACCAAGGACTCCTTTATTGAAGAGGGGATCAAAGAATACAGTGGTCGTCTGAAACATTATACAGCTTGTAATATTTCCCTTTTAAAGGTGAAAAAAAAAAGGGATGGACTGAAGAACAGGAGCGGCAGGAAGAAGGTCAGGTTTTGCTTGCCTCCCTGCCTCCTGCAACCGTTAAAGTGGTTCTGGATTCCGGTGGCAAGCAGATAAGTTCTGAGGAACTTGCGGGCCGTATCTCTGCTTGGGAACAGGAAGGGCGTAAAGTGGTTGCATTCTTAATTGGTGGTCCCACTGGCCATTCCAGCGAAGTTTTGACCCAGGCGGATTTTGTGCTGTCTTTTTCCCGGATGACTTTTACTCATGATATGGTGCGGCTGTTTTTAATGGAGCAGCTCTATCGTGCCTACACAATAAAGGCCGGTGAGAAATACCATAAGTAGATGCCAGGAAGTTCTCAACCCTTAGCTGTCCAAATCTGCACTGACTAACCCATCTCTCTCTTTTACTTGTCTTTAAAGCCGCCTCGTTGCTTTTTGTCATTCTTCTTCTGGAGAAGGTTCCTGATAGCCGTCGCTGCTTTATCTTCAGAGGAAAGACGATCGGCAAGAGATGCAACAAGCTCGTTGTATTGTAATCTTTCCGCTTCTGCCATTTTATAATGCATCTGATGGGTCAGTTCTCCCCAGGCGTCCTGGAATATGGATCGTATCTGTATTTCACAGGTCATATGACCTGTAATGATCTGGTGCTTATTGTTTAGATGGACAATCTGGTCATAGGCGACATCACAGTGAATATGGATGGCCCGATATCCCGAAGCTTTGGGGGATTTGTTGTAATCTTCAATGGAATCAGCAAGGAGCCTGAGACGCTTTGAGTCCCTGAGAAGGTCGAGCATGCTGTAACAGTCTTCCTGAAACCAGCAGACAATGCGCGCCCCCACCAGATCGTGAATAATTTCACTTGGAAGATAAAATTCAGGCCATCCCATCTTCTCCAGTTTGAAGAGGAAGTTTTTGAGTTCCTTTGTTCTGCTCACAACTTTAATCGCTTTTCGAGGTAAACGATTTTCAAGAGTGCAGGCAAGTGCCAGTTTTTCAAGTTGAATATGCAGAAGCTGACGGATTGCCTCGAGTTCTTCGCCGTATCGATGGTAAAAACATACTGCTCGCCTGGATAATTTTTTAGGAGTCATTGGCATGATTTTCAGTTATCTGGGTTAGTGTCTATTTCAATAATAGCATAACTCATGTCATATAGACATCGTAACGACTGTTTTTCATTTTGATAACATGACTCGGTATCCGTTTATCTAATAAGGGGGCACCTTTGGGGCGCTTTACAACGACGCGGTTTTGTGCGTAATGCAGTGCAGTTCGAAGAAGTACTGCCGCGTCACTGTCATCACCGACAATTATTCTGATAAGGCGCATTTCCAGCCTGTTCAGTGCTGACTTTCGGCCATGAGGATACATTGGGTCCAGGTAAATAGTGTCAGCCTTTAGACTTGGTTGGTGTTCTGCTATAATAGTCGCAGCATCACCCTGGAGAAGGCTTAGCCTGTTTGTGACGTCGGCTTGGAGGGAAGGTGAGTCTATTGCACGTTCCAGACCATCATGCAGGAGAGCAGCAAGCAAAGGAGAACGTTCTATCATGGTTACCCTGCACCCAAAAGAAGCCAGTAAAAAACTGTCTCTGCCCAGTCCTGCCGTGGCATCGATAACCGTCGGTCTGATTCCAGGTTTAATTCCTACAGCCCGGGCCAAAGATTGTTTAATCCCGCCACCATGTTCTCTGCGATAGGTGAGTGCATCAGAGAGGAAGTCGATACACAGAGTAGCGGGCTTCTTTGTTTTGTTGTCTTGTTTCAGTTGAATTTGTAACCCTTTTTCCGTATATAGTAGGAGCAGGTCATATTTCCCCAGATCCGCAGGAGGAATTATCTCTATTTTCAACAACTCAGCAAGATCTGAAGCTTTTTCCAAAAGTGTCGGGTTTTCCGTTGCGCTTGATACTCCTATGGATAGAGGAGGCAGGGTGTTGGGAATGTAAGGTTTGACCATTATTCACGGAAAGGCGGTTCTGGTTGACATTCAAATGATCAAAACAAGATCGTATCTCTACTATACTATTACTCTCATTACCTAATACTGAATAAGATGGAAACAGAAAAACAGCACAGGGTTAAAGTCGTGGCTATTATTCCGGCTAGATACCATTCAAACAGATTTGAAGGAAAACCGCTGGCACTTATCAACGGCAAGCCTATGATTCAACACGTGGTTGAGCGTGCAAAATCCGTCCAACTCCTCAGCAGGGTGGTTGTGGCGACGGATGACCAGCGTATCGCCGATTGTGTTGCTGGCTTTGGCGGTGAATATGTTATTACCCGAAAGAATCATGTCTCCGGTTCAGACAGGCTTGCAGAAGCCGCTGAGTTGCTTGACATTTCCGAGCATGATGTGGTTGTAAATATTCAGGGAGATCAACCCCTTTTTGATGCGGCAGTGATTGAACAGGTGGCCGGTCCGCTACTCTCTGACCCGTCTCTGCCCATGTCCACCCTGATATATAAAATAATCAGACCGGAAGAAATTAATGATCCGAATCATGTAAAGACTGTTTTTGACCATGAGAACTATGCCCTGTACTTTTCACGTTCTCCTGTACCGTTTCAGCGAAACCCCGAGGAGGGGATTGTTCCTACCTACTATAAACACCTTGGTTTTTACGCCTATCGTAAGGGGTTTCTCCTTACCTTTGTTGCCCTGCCGGAAGGAGAATGGGAACGTTTTGAAAAACTTGAGCAACTACGGGCGCTGGAATATGGATACCGGATAAAAGTTATTCTAACGGAACATGATTCCATTGAAGTTGATACGCCGGAGGACTTGAAGAGGGTTGAGGAATATATTGTAAATGGCTGAGTGTGTGGATGGTTTTTAATATAAGAATAAATTAAACAGAAAGGAACGTTTATGAGAAAGAAAATAACAATTATTGGTGCTGGAAATGTAGGAGCCACCGCTGCCCACTGGGCTGCTGCAAAAAACCTTGGAGATATTATACTCCTTGATGTGGCAGAAGGAATTCCTCAGGGAAAGGCCCTGGATCTCTCACAATCCGGTCCCGTTGAGGGGTTTCATTTTGGTGTCAAAGGAAGTAATGATTATGCTGATACCGCAAATTCTGATGTCGTGATTATCTCAGCTGGTCTTGCCCGTAAGCCCGGGATGTCGAGAGACGATCTGCTCGCTATTAATGTTGCTATTGTAAAATCCTGTGCCGAGGAAGCGGTTAAGTATTCTCCTGATTGTGTGCTCATCGTGGTGACAAACCCCATCGATGCAATGGTTCACACTGCCTTTAAAGTGACCGGACACCCTAAGGAAAAAGTGATCGGTATGGCAGGTGTACTGGATTCAGCCCGTTATCGTACCTTCCTCGCCCAGGCTATCGGTGTGGCTCCAAAGGATGTCAATGCTCTTGTACTCGGTATTCATGGAGATAACATGATGCCTATGGTGCGTCTTGCTAATGTGGCTGGAGTACCTATTACCGATCTCCTCTCAGCTGAAGAGATTGATGCCATTGTTCATCGTACTCAGACTGGTGGGCTCGAGATTGTTAATCACCTGAAAACAGGCTCAGCGTTTTATACTCCCGGTCTTGCTGCAGTTGAAATGGCCGAGGCAGTACTCACCGATTCAAAACGTGTCCTTCCATGCGCCGCGTATCTGGAAGGTGAATTTGGAATTTCCGGTTATTTCCTCGGTGTTCCCGTTGTTATTGGCGAGAATGGGGTCGAGAAGATTCTTGAGTTTGAACTCACTGCTGAAGAAAAAGAAGCTTTGCAGCTTTCCGTGAAAGCGGTTGAAAAACAGATGGAAGCGACGGGACTGTAGAGGGAATCGAAAGTGGAAGTGAAAGAGACAACAGAGTTAGTAGAATCCGGCGTGGCCGAATGCCTCAAACAGATAGACCGGAAAGCTCTTTCACCTTTAGACCTGCTCCCCCATACTGACATTCGTGAAAAACTGGTGGAACTCGTCCTGGCTGGAGTTCCAGACGGGCTTCCACCAGAGACCGCAACCGATCTTCAACGAGTTAAAAACAGTCTCAACCAGGAGCCTGTTTCCCACCTCAATGTTGTGGTCTTTGGTGGAGGAACCGGGCTCTCGACCATTATTGGTGGGGACAGTCGAGCCGAATCCTGGGTAAATGATCCTTTTCAGGGGCTGAAAGCGCTTTTTCCAAAAACCAGATCCATAGTTTGTATAACCGATGACGGCGGTTCGACGGGTGAACTGCTGAAAGATCTGCCGCTCATTGCTCTTGGTGATATTCGCCATGTGCTGCTCTCCTCCATCCAACTTGCCAGACTACAGGAATATTACTCGCTTACAGAGATTGAAGCGGCTCAGTGTGTTAAAATTCTTGCTCGTGTATTTAACCACCGATTCAGTGAAAAGCCAACGAGCAACACCAAGTTGCTTCACGATTGCGGATTGATCGGTGACGCTGACACTGTTCTTCCGGCAGCCATATTCGGCTCGCTTGAACGGATTATTCACAAGCTTTTTGTTGATCCCCGCCTTCAGGTTACTTTGAATCGGCCCCATTGCCTTGGCAACCTTATTCTCGTCTCCTCCATTTATGAACAGATACCCGCTCATTTTACTAATGCAGCGCTTATTAGCGAACCCGATCTGATCCGTCAGAATATTCATAGGGGAATTGCTTCCCTTTGTACAATTCTCGGGGCCGACGAACATGCTGTTATGCCGTGTACATACGTGCCTGCTGAGCTCAGTCTACGATACACAAACGGTGTTCAGGTGACAGGAGAACACAAATCAAGTGAGGCCAGAAGGGGATACCCTGTTGATACGGTTCTGATCAATTTCTGTGCGGAACCTGAAGTGAGTGACGATGTCCTTGGGCTTATTCATAATGCAGATATTATGATCATGGCCCCTGGAAGTTTGTACAGTTCCCTGGTGCCGATTTTTCAGGTACCAAAGATTGCAGAGGCCGTGAAAAATAACAGGAAGGCCTTGAAAATTCTTGTATCTAATCTTTGGGTTCAGGCAGGAGAAACGGACATCAGTATTTACAACCCTGAACGAAAGTTTCTTCTTTCCGATCTGTTGAAGGCCTACGAGCGCAATATTCCTGGAGGAACTGGAGGGCTCTTTGATAAGGTGTTGTGTCTCTCTTTGAAAGACGTGCCTGCTACGGTCATTCAGAACTATGCGGTTGAGGGGAAAATTCCTATTTATCTCGATCGTGATGAAGTGAGAGAACAGGGAATTATTCCTCTGGAATGCGGGATTTATTCCAGGACAGCGCTTCGGGATGACGGAGTAATCAGGCATGATCCGAAACAGTTTGCACTGGTTGTCCGTACTCTTTGGGCAATTGCATCTACCCTGCCAGTTCCGCTCGTTTCAGGTTCCAGAAAGTCTCAAGTCGTCGATCCCAAACGAAAATACCTGACCTCCATGCAGGTTCCGTGTCTCCGCTATACAAAAATAAATGAATATCTGTCGGGGCTTCGGATTGAACTGTCCAGAAACTCACACAAGAAGGTGGATGCAATAAAGCAGACTCTGCGGGAAATCCTCTGGACTCATAAAGATATCCCCATGGAACATCTGCTGTTCGTCAAGGGAATACAGTGCATTGCCGATAAAAAATGGAAAAGAAATCAAAACTGGGATAAAGTTTTTTCCTTTTATGACCCCGAGGATTGCATGGTGAAAATTCGCCAGGATCAATTTTCCTCCAATGTCGACTTTGAGATCGCATTTCTTGTCGCCCTTGGCCAGGGACTTCTTGGGAATTATGCTGCCCGTAAAGAAATTCGTCCCCTTGTTTCAGGTAAGAGTTCTCTTGGCAAAGCCTATCATCTTTACTTAAAGCCTTTTAGCGAGAGAGTGTGCTATTTTAGTGATGAGGCGCTTGCTCGGTATTTGATTCTGGCGAGGATGGTCCCTGATTCCTCCGATGCCACCCATTTCACCCGCCTTGTAAACGGCAGGGAGGGGTTCACTCCTCCCGGTCTTTTGATGGGCCTTACCTATGCCTGGTACCTTGATAACCGTTTTGCTTCACATATCGAATACAAGATGGCGGTAATGAAAATTGATCCCTCCGATCTTATTCCAGAACAGGTGCGTATGAAAAGCAGGAGGGAGCGATTGACTGTTTTCTTCCGAGAAATGGTTTTTAAACATTGATTGATGTGTTGAAGTGAAACAGGTAGTAACTCTTCCGAATGTTAGCTGAATACCTAAATACCCGGGCAGATGGATTGCACTGTCTGCCATTGAAGTTTGAGTTTCTTTTCCGAAACCTGCATTCCCCCTTTAAGTTCCGGCGCAAAGATGGTTACCCGGAACTCCGCTACCATAGCTGAATAAAGAGAAAGGGCCTTCCTGCATTCAAAGGGGAGTCCGGTGATGTCTCTGGGGATCTGCTTTTGCCTGTTCACATATGACTCCAGTTGTCTGGATTTTGTCATATCCTTTGCCGGGTTAGCGTAGGCACGCTCTATACGAATCTTCAGGGCCTGAAAAAAACGATCGCAGCCGGCAAGGTCTTCCGCCGATTGGGTGGTTAAAAAATCAGCTGGGAGAATGTCTTCCAGCAGAGTTTCGTACTCTTTAAACTGTGCTTCATTGTAAGAATGGCTTTTTCTGGAGAGTCCTGCGTAGTGATTTATATGGCTGGAAACTTCTTTGCGCTTGCGTAAAATCTGAAACATTTCATCACAGATTTCCTGTCCCCTTCGGTAAAGTCCCAACTGTTGAACCTTTTCTACTTCGGCTTCATAGGTTGATTTGTCGGGTATTGTATCTAGCTTTTGAGTAAAGAGTGAGCGCATGACAAACTCAAGCAGTGCATCATTTGCCTTTGTTTTATTGCCAAACAGTGCAATAAGCCACTGTGATGATGGTGCAGACAGGGCTGTGTGACAGTACTTTTTGAGACTTTTGAACTCATCTTTGAACTTGAGCTGGTAGAGGAAGAGGCTTCCGCTGAGGTTGAGCGTTGCTGCTGTTTTACGATTGGATTCGAAGCTTATTGTCACTCCACCGCGATTTCTTTCAACGTGGAGAGCCGGGTAGAGATAGCCGGCGATTTCGTTGGATTGGGTGAAGAGTGGTATATTTCTCTTGAGTCCATCAAAATCCCATTTCTGGAAAAGGGTATCTTGCCACCGATCAAGTGAATTTTGTGTTTTTTTATCCGGGGTGATCTTACAGGGGGAAGCAGAGCTGACACTGTGGGCAAGTTTGTGAAGGATTCTTCCAGTTGCCACTGTTCTGCCACTGGTATCGTATAGAAGATAACGCATGGTGAGGTGCGACGGCAGAATTTCAGGCCAGTCGGAACGGCCAACTCTTAACCGGAACATCTTGAAGATGCCACGTTCGAGCGCGTGGTACAAAGATCCCTGGTAATGGTTGCAGTCATCGAGGAGCAGATCCACCGTGTTAGGGATAGGGATAAGGTGTTTCCGTAGCCGCTTAGGGAGGCCTTTAAGAAGAAAGTTTACTTTTTCACGAAGAAGCCCTGGCACAAGCCATTCGAAAACTGACTCGGAAAAGTTTTCAACGCCATCCACCGGGATACGTACGGTCACGCCATCATCCTCCTTTCCGGGTGTCAGGTTGTAACTGAGTTGAAGTGTGTGTGATCCCATACGCAGTTCCTTGGGGAAATCCTGTAACTCCCTGTCTTCAGGTCTGCGAGCGAGAATATCCTCCTCTTTCATATTGAGGAAACTTTGATCCTTGTTACGGGAAAGAAAACGGTTCAAGGTGAATCTGTCATAGACATCTGCTGGAAGTCTGGCGTCGTAAAAGTTCCGGAGACTTGTATCGTCGACGACCAGGTCACGTTTTCGGAGTCGTTCTTCCGTGTCCTGCCATTTTTTCAGGATATCGATGTTATTTTGGAGAAAAGAATAGTTTCCCTGAATATCATTTTCGAGAAGTGCGTGCTGGATAAAAATCTGTCGTGCCTCTTTCTGATTCTTCTTTCCTGTCCTGCCAAAATTTACTGTTCTGTCAGCAGAGAGGATAAGGCCAAAGAGGCTGATTTTTTCATCGGCTACCACCTGACCGCTTTTTTTCTGCCAGCGTGGGTTGGACCACGATCTGCGGCTGAGGTGGGTAGAAGCATCGATAAGCCATTCAACCTCAACGTTGGCAACGGTCAGGGCGTAGAGTCGATTGGTTTCGAGAAATGTTGCTCCGATAAGCCATTTTCCAGAGCTGTGGAATTGGTGTGAACCAGGGAAAACCATGAATTCCTTACCACCGGCACCGTGGTAGAGTTTCTTTTCCTTCTCGTTTTTTATACCGATATTTCTCAGGAAACCGGTGCAGAGACTTTTGTGAATCGCCGGATAGGATGCCGGAGTTTGATTATCAATAAATCCCTTTTCCCGTTCCAGGATATTGCTTAACTGCTCATGGAGATCTATCCATTCACGCATCCGTTGAAAGGAGAGGAAGTGACTTTTGCAGAACTTTTTTAATCGTCCCCATGAATGCCCCTTCTCCTTTACACTGTGAAAAAGCTCCCAGATATTGAGCAGGCTCAAAAAATCTGAATGTTCGTGAGCGAATTTCTTATGGGCTGCATCTGCCAGGGCTTCTTTGTCAGCAGGACGGACACGTGGATCCTGGATGGCGAGTGCCGGGGCGATGATTTTTATTTCCCGTACACAGTTGTTTTCACGTGCAGCAATCAGGATTCGTGAGATAGGGGGATCTATAGGAAGTCTGGCCATCAGCCTACCTATGCGGTTCAACCGATTGTCTGGTCGCAGGGCACCAAGTTCTTTGAGGAGATTGTAGCCATCTCTGATGGCACCTGGATGAGGTGGTTCGATGAACGGGAAATCCAGAGGCGAACCAAGGTTCATACTTATCATCTGCAGTATAACATCGGCCAGATTCGAACGTTTGATTTCTGGCAGCATATACTGATCGCGATCCAGATAATCCGCTTCAGAATAGAGTCTGATACAGATCCCTGGTCCTACACGTCCGCAACGCCCTTTTCGCTGGTCTGCGCTTGCGCGTGATATTCTGGTGATCGGGAGACTGGTAGTTCGTGCCCGGACATTATACTGGGATATGCGGGCAAGTCCCGAGTCTATGACATAGCGAATTCCAGGAACCGTAATTGAAGTTTCCGCAACGTTTGTCGCAACGATAACCTTGGTGAGCGGGGAAGGCTTAAATATTTTTTTCTGGTCGGCTGCGGCCAGGCGTCCGAACATGGGGAGTACCAGAGTGTTTGAAAGTTTCCCTGAAAGAAGCTCACAACATTCTCGAATATCTTTTTCGGTAGGAAGAAAGATCAGGGTATCTTCAGGGATCTCTCTTCGGTGTAATTCGACTATGGTTTCAACACATTCTTCAACATAGGAGGTATCTTCCCCCTCATCATTATCAGGGTCCTTTCTATAGCGAACTTCTACCGGGTAACTGCGTCCCTCAACCGCCATGATCGGTGCGTTGTCAAAATGTCTTGAGAAAATTGCAGTGTCAATGGTTGCTGAGGTGATGATTACTTTTAGATCTGGTCGATTGGGAAGGATATTTTTGAGGTATCCAAGAAGAAAATCTATGTTGAGGCTTCGTTCATGGGCCTCATCTATTATGATAACGCCATATTTTTTTAACAGTGGATCTTTTCTTGTCTCTGCAAGCAATACACCGTCGGTCATAAATTTGATTCTTGTCTCACTGGTGGTCTTATCATGGAATCGTATTTTATATCCCACTAGCTGTTTGTGGGAACCAAGTTCCGTAGCAACACGTGAAGAAACAGAGGTTGCTGCGACTCTTCGTGGTTGGGTACAGCCTATGTGAAAGGAAGTGTCGGGGAAATGCTCAAGGCAGAATTTTGGCAGTTGAGTGGTTTTCCCAGAGCCAGTCTCTCCAGATACTATAATAACTTGATGTTCCTTCAAAAGTTCGAGAAATGATTCCCGATAGGAGACAATAGGAATTTCTGCTGGATAGTTGAGTTGCATGGTAGGCGATGTTGTTAAACGGAAAATATGGTATAAGGCCGGCTGCTGATTTGTACACGGGAAAAATTCATCTGTCATTTAAAAAAGGAATTCTGGTGCATGAGTAGAATTGAGGTGGCTGTTGCCGCCCCGCTGTTTCAGACCCTGTCCTATTCGTTTGATTCTGATAAGGATGGTGATCCTGTCGGGAGAAGGGTACTCGTACGTCTTGGGCCGCAGAAGGTTACAGGGTATGTGCTCGGACTCCTGCCAGATGAGGATGTCAGTTTCCGGATACTTCCCGTTCTTCGCTTTCTTGATGACAGGGACAAACCTCTTTTTCCGGAAAATCTTGTGCCTTTTTTTAAATGGATTGCGGACTATTACCATTATCCCATTGGCGAGGTGGTGAAGACGGCACTTCCCGGAGGGCTTACCCTTCGTAACCGTAAGGTGCTGCAGGTAATGCCTGATGTTGAAAAAAACACTATCAGATGGCCAGATCCGAACATTGCTGCGCCTGACTGGTTTTCCTCGCTACTTGCTGGCAAGGAATTAAGTGCTGCTGTAACAAAAAAAATACTTATAGAAACGCAATTTTCAAAGGCTATTGACGAACTGAAACAAAAAAAACTGATACGTATCGTGGATGTCCTCGATAAAGTAAAGACCAGTGAAAAGCTGGAACTCTGCTATAGAAAAACAACGACCATCGAACTGCCTCAATTGGGCGAGGCTGAGCAGGAGACAGCAGTGGCAAAGGGAGCAGATCAGCTGTTGGTTAATGGTGAAAAACTGAGCATCCCCATGATTCGAACTCTTGTGAACCTGACAGCACTCGCCAGGGAACAGGGCGTTGATAGTGTTGCTGCAAAGGATCTGCGTCGGATGTATAGTGGCGCTTCCAGGGCTTTAAAAGAACTGGAAAAACAGGGACTGGTCTGTTCCGAAGAACGACGGATTTACAGGAATCCTTTTGGCGAAATACTGACCCACTTTCCAAAACCGGAATCTCTGAGTGAAGAGCAGACTCAGGTGCTTTCCGAAATTCTCCCTGCTTTGCAACAACAGACATTTACGCCCTTTCTTCTTCATGGTGTCACCGGGTGCGGAAAAACAGAGGTGTATCTGCGGGCTGCTGAAGAAACTCTTACACTTGGTCGTGATGTCCTGGTGCTTGTACCTGAAATAGCTCTGGCCACGCAACTTGAAGCCCACTTCGTGTCCCGCTTTGGCGACCAGGTGGTGCTCCTCCATTCAGGATTAAGTCCAGGCGAACGCTATGATCAGTGGAGCCTTGCCGCCAGTGGGCGTGCGAAAATTGTTATTGGTGCCCGATCAGCTGTTTTTGCACCACTGAGTAATCCGGGCCTTATTGTCGTTGATGAAGAACACGATGGTGCCTATAAACAGGAAGACGGTCTGCGCTACCAGGGACGTGATCTGGCCATCCTGCGAGGCCGATATAACAAGGCAGTGGTGATTCTTGGTTCAGGAACCCCCACTGTTACAAGTTTTGCGAGTGCCATGAAGGGGAAGTTTACTCTTCTTAGCATGCGGAAACGTGTTGAAAACAGGCCTCTGCCTACAGTACAGATAGTTGATCTGCGTGATAAAAAAGAAAAAAACTATCAGGAAGCTATCGGCAAAAAACTCCATAAGGAGCTTGGATTAAATCTTGAACAGGGTAAACAGTCCATTCTTCTACTGAATCGGAGAGGATTTTCATCGGTGTATCTTTGCAGTGATTGCGGGGAACCGGTGAAGTGTCTCCACTGCCATGTCTCTCTAACCTATCATAAAAGAAGGGCGAAACTGGTGTGTCACTACTGCGGATATACCCTTAAGGACAAGGTAATCTGCGGTGCCTGTCAATCCACCAAACTTACGCCCGTTGGCTACGGTACTGAACGTATTGAAATGGAAATACAGGAGAGGTTTCCAGAGGCTCGTGTGGCACGAATAGATTCCGATACGGCAGCCGACCGGAGAGCCTTTCTTGCATTGCTAAAAAAAATGCATCAACGCGAAATTGATATTCTGATCGGAACACAGATGATAGCCAAGGGGCACGATTTCCCACATGTCACTCTGGTCGGGGTGATATGGGCGGATGGCGGTCTCAGCATGCCGGATTATCGTGGGGCAGAACGTACCTATCAGCTTTTGTCACAGGTGACCGGGAGGGCAGGCAGAGGTGACAGTCCTGGCCGGGTCATAGTCCAGACATTGAGACCTGAACATTATGCTATTCAATTTGCCAGGGTGCATGATTATGAACGGCTGTATCAAAAAGAAATGGAAAACAGAGCGAACCCTAAATTTCCACCTTTTCTACGTATGATTAACCTGAAAATATCAGGAGGGAATGAAGGACAGGTGCAGAGTACTGCAGCTCAGGTTGCTGCACTTTGTCGTACTGGAAAGCATGCAGGAATAGAAATCCTGGGTCCTGCCCCGTCTCCGGTTGACAGAATCCGTGACCGTTACCGCTGGCAGGTATTGTTAAAAGGTGCAGATTCTCCTCTCTTGCATGGCATTTGCGGGAGGGTTCTTGGCAGATATTCAAGTCTGGTAAAGGGGGATATTCGGATAGCGATAGATGTGGATCCAGAATCCATGATGTAAAAAATAGTCATAGATTCGTATTTCCACTGGTTCTTGTTTGACCGCAGGACAGAACTGTTGCGGACAGCTGAGAACGAATACACCTGTACCTGAAAGGTTTTCAGGAGAACAGACGTTTTAAGGAGTCTAGATCCTCGTCAACCTCCATAACAAGAATCTGGGCCAGGGCGTTGAGGGTGACGATAGCATTTTTATCGGCATCCATTTCAGATGTCATATTGATTCGTTTTAAAATCCCCCCATTCACCTGTTGAACCTCACTGTAATATTCCTGAATACGGTGCATGAAAAAATCACAGTTTTCACCCTTTCGGTGTGAAAAATACTGGCGTAACAGGTAGGCCGATACTGAACGGTACATGGACTCTTCGACGGTAGCGAAAGGAAGGTGGTAACATGCCATGGGTTTTAAGATGGACATGGAAGGACAGCCACTTGTGGCCATGATAATACCCATGATTGAAGCAAGTCCTTCCTGGACTGTGGTGTCTTTACTGCAGGTCCTAGCGGTTGAAATGCATGATACCATACAGGATTTGTGCGATGCTGTGTCTTTAAATGAGAAAACAAGGTCAGCAATGTTTGCTGCAATGGGGCAATAGTCATTTTCTGAGAGATCAAGTCGACAGCATTCACATCGGGCAATCCCCAAAAGGGCCCAGTCTGGTGGAGTGCTGTTGGAGGGTTTATATTCAAAAGTGTTTGGGTCAAGTTTGATAAGAAAACGTTTTTTACTGTTGTCTGGGAAATCAAAACAGTAGTTAAAAGTAGTTTCGGTCATAGTCTGTTTCATTTTATGGGAGTCTGATCATACTGAAAACCATCTTCATAGTATGGAGTTTTCTTTCGTCTAGATTAGCACAGATTAAAATTTATACCATTTTTTCTTTTCTGCATAGAGAGCTACTCTGTTTCTCCCGGCTTCCTTGGCGTCATAGAGAGCTGCGTCGGCCATTTTAATGAAATTTTCTTTGGAAAAAGTGTCATCCGTTACTGGTTTGGCTGAGGAAACACCGAAGCTTGCTGTGATGTGGTAATTGGTTTGCGGATCCCTGAAGACATAATCATTTACTGCTGAACAAAGTTTTTCAGCGACTGCACAGGCCTCGTCAGCAGAGGTGTCAGGCAGGATGATGGTGAATTCTTCTCCGCCATAACGAGCCAGCGTGTCATATTTGCGAATTTCTTTTTTAAGCAATGCACTGAATTCCTTGAGGATGAAGTCACCAACCTGATGGCCATAGGTGTCATTGAATTTCTTAAAAAAATCGATGTCGATTAAGAGGAGTGCTATGTTGGTTTCATTGCGTAGTGCGCGATCGATTTCATTGTCGAGGCTGTTTTGGAAATAACGATGATTGAATATCTCCGTCAGACCGTCAATGTTCGCTAGATTTCCAAGCAGTTTGTTTTTTTCTTTCAGTTCGCGAGTTAGATTTTCAAGTTCTATCTTAGCTTTAATAAGCTCCTGGTTCATCTGATCGAAATCGAGGTTTATCAGGCTGAGTCGGATGTTTGCTTCCTGGAGAATTTCCTGGATAGACTTGGTGTTTTTAATGCGGAGACCAAAGTATTCACCGGCATGATCAACCTGCGTGTGCAGCTCGTTTAGAATATGATCCATGTCCTCATTGTTCAATCCCAGCAGGTCCTTAGCTTCCTTACGAAAACGCTTGTGAAATTCCTGTGGTTTGTCGGAATAAAGAATGGAAATAAGGAGGTCTGCCAGATAGGATGCCTTGCAGGTAACTTCGATTTTTTTATCCCCACCTTTATATTGCAGCGGGTCGTGATGATACAGGATGGGAAGGAGAAGCACTTCAGGGAATCCCCAGTTTTTGGCAACCTCATAGCCTATGGTTGGGTGGGAGGTCCCAAAGGTGTCGTTCTCAGCATTTAGAACATCATATTGACTTTCACCTATCTTGGCGAGTACTTCATCGTACTCCTTGGGGAATGTTACAGCTGTAATCAATTGTCCAAGATTCTGCAGTAAACCGCAGATGAAAATTTCCTCGGTGTCGGCTCCCTTAACCCGTTCAAGGATAAGCTTTGAGGCAACGGCTGCAGCAAGGGAATTTTTCCAGAATTTTTCAAAATTAAAATGAAGCTTTTTTTTGCCTCCCTTCATACTCAAAAAAGAAAACGAAAGGACAAGACTTCGTACTGCATTAATTCCAAGAATGGAGACAGCCTGGTTGATGGAACTGATCTGCTGAGGGAAACTGTAAAAAGCAGAGTTGGATACTTTAAGGATTTTTGCAGAAAGCGCAGTGTCCTTGGAGACCAGATTTGCAATGTCAGCAAGAGTTGTGTCCTCTCTTGCCGTGAGGGTTATAATCTCAGAGGCAACGGTGGGTAGGGTTGGGAGTTCATCGGAATTGAGTACTGCAGCAAGAGTTTCTTCCTGGTTCATAACCAAGCCTCATTGTTTTATAAGAGTGAAAGAAAAGAGAGATAGTGGTTGAAGGGTTCCTGGAACGTCTTTCAACCTATTACGTTTTGTCCATGACAGCGGTAGCTTTTGAAGAACAGTTGCTACCCTGTTTTAATTATATCTTCTTATGGAGATGAATTTCAAGAAAAGTAAAAAATACTTGAGATATATTTAAGCCCCTCTCAGGAATATTCGATAATTCACGTGTTGATGGATTCTTATAATGGATCACCGCTTTCAGGATAGGAACAGAGTACTCCCTGGTAGTTATGAAAGGTGAGCTGTTCAGTGCTGTTAAGAATGTAATCCGGAGTAAGTGGGATTTTGCCTTTCCCCCCTGGTGCATCGAGGGCAAAAGTTGGAATTGCCATTCCGGATATCGTTCCGATGAGATCCCGCATTATCTCTATTCCGTCACGGGTGTGAGTGCGGAAGTGGTTAGTACCCCTGGTAAGATCTCCCTGAAAGAGATAATAGGGTTTTACCCTCATCCGGAGCAGTCCGAGGAAGAGTTTCTTGAGCGTTTCTGCGTTATCATTAACACCTTTGAGGAGAACTGTCTGGCAACCCAAGGGGATTCCGGCGTCGGCAAGAAGAGTACAGGCCTCAGTTGCCTGGGGCGTGAGTTCCCTTGGGTGGTTGAAGTGAGTGTTGATATAGAGAGGATGATGTCTTTTGAGCATGGTCGCAAGCTCTTTTGTTACACGCATTGGAAGGGTACATGGGATTCTGGTACCTATGCGAATGACTTCAACGCTTGGAATTGCACGAATCCGACAAAGTAGAGAGTCGAGTTTACGGTCTGATAACATTAGCGGATCTCCACCCGAAAGAAGAACCTCTCTGATCTCTTTATTTTTTTGTATATAATGTATCCCTGCCTCGATGGATTCTTCAGTGATTGCCATTTTGGGCGTTCCTACTTTACGCTTTCGGGTGCAGAATCTGCAGTACATTGCGCACTCACTGGTAACCAGGAAAAGAACTCTGTCGGGATATTTATGAACCAGATTAGGTACCGGGCTTAAGTCCTCCTCTGCAAGCGGATCGGGTATGCATACGAAATCATTAAGTTCAAGAGGGTCGGGAACTGCCTGTCTCCAGAGGGGGTCGTTGACCGATTGGATGAGGCCTAAATAATAAGGATTAATTCGCATGGGAAAGCTTGCGTTTGTTGCTTCCAATGCGCTACAATTAAAATCAAAATGGTGTGCAAGTTCTGTTGGACTATTCACCGAGTTTTGCAGGATTTTTTTCCAGTGTGTCATGGTGATGCATTATGGAGGATTGCAGGCTAAAAGTCAATTTCCCAATGTGGCAAAATGCCCGGGAGTATGGAAATGTCTGAAAATCAATACGGTTTTAAATACGATGAATATGGTAACACCAGGGAAATACTTGTCTATTCCAGCGGTACGAGTGTTCACGGTATCAGCTATGTGAATAAGGGTACAGCTTTTACTTTGTCAGAAAGAAAACGGCTTGGGCTTGAAGCTGCTTTGCCTCCTGCCGTCAGGAGCCTGGAACATCAGGTGGAGAATTCCAAGATAAAAGTAAACTCAAAAGAACAACCCATAGAAAAATTCATCTATCTGCGATCTCTCTTTGACAGAAATGTGGCACTTGCTCATGCGTTGATTAAGAGCGATATTGAAAACCTGATGGGGATAATCTATACACCAACGGTTGGGCTTGCCGTGCAACAGTACTCATCCATGTTTCGCCAGGCCAATGGTCTTCATTTTTATCCAGGCAATATAGATCAGGCAGAGAATATCCTGCGTCGCTATCTGCATCGTGATATCAGGGTGGCTGTGGTTACTGATAATCAGGGAATTCTTGGTATTGGAGATCAGGGGGCTGGTGGTATTGCTATCTGTCTCGGTAAGCTGATGCTCTATACACAGGGGGCAGGTGTTGCCCCGTGGCATTGTCTGCCGATTTCCCTGGATGTTGGTACGAATAATGAGGCTCTGCTTGCAGACAGTGATTATCTTGGCTGGCGTCATCATCGTATCGTTGGAGACGAGTATCTTGAATTTATAAGACGTTTCGCTCACGCCTTCAGAAATGTGTTTCCTAATGCTCTGTGCCAGTGGGAGGATTTCTCTAAACAGAACGCCTTTGCCATTCGTGATACATACCTCCACGACCTGATATCTTTTAACGATGACATTCAGGGGACAGGGGCAGTGACCCTGGCGGGGATCTTAACTGCCATGCGTATTAAGCTGGAAAAACTTGAAAACCAGGTTTTTCTTATTCATGGTGCTGGTGCTGGTGGCGTTGGTGTTGCAGAGCAGATAGGTGTCGCGCTGATTGAGGCGGGACTTACTGAGGAAGAGGCAAAGGACAGGATATTCACCCTGGATTCCCGTGGTGTGGTCACAAGTGATCGTGATATTGAAGAATACAAACTTAAATTTGCAAAGGACAAGGAAAAATTTCCATGGCTGAAAGATCCCGCAAATCAATCTCTGCTTGAAGCTGTTAAAAGAGCGGGAGTGACGGTATTGATCGGTACATCAGGACAGGGTGGTTGCTTTACTCAGGAAGTTGTAGAGGCTGTGGCTGGTAATACCGATAGACCAGTGATTATGCCGCTTTCCAATCCAACTTCGATGACCGAGGCACTGCCGGAGGACATTTACCGCTGGACCGATGGGAAAGCACTGGTTGCCACGGGCAGTCCCTTTGCTCCAGTGACCCATAATGGTGTGACTCACCATATTGGCCAATGCAATAATGTTTTTGTTTTTCCTGGCGTGGGGCTTGGTGTTCTGGGTTCAGGTGCAAGAGAGGTCCTTCCCCAATTCTTTACCGCAGCGGCCCATGCTGTTTCATCCTGTGTGTCCAAGGCGGATATGAGGGAAGGATGTCTCGTTCCTGCGGTGAATACTTTGAGAGAGGTGAGTTCTAAGGTTGCACTTGCTGTTGCTATGTCTGCGGTTGAGCATGGCGTGAGCAGACCCTGCGTCTTTTCAACGTTTCAGCATGAGGGGGATGAGATCCGAATGGCTGAGTTACTCAGAAAGATGCGGTGGGATCCCGAATATCTTCCCATTGTTGCAATGTAGAGTTGATACGCATGTCAGGTTCCGGGAGTTCAGTGAACCGGAACCTGATTTGTCAACTGTCGTATATTTTCCATTTTTGTGTCTCCTTGAAGATAAAATTCCTTTTGTAGCCATCCTCGTTAGTCAAACATCTTGAACCTGTATCCATTTCATATTCGTATTATCACTTATTATTAGTAACATAGATGGTTAATTATGCATGGCTGGCAGACCCTATATCGATTTTTCTGAACAGTAAATCAAAAAAAGTTGATGAATGTTAAAATATATTGATATGCATATTGAAAAAAATTGACAAATCAATTAATTTAGCTTTTTCATTAACCTGATAGTCGTGTTGATAAAGGGTTTTTTTGTTAAACATCTGCTCAGATCTGCTCTGTGGTATTTGTGGCATTTGTTGTATTTGAGAGCAGTTTGTCCCCCACAGCTAACTAAATGACGTTGCGATATTGTTAGAATATGATAACGCTCGTCGGAAATAATTGAGGAAAAGTAAATGACGGCAAAGCTTATTAGCGGTACTGAAACAGCGAAGGCAATTCGTGAGGAGTTAACCAGAGAAGTTGCGGAGCTGAAAGAAAAACATAATGTTGTTCCAGGGCTTGTAACTATTCTTGTTGGAGAGGACCCAGCCTCTCAATCCTATGTTGCTGCAAAAAATAAGACCGCCCACGCTCTTGGTATTCATTCGGAGCAGGTGACACTTGATCCTGAGACCAGTGAAGAAGATCTCCTCAAACTCGTTGATAAATATAACAAGGATTCGAAGATCAATGGTATCCTTGTACAGTTGCCCCTGCCAAAGCACATTAATGAGGCAAATGTGCTCTACGCCATTAATCCGGATAAAGATGTGGATGGTTTTCATCCGGTCAATGTTGGAAAGATGGTGCTTGGGGAGCAGTGTTTTCTCCCCTGCACACCCCATGGGATCCTTGAGCTTCTCACAAGAAGCGGTGTCGAGACCAGTGGTGCAGAGGTTGTGGTGATCGGACGATCTAATATTGTCGGAAAACCCATTGCCAACCTCATGCTTCAAAAGCGTGATGGCGGAAATGCCACGGTGACCCTCTGTCACACAAGAACAAAAGACATGGCCGCCCATTGTAAACGTGCTGACATCATAATTGCTGCTGTTGGTGTGCCGAAAATGGTCACAGCAGATATGGTCAAGGAAGGTGCTGCAATTATTGATGTCGGTGTTAACCGTATAGGGAAGGCGAGCAATGGAAAGGCAATACTTGCCGGGGATGTTGATTTTGACGCAGTCAAGGAAGTTGCATCCTGTATCACTCCTGTGCCAGGTGGCGTAGGCCCAATGACCATCACCATGCTGATGAAAAATACTGTACAGGCTGCTAAAATGGCAGCTAACCTCATCTAATAGAAAGATATAAAGAACTACGCATATATTTCCGGAGGAACATTATGAGCAAGAGTAAAGGTGGATGCACATCCTGTAATGATATAACAGGCGCTTCAACCAAAGACCTGCTTAATCAGGATTTGGCGAAACAGGTAAGAACTGCCTACGATCGTATAGAAGACCGTGGGGTTTCGGCCTGTCTCTTTGGTTCAGGTGGTACCTGCTGCCGTATCTGTAACATGGGGCCCTGTCAGATTATTGATGGTGTCGAGCAGATGATTGGCATCTGTGGAGCCACTGCCGCAACCGTAGTTGCTCGAAATTTTGCCCGTATTGTCGCTGCCGGAACTGCAGCTCATACAGACCATGCCCGTGAGATGGTCATGGGGTTTATCGAGACAGCAAAGGGTAAAACTCCCCATGAAATCAAGGATGTTGAGAAGCTTCATGCCATGGCCGAAACCTTCGGGATTGAGATTGAGGGACGTGATAAGAATGAAATCGCTCTTGAGCTTGGTGAAAAGGCGCTGGCGGAATTTGGCCAGCAGCAGGGGACTCTTACCATGCTCAAACGTGCTCCCAAGAAACAGCAGGAAATATGGAAAGCGAAGGGTGTGGAACCAAGAGGTATTGATCGTGAGGTTGTTGAAACCATGCATCGTACCCATATGGGTGTTGATCAGGAATACAAGAACATCATGAAACAGGCAGCACGCTGCTCACTTGCAGATGGCTGGGGGGCTTCCATGCTCTCCACCGAGCTGACTGATATAATGTTTGGTACACCGGTTCCAAGGCGTGCCCTTATTGACCTTGGCGTCCTGAAGGAAGATCAGGTGAACGTTACCGTTCATGGGCATGAGCCACTTTTGGCTGAGTCCCTCTGTATGGCAGCCGAGGATCCCGAGATTCTTGCTCTTGCTAAAAAAGTAGGTGCTAAAGGGATTAATCTTGCCGGTGTCTGCTGTACTGGTAACGAAATTCTTATGCGTCGAGGAATTCCAGTTGCTGGATCATTTATCCAGCAGGAGATGGTACTGGCCACCGGTGCAGTGGAAGCTATGGTTGTTGATGTCCAGTGTGTCATGCAGTCAGTCGCCCAGGTGGTAAAAGGTAAACATACTGATATTATTACTACAAACTATCGGGCGAAGATGCCTGATGCTATCCATATGCAGTTTGAGGAAGATGATCCTCTTGGCTCTGCCAAGGCAATCCTCACCCATGCTATTAATAATTTCAAGAAACGTGGTGACTACTATATTCCTAAAGATAACAAACTCGATGTTGTTGTCGGATTCAGCCATGAGACCATCAACTATATGCTTGGTGGCCGTTTTCGTAAGAGCTATCGTCCGCTCAATGACAATATCATTAATGGTCGAATTAAAGGACTTGGCGCTCTGGTTGGTTGTGAACATTATAAATACAGTGATGATGTCCATTTTAAGATTGCTGTTGAACTGCTTAAAAATAACGTCCTTGTCCTTGCCACCGGTTGTGCCGCTCAGGCACTTGGTCGTATGGGGCTGATGAGACCAGAAGCAGCTGCCGAATATTGTGGAGAAAGTCTTGCTGAGGTCTGTGAGACTGTTGGTATGCCACCTGTTCTGCATGTCGGTTCCTGTGTTGATAACAGTCGTCTCCTTATTGCCCTCACCGCTATGGTTAAAGAGGGTGGGCTTGGTGAAGACATATCCGAACTTCCAGCCTGTGGTACAGCGCCTCTGTGGATGAGTGAAAAGGCTGTGGCCATCGGTCAGTACTTTGTTACCTCCGGTGCCCATGTAATATTCCAGAACCTTCCGGTAACCGGATCAAAGGAAATGAACGAGTTCATTACCAATGGTATGAAGGAAGAGTATGGTGCCTGCTGGGATTATGAAGAAGATCCGATCAAGCTTGCTCAGAAAATGATCAAGGCCATTGACGGGAAACGTGAAGCCCTTGGGATCAATAAGAAGAAGGACAGAGTACTCTTTGACATGGAGATGCGTCGTGATCTTGATGTCGGTGCTACTGGCCAGGGAATTCCAGGTTTGGGTTGCGGGCATAAATGACAAGTTTTTAATAGAAATTCTACTTTTGAAAATGTGTAGCGGCTGTTCAGTCAGGTGCTATTAAAAAGATAGGTTTTGGCAGAAGGAGTCTAGCCGATGAAGTCGGGCAGTAAACTAGAAACACTTTTAAAAGAGGGGACATTCGTCGTAACCGGTGAACTTGGTCCTCCCAAAAATGGAAATCCTGAAGTGGTGCGTGAAAAGGCGCAACTACTGAAAGGCAATGTGGACGCAGTCAATATTACCGACTGTCAGACTGCGATAGTTCGTATGTCATCCATTGCCGCTGGACTTATCGCAAAAGAAGAAGGGCTTGAACCCGTTATTCAGATGACCTGTCGTGATCGTAACAGGATCGGCATGCAGTCCGATATTCTGGGTGCCTCAGCTCTTGGTCTGAAAAATCTTCTCTGCCTCACTGGTGACCATCAAAAATTTGGTAACCACCCGGGATCAAAAGGGGTCTTTGATATGGACTCTATCCAGATGCTTGGAATGATGAAGGGAATGCGTGATGATAAGATATTTCAATGTGGCGAAGAAATTAAGAGTAATGAACCAAAACTCTTTCTTGGAGCTGCTGCAAATCCATTTGCATATCCTTTTGAATATCGTGCTGTACGTCTGGGGAAAAAAGTTGCTGCCGGAGCTGATTTTATTCAGACTCAGATAATATATAATGTAGAAAAATTTCGCGAATTCATGAAAATGGTTCGGGATCTTGGCCTCCATGAAAAATGCTATATTCTTGCCGGTGTAACTCCGCCAAAGTCTTTAGGGATGGCGCGTTACATGAAAAAATTCGTTCCCGGCATGGATGTCACCGATGAAGTTATTCAACGGATGAAAGATGCCAAAGACATGCAGGACGAAGGTATCCAGATTTGCGCTGACATAATCAATGAAGTGAAGGATATTGAGGGTGTTGCTGGTATTCACTGCATGGCTATTGAGTGGGAGAGCGCAGTTCCTGAAATACTCAAAAGAGCAGGTCTTCTTCCACGGCCAGGTATCACAGAAACCGATGCTGCAGTTAAGCCGATAGCAACAGATGAAGTTAAGGAACAGATTACAGTTCAATCTGTTGATACCGATACCTTACTTGAAAAAGCAAAAGCTGAGGCAGCAGCAATTATTGCAGCAGCTAAAGCAGAAGCAGAAAATCTTAAGCAGAAAGCTGCAGCTGTCAGCTCAGTTGCCACTGCAACCACCAGTATAACCACTGAAGCGCCACAGGGCGTTGATGATTCAGGAGAGCATGAAATGAATGAAAAAGAACGGATCATGGCCCTTGATTCTGTAAATCTTGGCCTGGCCGCATTGAAAAAGGCCTATGGATTAACTGATGATCAGTTTGAGGCACTGTCGAGTTTTGCAGGTGCCCATGCTATTTTGAAGAAAGAGCCAGAGGTTGTGAGTAGCGCACCTGTTGCACCAGTAGCAGCCGCTGCTCCACAAGCGCCTGCTGCTCCAGCAGCTCCCGCCGCACCAGTAATAGATGATTCTGCAGAAAAGGCAAAAGCTGAAGCGGCCGCCAAAGCAAAGGCGGATGCGGAGGCCAAGGCCGATGAAGAAGCAAAATTAAAAGCTGCCGCAGCTGCAAAATTGAAAGCCGAGGCACAGGAAAAAGCAGCAGCAGATGCAAAGGCTGCTGCTGATGCAAAGGCCGCAGATGAGGCTAAAGCCAAAGCTGCTGCAGAGGAAAAAGCTGCAGCAGAAGCCAAGGTTAAGGCTGAAGCCGAAGCAAAAGCAAATGTACAGGCTGCTCCAGCCCCGGTCGCAGACAGTGGTGTTGGCGAGCTTGCTAAAGAGACCGTGTCGCTTGCAGACCGTTCCACTAAAGTTGCTCCTGCAAATTACGAAACCAAATATTCAGGTGAGCTACGTTCTGTAAAATTGGGCAATGAAGGTAATGAGAAAATTGTTGGTGGCTCCTCATCTATGCCATTCCATCTCTTTGAAGGTGACCATCCCAACAAACCGTTAATTGCCATGGAGGTTTCAGATGTGAAGCCCGATGAGTGGCCAGAGACGCTTAGCAGGCACTTTAGCGATGTATTTGACAATCCAGTCGCCTGGGCAGAAAAATGTGTCAAAGTTTATGGTGCTGAAGCAATCGCCGTTACCCTCGGTTCCACTGATCCAAATGGTATGAATCGTTCAGCTGCAGATGCTGCTAAAACTGCAGCAGCTGTAATTGCTGCAGTTGATGTCCCAGTAATCGTCTGGGGATGTGGTAATTCCGATAAAGATACCGAAACTCTGCGAGATATTACCTCCGTCATAGGAGATAAAAAAGTATGTCTTGCGCCCCTTGAGGATTCCAACTACAGAACTATCGGAGCAACTGCCATGGCATTCCAGCATCCGATTGTAGCTGCCTCCCCAATTGATGTTAACCTAGCTAAACAGTTAAACATTCTTCTTGAAAATCTTGGTGTTTCTCTTGATACTGTCCTGATGGATCCTTCCATTGGAGCGCTTGGCTATGGTATAGAGTACACCTACTCTGTAATGGAGCGTATTCGTATTGCTGCTCTTACCCAGCAGGATGCAAAGCTTCAGGTACCCATCATCTGTAACCTTGGCTGTGAAGTCTGGAAGGCAAAGGAAACGAAACTTCCTAGCGATGATATGATTGGTGATCAGGAGACTCGAGGAATAATGATGGAAGCACTTACAGCCAGCTGCATGCTTATGGCAGGTGGAGAAGTTATGATCATGCGTCATCCCAAAGCCATAGCACTCACTAACGCAATGGTTGCCGGTCTTATGGACTGATTGGAACTTTGAACTGAAACGTAGAAGTCAAAGCTTATTACTGCTATTACAGCTATTACAGGAGTTTAAGATATGTCCAAAATAATTTGTTCAGCTGCCATCCGCGGTGCACAAAAAATCATAGATATGGCCGAGAGCAGCTATGAAGATGCGGTTAAGAAGTATGGTGAAGACAAAGAAGTGTCATTTCCGAATACCGCCTATTTTCTGCCAATTATTTACAGTATGCTTGGAGCCAAGGTTGAGAAGCTTGGCGACATGAAAGATATATTTCTGGAGTGTCGAAAGCTTATGCCTCCTGTTGTAACAGGTGATATCTGGCTTCCCTATCTTGCTCCGGCACTTGATGCCGGTATGGCAACATTCTTTGCAGAAGAGATGTACGAAGCTATCAGGTATCTCAATGAACCTGGCCTCTATACCGCAACCGAAGATCCCACCGCAGATAACTTCTGGCTTGGTGCCGCAGATGACGTAATTTTTCGTAAACGTGGTGTTGAATTTGTCGATGGCTCAGCCCCTGGTTTTGCTGCTATTCTTGGAACTCCTAAAGATCCTGAAATGGCTGCAAAGATTGCGATAGAACTTCAGGAGAAGAATCTGTACATCTTTATGCATGACCAGACCGAGGGGATAAGTCTTCCCGATCAACTGCTTAAACAAAAACAGCAGGTTGGCTGGGGAACCCGTCTTGTTCCATTTGGTCGTGAATATACCACCGCCGTTTTTGCCATAGGTTTTGCCTGTCGTGTTGCCCTTGCCTTTGGTGGGGTCAAACCAGGCGACTATGCCGGGAACCTGAAATATAACAAAGACCGAACCTTTGCCTTTGTCATGGCCTTTGGTGAAGTCAGTGATGAGTGGTATGCAAATGCTGCTGGTGCTATTAACTGGGGTTTTCCAACCATTTCTGATTATGATATTCCTCAGATTCTGCCCACTGGTGTCTGTACCTACGAGCATGTTGTGTCGAACGTCCCCCATGAAGAAATTGTTCAAAAAGCAATTGAGGTTCGTGGACTGAAGGTCAACGTAACTAAAATCGATATCCCGATGTCCTTTGGCCCCGCTTTTGAGGGTGAGCGTGTTCGAAAGGACGATCTCTTTATGGAGTGTGGTGGTGGTCGAACTCCAGGTGTTGAAGTTCTTATCTCTAAAGAAATGGATGAGATCGAAGATGGATTAGTGACACTTGAAGGATTGGACATTTCCGATCTGGAACGTGGTCAAAATGTCCCACTTGGTATTCTTGTAGAGGTCGCAGGCCGTGAAATGCAGTCTGATTTTGAACCTATCCTTGAACGTCAGTTTCATCATCTGATGAACTACATCCAGGGTATTATGCATATGGGCCAGCGAAACATCATGTGGCTCAGGATTGGTACTGCAGCTGTTGAAAAAGGCTTTTCCTTCAAGCACCTTGGAAAAGTACTCCATGGTAAACTGCATCAGGAGTTTGGTGCCATTGTTGATAAGATCCAGGTGAAACTCTACACCACTGAAGAGGGAGTAAAGATGGTTTCAGATCTTGCCACCTCTGTATATACCGAACGTGATCTCCGTCTTGGTGCCATGACCGATGAGACCGAGGATGTTTTCTACTCATGCACACTGTGCCAGTCCTTTGCTCCAAGTCATGTATGTGTAATTACCCCAGAACGAATAGGAATGTGTGGTGCTTACAACTGGCTCGACGGTAAGGCATCCTTTAATATTAATCCCACCGGTCCCAATCAGCCCATTGAGAAGGGGGAATGTACCGATGAAGCTAATGGCTACTACACGGGAATTAATGAATTTGTAAATCAGGCATCTCGTGGGGCTGTTCCCGAAGTAAGTTGCTATTCGCTTATGAATAATCCGATGACAGCCTGTGGCTGTTTTGAAGCAATAGCCGCCATGCTGCCAACATGTAACGGAATCATGGTTGTTAACCGTGATTACCTTGGTATGACTCCCTCTGGTATGAAGTTCACCTCTCTTGCCGGCATGGCCGGTGGTGGTATGCAGACTCCTGGATTTATGGGTGTCAGTAAGCATTACATGACTTCCAAGAAACTCTTCAAAGCAGAGGGTGGGCTTAAACGAGTTGTCTGGTTGCCGAAAATGCTCAAAGAAGAAATTGCTGAAAAATTAAAAGAAGTCTGTGCTGATATCGGTATGCCAGAACTGTTTGATATGATCGCAACAGAGGAACAGGGAACCACTGAGGAGGAGATCTACGAATTCCTCAAGGAAAAAGGCCATCCAGCACTCGAAATGGAAACGGCTGTTTAGATCTGATCGATTTACAAGAAACATTCAATATTACGTAATAAATATTACAATACATACAAAATTCCAATTGTATAGATAACTGGAGGAATCACCATGGCCTTAACCGGTATTCAAATTCTTAAGATGCTGCCCAAGAAAAATTGTGGCGAATGTAGCATCCCTACCTGCCTTGCCTTTGCTATGAAAGTAGCGGCTGGCCAGGTTGAAATTGATGAATGTCCTTATGTTTCCGATGAGGCCAAGGCCACCATTAGCGAGGCTTCTGCTCCTCCGATACGCACCATTAAACTTGGTGCCAAGGATAATAGTTTTGTCTCCGGTGGCGAGACCTGTATGTATCGTCATGATAAGCGTTTTGAGAATCAGACAGGTATCGCAGTTCTCGTTACCACTGAAATGAGCGATGCTGATGTCGATGGCCGTATTGAGCGTTTTAATAAGTTCGAATACGAGCGTGTTGGAGTTATCATGCGTGCGGATCTCATTGCTGTTAAAGATTCCAAAAACGATGAAGCCTCCTTTGTTGCTCTCACCAAGAGGGTACTTGAAGGTTCTGCTCGTGCTGCCATCATCCTTATGAGTGATTCTGCTGCAAATATGGAAGCAGCCGCTAAGATCTGCGGTGATAGAGTGCCTTTGCTTTATGGTGCAACTCTTGATAATGCAGACGATATGGCAAAGCTTGGCAGCAGTTTTAAGGCCCCAGTAGGTGTCAAGGCAAGTAATCTTGATAACTGTGTTGAAATTGCTGAAAAGCTCAGTGCAGCCGGCCTTAAAGATATGGTCATTGATACCGGTGCTCGTACTCTTCGTGCAGCATTTGAGGATAATGTGGTTGCAAGGCGCTCTGCTGTAAAAGCCAAGTTTAAACCTCTTGGGTTTCCTACTATTACCTTCCCATGTGAGATTACCGATGATCCAATGCTTGAAGCGATGGTTGCCTCTGTGCTCATTGCCAAATATGCAGGTATCATAGTACTTGGCGATCTTCAGGGCGACCTGATCTTTCCGCTTTTCCTTGAGCGGATGAATATTTTTACCGACCCTCAGCGTCCCATGGTTGTTACAGAGGATATTTATCCACTTACTGGACCCGATGAGAACTCCCCGGTTGTTATCACCTGTAACTTTTCGCTTACCTACTTTATTGTTTCTGGTGAGATTGAAGGTTCCAAGGTTCCAACCTGGCTGCTTATCAAGGATACTGAAGGACTCTCGGTTCTTACGGCATGGGCAGCTGGAAAATTTGGTGCTGACCTCATTGCTCAGTTTGTTAAAAAAGGTGGCATTGAGGATAAGGTCAAACATCGTGATATTATCATTCCCGGCTATCTTGCGTCACTTAAAGGTGAGCTTGAAGAAGAACTTCCAGATTGGAATATCATTATTGGACCTCGTGAAGCCGGACATCTTCCAGTGTTCCTGAAAGAATGGAAACCTTCTAACTAATAGGAATTCATGAGCACTGTTACACTGACTATAAACGGCAATGAGATAGTAGCAGAGGAAGGCCTTACCATCCTTGAAGTTGCTAAAAGATCTGATATCAGAATCCCAACTCTCTGTCATGTGAAAGGAAAACCTTCTACTAACCCATGTGAGATCTGCGTGGTGGAAGTGGAAGGACAGGAAGATTTAATGCGTTCCTGTGTTACTCTTGCTCGTGACGGAATGAATATACAAACTGAATCTGAGGAGGTTTTTAGCCACAGACAGGATCGACTTGCCATCATCTCCGAGACGCATTTCGGTGATTGCAAGGCTCCATGTAATCTCACTTGTCCCGGTCAGATCAATGTTCAGGCGTATATTGCTCATGTTTCAAAAGGAGAATACGAGGAGGCCTTGCGTGTTGTCATGGAGCGCAATCCTGTTCCATTTTCCGTTGGCCGTGTCTGTCCCCGTTTTTGCGAAACCCGCTGTCGCCGGCTTCTCATTGACGAACCAGTATCCATCAATCATTTGAAACGTTTTGTTGCCGACTGGTGCATGAGTCATGAGATTGATCTGAAAATTCCAAAAGATAAACCAACCGGTAAGCGTATCGCAGTTATCGGTGGAGGCCCAGCTGGTCTCACAGCGGCATGGTTCCTGACCCGAAAAGGTCATGAGGTTACCATCTTTGAAGCTGCCCCTAAACTTGGCGGCGCACTTCGTTATGGCTTTCCTGATTACAAGATTCCCAAAGAGATTGTTGATTATGAAGTCAACGCTATTCTGCGCATGGGAATCAATATTCGGCTGTCGCAGAAATGGGGGAAAGATTTCACCCTGCAGGACCTCAAAGATATGGGGTTTGATGCCACTTTTATTGGGATCGGTGCAACCATTGATGTTCCCTTTGACGTACCCTGTACCGACAAGGAGAATGTCTACACAGCCACCAGTTTTCTCCGCATGATCAATGAAGGCAGAAAACTCGATCTTGGTCGCACTGCCGCAGTAATCGGAGGCAATAACATCGCCATGGAAGTAGCTAGGTCGCTGCTTCGTGAGGGTGTTGAACAGGTAACAATAGTATACCCTAGGGCTCGCCTTGAGATGCCAGCCAACCAGCGTAATGTGAAGGAAGCAGAGAACGAAGGCGTCCAGTTTCTTCTTATGGCTTCACCTTCTGGGCTTTGTGCTGTTCCAGATGAAAACAATCGGCTGAAACTTGATCTTATCAGGATGAAACTTGGTGAACCAGACAAAAAGGGCAAACGGGATATCCTGCCCATACCTGGCTCAACCAATTCCTTAGGCGTTGACACCGTTGTCTCTTCACTTGGTCAAATGGCAGTAAATGGCATTATTTCCGGTGGGGAACTTGAAGAACAGCTCAAAATCACTCCCGCGGGAATGTTTGTTTCTAATCCCAGAAGTTCAGAGACCAGTGTTGATGGAGTTTTTGCAGGCGGTGATGCTGCAAATGGTTCTAAATCTGTTATTCAGGCCGTTGTTTCTGCAAGAAGGGCTGCCAATAATATCAATGCCTATGTGATGAATTGTGAAAAGGATCCAGCAGATAACCGGTTCAATTTTACCCGGGGAAAATCCTTTGATGATGTCTCCCTCAAGAATTTTGATGAAATTGCAATCAATCTTCGTGAGAAAATGCCCGAACGCCCGCCTGAAGTTTCCACCCAGGATTACGATGAAGTCAAACTTGGATTCACCGAAAAAATGGCAAGACGTGAAGCTGATCGTTGTCTTAAGTGTGGCTGCACCGCCTTTGAACGTTGTGATCTGAAACGCCTCGATATCGAACTGAATGTCAATATCAATAAAACCGGAATGGGTACAGTACCTGTTTATCCCGTTGATACCAGTCATCGCGCAATCACTGTCGACCCAAATAAGTGCATTTTCTGTGGTCGTTGTGAACGATCGTGTGAATATGACGCACTTGAAGTACGTGCTGAATCTGTCGATGAAAAAGGCAGACCAGTAGGCCTTGTTATCGATTTTAAGGAAAATTGCGTCTCCTGTGGTAAATGTGTTGAGAATTGTTCCACCGGGGCCCTGAATAAAAAGAATCGTATTGTGCCTATTCAGGCGGAAGATGTTCGAGAGGTCAGAACTACCTGTCCCTATTGTGGAACCGGATGTCAAATGATCCTCAAGGTGAAAGGTCACACCGTCATGGAGGTGACTGCTGATCCTGAGATTGGACCTAATTTTGGTGATCTCTGTGTTAAAGGACGATTTGGCCATAATTTTATCCAACATCCAGATCGATTAAAGACACCTCTTATTCGCAGACAGAAGGGGATGCCACTCGAACCGGTGAAGTGGGATGAGGCCCTGGATTTTATGGGCCAAGCCTTTTCCCGTATTCTCGGTGAAAAAGGGCCTGATGCTCTTGCCGGACTCTCTTCAGCCCGATGTACCACTGAAGAAAACTACGCCTTTCAGAAGTTTTTCCGAGCTGGAATAGGGACAAATAACGTTGACCATTGTGCCAGATACTGACACAGCCCAACGGTGACCGGTCTGGTCACAGTACTTGGTTCAGGCGCAATGACTAACACCATTAACGGTATTCTCGATAGTGATGTGATGCTGGTTATTGGATCCAACACAACAGAGACACATCCTATTATCGGCTTACGCATGCTTGAGGCTGCAAAGAACGGTTCTAAACTCATTGTTGCGGATCCCCGCCGTATTAAATTGTGTGACTCAGCAGATCACTGGGTACAGCAGAAACCTGGAACCGATGGTGCGTTGATTAATGCTTTGTGTCATGTCATTCTTCGTGACGGTCTTGAGGATAAAAAATACATTGAAGAGCGTGCAGAGAATTTTGATGCTTTTAAAAAATCCATTGCTGATTGTACCCCTGAATGGGCTGCAGCTATTACCAATGTACCGGTGACCTTGATCGAGGAAGTAGCACATACATTTGCGAAGGCTGATAAGGCCGGCATTTACTACACCATGGGTATTACCCAGCACACCTCAGGTACTGATAATGTATGTTCACTCGCGAACCTTGCAGTGATAACAGGAAATCTTGGCAAAGAAGGTGCAGGACTTAATCCACTTCGTGGCCAGAATAATGTTCAGGGGGCCAGTGATATGGGTTGTGTTCCAACGTTTTTCCCTGGTTATCAACGTTGTGATGACGAAGCTGCCTGTACAAAGTTTTCAGAAATATGGCAAAGCCCAATTACGAATAAGCCAGGTCTTATGGCGACAGAAATGGGTGATGCAATGCTTCAGGGGAAAGTTGCCGGATTGTGGATTATGGGTGAAAATCCTGTTCTCAGCGATCCCAATAGTAGTCATGCGAAAAAGGCCTTTGAGAAACTCGAATGCCTGGTTGTTCAGGATATTTTCCTCACTGAAACTGCTGAAATTGCAGACGTTGTCCTACCAGCTGCCTCCTTCGCTGAGAAAGATGGAACGTTTGCAAATACTGAAAGAAAGGTTCAGCGTGTTCGGCGCGCCGTACCTCCTCCTGGAGATGCCAGGGACGATCTTTCAATAATTAATATGGTAAGTAACAGGATACTAGGGAATCAGAATGGAAGATATCAGGGTAGCAGTGACCCTGTATTTCATACCGTTCCACCTTTTGCCAATGAAGTCTTTGATGAAATAACAAAGTGCTGGGTAGCCATGGCGGGAATGAGTTATGAAAGACTTGAAAAAGAGTCACTTGCCTGGCCATGTCCGGAAGCTGATCACCCTGGAACTCCAATTCTTCACAAAACTGGGTTTCCGATTGGTAAGGCGTGGTTGTCCGCCATTACCTGGAATGGACCTGCAGAAAATCCTGATGAAGAGTATCCGCTTGTCCTGACAACCGGTAGAATTCTGTACCAGTACCACACGGGAACGATGACCAGACGTTCAGATGTTCTGGAAAGTTCTGCTCCATCTGCCTATATCGAAATGAATCCCTTAGATGCTGCTACCCTGAATCTCACTGATAATGAAATGGTTCGTGCTGCATCACGACGTGGAGAAATTGAAATTGCTGTAAGGATTACAGAGCGAGTTAATAAGGGGTTGGTTTTTATTCCTTTTCATTATAAGGAGGCCTCGGCCAATCTGTTGACTAATGACGCACTCGATCCACAATGTAAAATTCCCGAGGCCAAGGTTTGTGCTATCAAGATCACAAAACTTGAAGTTGCCTGAGGAAGAGAGTTAAAAAAACGATTTGTACTTTTCGCAGGGTGAAAAACTGCGTTGAACAAGTAAGTAGATAATTACAAAAAATATTAGCCCGGAGATTGTGATGGGAAAAGCGATAACACAGAGGGAAGGAGCTGTAATGATACTCGGCGGGGGAATTGCCGGTATCCAGGCTGCTCTTGATATGACCGACCTTGGTTATTATGTCTATCTGGTCGAAAAAGCACCAGCTGTTGGTGGTGTGATGGCCCAACTTGACAAGACCTTTCCGACCAATGATTGTTCACTCTGAATCCTGGCGCCAAAGCTGGTAGAGGCCGGTCGGTCTCCAAACATTGAAATGATCACCAATGCTGACTTTCTTGCATTGGAGGGAAAACCAGGGAATTTTACAGCAAAGCTGAACATACGGCCGCGCTATATTGATGCTGATGCCTGTACTGCCTGTGGTTTATGCACCCAGTATTGTCCAAAGCATCATGCAGATGCATATAATGAAGGATTGTCCATTACCAGGCCAATTCATATCGATTATGCACAGGCTGTCCCCGCAACCTATTATATTGATCCTGCATCCTGCATGCATATTCAATATGATACCTGTCAGATCTGTGTTCCCGTCTGTCAGAGTCATGCAATTAATTTCAGCCAGAAACCAGAGTCACGGGACCTCAAGATTGGAGCTGTCATTCTATCACCTGGTTTTGGTAAGATTGCTGATGAAACTCTTGAAAAATTCAGTTACGGAAAACATCCAGACGTTGTCACCGCTTATGAGTATGAGCGGATGACCACTGCTTCAGGGCCGTTCCTTGGTGAGATTAAATGTTTCTCCGATGGTCGTCATCCTAAATCCATGGCATTCATTCAGTGTGTCGGATCAAGGGATCTTGGCTGCGACAATGGCTACTGCTCTTCTGTCTGTTGCATGTATGCAATTAAGGAAGCCCTTGTAACAAAAGAACATGATCCCGAGGTGGATATTACCATCTACTACATGGATATCCGTACCCAGGGAAAAGATTTTGATGCAGCTCGTGAGCGGGCTGAGGCCATTGGAATTAAGTTTGTCCGTGCAAAAGTTGCCGATGTTACTCCGTGGGAGAATCATCTGAGACTTACCTACTCTACTCTGGATGGTCAACACAAATTTGATGCCCATGATATGGTTGTTCTCTCTGTCGGTCTTGAGTCACCCAAGGACGCCCAGAAGATCTCAGATATAACCAAAATAGAACTCAATAAATATGATTTTTGTAAAACAAACTCCTTTACCCCCCTGCAGACTTCTCAGGATGGTATTGTAGTTGCCGGTGCATTTCAGGGGCCCAAGGATATTCCAGAGTCAGCAACCCAGTCATCCGGTGCTGCAGCGCTTGCTGCAAGTATCCTGAAAAAACAGAGAGGTAAGGGAACAATTATCAAGGAATATCCCAGCGAACTCTCTGTAACAGATGAGGATGAAGTACGGATTGGCGTCTTTGTTTGTCACTGTGGTATCAATATCAGCTCCGTAGTCGATTGTCCGGATGTCGCTGATAATGCCGGGACAATGGATAATGTCGCCTACTACACAGAAAACCTCTACTCCTGCTCTCAGGATGCTCAGGAACAGATCAAGAAAACAATCAAAGATCAGAAATTAAACAGGGTTGTCATTGCAGCCTGTTCTCCAAGAACACATGAACCACTTTTTCAGGAGACGTTAAAGGATGCAGGATTGAATAGAAACCTCTTTGAGATGGTGAATATTAGGGATCAATGTTCCTGGGTACACGCCAATGAGCCTGAAGCTGCGACACAAAAGTCCAAGGACCTGGTTCGTATGGCTGTTTCAAAGGCTGCACATATTCAACCACTTCCAGAACAGACAGTTCCAGTTACCCCTAAAGCCCTTGTCATTGGTGGTGGAATAGCTGGTATGACTGCTGCATTGTCTCTTGCCGATCAGGGCTTTGAGTCGATTCTTGTTGAGAAATCACCTTCCATTGGTGGTAATTTAAAGAATCTGAAAAATACTCTCGCAGGAGATACGGTTGGAACTTTTTTGAAAACACTTACCGCAAAGGTTCAGAAATCAGCAAAGATTACCGTTATTACCGATGGATCCCTCGCCCAGACATCTGGATTTATCGGTAACTTTAATTCTGTGATCGAAAGCGGAAAAGGTAAAAACAAGAAAGAAACCGTTTATGACCACGGTGTTATAGTGGTGGCAACCGGTGGCCACGAGCACCGTCCTGATTTATATGAGCTTGGCAAATCAAAAAAGGTTGTTACACAGCAGGAGCTTGAAGCGAAGCTTGCCGGACGAACTAAGAATCGCGCGCCTAACTCTATTGTGATGATCCAGTGTGCCGGGTCCCGGGGTGAGGATCTTAACTATTGTTCCAAGGTGTGCTGTAATCATGCGATGAAAAATATTCTGAAGATTAAGGAAATTAATCCTGACTCCCAGATTATTGTTCTTTATCGTGATATCCGGACCTATGGTTTTGCAGAAGATGCTTACCTTGAGGCGAGAAAGAAGGGTGTTGTTTTTATTCCCTATGAGACTGACCGAAGGCCTGTTGTGAGCTCAAAAGGTACCAAAGTACAGGTTGACTTCTTTGATTCTATCATGCAGGAAGAAGTAAGTATGAACCCGGATTTGGTAACTTTGTCCGTAGGAATTGTACCGGATGGAACTGATGAGCTTTCCAAGATGCTCAAGCTCCCGGTCAATGCCAATGGATTTTTCCTTGAGGCCCATGTGAAGCTTCGCCCCGTAGAGGCCGCAGTTGACGGTATCTATATATGCGGACTCGCCCATGCTCCGAAACCTGTTGAGGAAACAATTGTCCAGGCGCAGGCTGCTGCAGCAAAGGCAGCTATGCCCCTTGTTAAGGGGTTTGTCACCGTTGATCCGATTGTTTCCAGTGTTGAACAGGATAACTGTATCGGTTGTGGCCTTTGTAGCAGTCTCTGCCCCTATGGCGCAATTATAATGGAAAAAGTCGGGAAAAAGCGTAAAGCAAGAACCATTTCAGCTTCCTGTAAGGCTTGTGGAATTTGTGCTTCACATTGCCCAACTTTTGCTATTTCCATGGGTGGCTTCACTAATGAGCAGTTGATTTCTCAAATAGAAGCCTTTGGAAATAAAATAACCGATGAAAAAGTAGAAGCTTGATTCCTCATTCATAGAGATACGTAAAAAGAGTAATATACGGAGAAAAAATATGTCCGAAAATTCATTCAACCCGAAAATTCTTGGGTTCCTCTGCAACTGGTGCTGTTATGCAGCCGCCGATGCAGCAGGGGTTTCGCGCTTCCAGTACCCGCCAAACCTGCGCACTGTTCGCGTTATGTGTACTGGTAGGGTTGACCCATCATTTGTGTTAAAAGGCTTCCTTGAAGGAGCCGACGCTATCTTTACCGGCGGCTGACAACTTGGCGAATGTCATTACCAGGTAGGTAATTATGATGCGATGGGAGTTGATGCACTTGTTAAAAAAGTACTCAGAGATGTTGGAATTAAGGAGGAGCGTTTCAGTCTTCAATGGGCTTCGGCTGCTGAAGCACCTCTGTTTGTAAAACATATCACTGGATTTACCGAGACCATGAGAGAACTTGGTCCTATTGGTGAGGCTGAAGGGCTTACAAAGGACAAAGTTCAGGAACGAATCAAAAAAGCACTTGATGCGGTATCGAGTCAGAAGGTTCGTATCAGTTTTGGAAATGCCACTAAGGCGGTGCGAAAAGATGGAATCTGGACCGTTGAGCATATCAATGGAATAATAAACACCAAGATGGAAAAATCTCTGGCCTCACTCAGCGAATAAAACAATTTTTTATAAACATAAAAAGCCCTGTGTCTTGAGTAAGACACAGGGCTTTTGTCGTTTCAGCATAGGAAAAAGGTTATTCGTCGGTTATTATCAATTGGCCATTTTTAAAGACCTTGAGTTTTTGTTTATAGATGTAGAATATTGTAAGCCATTCCATGGGGTCAGAAAATTTCACAGCAACACAACAGGGTTCGTTACGGACAACGGTGGCAACAAGATTTTCTATAAACAAATTACTTGTGTCACCCTGCAATTTTATAGACACATCATACTTTCTTCCAATTGTAAGGTCATCTTCTATGGCTATAAGCGCACCGCTGGCACTCAAATTTAGAATTTTTCCTATAATCTTTTCTTGTTTCTGGTCTAGAAGTATAACCTCAGTTTCAATGAGCAGGCGAGTTGTGTCTCTTTTTTCTGTGAATGAGTTCATACACTAATGGGAGTCTGTAATTTTTAGATAGTTTGTATTGTCATGCTGTATTACTTTTCTGAAATACCAAAATAAGGATACCGTACAGGATATCATTTAACAATAGTCATTGTATATAATTATAAATCTGATTATTTCCCTTAATTTTTTGTGATCTGTTGCCGATATAGTGGATACACAATTGTTGGTGCCCTGGTCAGGGACGATCATGTCACCTAGTCTTCATTTTTTCATGTATGCCAAGGAGGGCCTGCCATGAAAATTGCCGAATCAGCAGTCCTGTTCAATTCTGAAAGATCTCTTGTCGAAAATCACCAAAAAAAAGAAACACTTATTGTATGGAAAGCTGGTGAGGAAAAACGTCCTGCCATAGCTACTAATAACGGCCAAGGACAGATGATAGATATTCAGAAACATATCTCATCCCTCAATGAATCTACACAAGTGAGTCTTTCAGCCCAGGCGCTTAGAAGCCAACCCATTAATGCAGTCACAGAGCCATCAGCTGAAGAAAGTGAAGTAATGGTTGATTTAAATATTCGGATTCTGCGGGCCATGGTTGAACGGTTCACAGGGAAACGGATTCGTCTTTCTTCCCAAGGATATCTACAGGCAAACAACAAACAACCTTCACCTGAATACGATTCTGCCCACGACGGTAATGCGTCAGCCAGAGTTGAGCCCCCATCCCAGGGTGGTCTTATATATGAATCCTATGAATCCTATTATGAAAAAGAATCTACAGGATTTTCAGCGAAAGGGATCATTCTTAGCGAAGATGGTGAAGAAATCCAATTTACTGTTGATCTCAATATGAGTCGTGAATTTTTCAGCGAAGAACGAGTTACTATCAGAGCAGGGGATGCCCTTAAAGACCCTCTTGTTATCAATTTTTCTGGAAAAGCTGCAGAACTAACCGATACTCAATTTTCCTTCGATATTGATAATGACGGGACCACAAATCAGATTTCATTTTTAAAACCCGGGAGTGGATTTCTCGCTCTTGATGGTAACGAAGATGGCAGGATTAACAATGGGTCGGAACTATTTGGCCCCGAAAGCGGCAATGGTTTTCGTGACCTGGCAGCCTATGACGGTGATGGGAATAATTGGATAGATGAAAATGACAATATTTATAATAAGCTACGTGTTTGGACAAAGGATAGTGATGGGAATGATACCCTTTTTGCCCTTGGCGAAAAAGGTATAGGAGCTATCTACCTAGGGGCAGCATCAACACTGTTTACATTGACGGATGCCAGGAATGCGATGTTGGGCGAAGTTCAATCAACTGGTATTTTTGTCAGAGACAATGGCGGGGTTGGAACGGTACAGCAGATTAATCTGGTTGCTTGACATACTGTCTTGAAGAAACAGATATACGTTTTCTTTTCTGCAAAAGGTCAATGTAGTAGGCATTAATTTTACCTATAAGATTGTGGGTTTCCTGGTAGGGGACGGTACGCCCTCTTTGTAACTCCCGATGATATTCACCTGCATTCCATGCAGACAATACCAGCTCCAGTTTACCGTTAAACTTGTAGTTGTATTTTGAAATCAGATAGCAGGTTAGAAGAATATTAATTGCAGGATCAAAAAGGTCTTCTTTCTGAAGGTTGGCAAGTTTCTGAGGTTTTATATGTCGGAATGTATAGCCTGAATCCGCCAATTCCCTTGCAGCCTCTTTCCCGGTGGGAAACATAATCTGACCAAGGCCCATTGCTCCCTTAGGAGAAACTGCAACAGGATCAACGCTTGATTCGGCAATGATAAGTGCACGGATAAAATCCGGACTGACCTTATGGTTTCTTCTGAAAAATGCAAATTGAGAATAGTAGTTGATAAAGCCATTATAGGGAGAAAGTCGCTTCAGGGTCAGATGGCTGACCTGTGAATTTTTATACTTATGGAGACTGCTGTGCAGCTGTGACGCCCAGGATATTTCTATAGCAGCAAAACAGGAAAGGAGCACGAGTATTCCTGTAAAAAGGATAGCTCTCACTCGCTATGCCTCGGTCATGGGCAGAATTGGGCGGGTAAAGAAATGGGCAATGGTCTGGTAAAGCATGTAAGGGTCTTTTGCCCCTGTGGTTTCACGAATGGAGTGCATGGCAAGACTTGGTGCTCCAATATCAACTGTCTGAATGCCAAGACTTGTGGCTGCAATGGGTCCAATTGTTGATCCGCAGGTCAGGTCGTTGTTCATTACGAATGTCTGAATGGGTACATTTACTTCATGGCACAGAGTCTTATACATAGCAGCAGACCTTCCGGTGGTGGCATAGCGTTGATTACTGTTGTATTTGATGACAGGCCCATTGTTCAGAAGTGGAAGATGCTGTGGGTCATGTTTTTCACTGAAGTTTGGATGGGTAGCATGGGCGTTATCCAGTGATATAAAGTGTGAACTGTTCATAAGTCTGTTGAAGCGTGCTGGGTCTGGCAGTAATCGCTTGAGTACCGAAGGGAGAAATGTGCCGTGTGCTCCTGCAAGGGAAGATGATCCGATTTCTTCATGATTGCTGCAAAGTAGAAGGCAGTTACCTGTAGTGTTTTTCTGGAGCAGTCCCTGCATACTTACAAAACAACTGAGCAGATTGTCCAGGCGGCCGGATACTATGAAATCATCGTTAAGGCCAAGTAACGCAGGACCTTGGGTATCATAACAGAAAAGGTCATAGCCAAGGAGTGCATCAAATGTGAGTTCAGGATACTCATGGCTGATCTGCTGAAGAAGGAGGTCCATGAAAGGGGGATCTTTTTCGGTGGATTGGAACAGGAGGGCATAGAGTTGCTTTTGTTTTTCAACCGTATGTTCCTTGTTCGCTGTTCTGTCGAGGTGGATGGCAAGGCTTGGAATGATCGCCATTGCTTTTTTAAAATCAATAGTACGATTTAGCAGGGCGTTGTTGGCAAGCAGGGAGACACGTCCGGCTATTCCAAGATCACGATCAAACCAGGTGGTGAGAAGGGGCCCGCCATACACTTCAACACAAAGCTGGTTGAGTGAATGGGATTTGCGAACTGGGGTTGGTTTGAGCTGCAATGACGGACTGTCAGTGTGAGCACCTGTCATTCGCCATGGTGTGTTCTCTTTGCCGCTGGCAGCAATTTTAAAGGCTATAATTGATCCATCATCACGGATACAGTAGTATCCCTGCCCGTCTTTAATTTTCCACTCGTCATTTTCATGAAGAGCGGTAAAGCCAGCCTGAAGGAATTGGCTACTCATATATTTCGTAGTATGGAAGGGCGTTGGGCACTGTTGTAAAAAATCAAAAAAATCCTTGTTAAAGGCTGTCAGATTCATTTCTTTTATGTCAAAGGTAGAGGGATTTGTCAGGTTGCAAGGGCGGCGATTGCCTGGTAAGCCGAGGTCATGGATCTGCGCCGGCTAATGTCCGATACCTGCGGCATATTCCCCGGAGCCTCAGTGGGGTTTTCTTCAACTCCAGCAGTATCCCGGTTGGTTGTATTTTCTGCAATTGCTGTGTCGCCAAGAGGCGAAGGTGTTGGGGGGGATATCTGAGCCTGCTCCAGAAGTTCTTTCATGGCCTGGGCTTCTTTGGAGCTGGCCTGAGCAGCAATACTGCGATCAGTTGCGGAAGGATTTGCCGGGGCCAGGGCTGCGCGTCGAACAGTCCGCATTTTCTGAATTGTCGCTTCCGGCGTCTTTTCCTTCGCTATATCGATGGGAACTTCGCCACCAGTGGCATATTTTTTTCCATTCGGTCCTGTAGTATAGGAGAAGGATGCTCCTCCGGCGGCGTATTGACCAGCTGCTGAGAGATGTGCCTGTTCGTGGGAACGTACTTCGGCATCACGTTTCTGGAGATCTGTTATGAGCCGTAAATCTTCCTGAGAAAGGGCTTGCTGCGTATCGTTCTCTGTACTGCTTTGTGCGTTAATAAGTGATTTTTCTTTTTGAGGGACGGATAATGAATTGGCTTCTCTCTGTGAGAGTTCTTTTCCTTCTGGAGACAAGGAAATGGAGTCATCGGTGGATTGTTGCTGTGACGCAAAAGGATGAGGCGTTTCGACTTGCCCTGTGGTACTAACCTTCCGTTGAAGGGGAGCTGAGGTGTTTTGAACCTGGCTGTAAACCTGCGCACTGTATGAGTGAGAGACAGTTTGCATCATGAACTGATATCCTTGGCAACGTAACAAGAAATTTAGTGATCTTTATCCTGACAGTATACCTTTTGCCGTTTCGAAAATCAAATAGGCCAATGACAAAAATACTGTCTACTGGTATTTTTCCTTAAGACGATACAGGGTATCCAGGTAGGAGTCAGATTGTTTCAAGGCTGAACCTCCTGCCTCCATTTCCGAAATAAGCATATCAACGACGGGTCGCAATGCGATTCCATGTCGATTGTTTTTTTGAAGATTTGCCTGTTCAACCAGAAGGACTGCATAGTAGGTCACAACCATTCTCGACAGGGCATCACGCCTGAAAAGATAGAGTCGCCCGCCCATTGTATTTAAGAAAAAACAGGCATATTCATAGAGAGCATCATGGTCAATGTCCGAGGCGAATGGAGTTGTGCTGCACTCTGGCGTGGTAACTAGTTGGTAGTAGTTACCAAGGATTTGTTCCACACTACTTTTTTCGTTGTCCAGTATCCCTTTGAGCATAAGGATATTGTCTTTGCCGGAAATTCGGAAAAAATGGGCCGTATTCTTTAATATGGTATACAGATCATCTGATTCACGGGTTACTTGAGGTGGGTTGGCCAGGAGTTCGTGAATCAGGGCAGTGAAGTGTTTTTCACTTGAAGTTGCTAATGTGAAATTAGCCATATAGGATTGAGAATCAAGATGGCTATAGAAGTTCTCTAGCTGTTTGGCTGGCTCATCACAGATAGAATTTTTTTTAATGGCTGGGGTACTAGTAGCTGATGGGAGCTGATTGAGGCCAGGAGAGAGTGGCAGAGTCTCACCGTTCTCTTCTGCAGTTGTCTTTATGGGAAGATCATTTTCCGGGTCTGAATCTAATAATTGTGTTGCATTGTCTGCGACGAGGGAAGGTTCAGTTTCGATAGTAAGTGGAGGCGTGGACTCAGATTTTGGCAACGCTTCTTCGATCTCACGTTCTGTTATCTCTGGTGTTTCACTTTCAAGGGAAGCATCAGCGACACGATCAGTCGATTGGGGGGGCTGAGAGCCTGAGTAGAAATAAAAGCTAATTCCCGCAATTGTAAATAACAGAAGAATGACCAGAAGGAATGGGACAAAATTCGATTTTTTAGTGGTCGGAGGGAGGGTGTCCTGTTTTTTTTCTTCGGAAGGGGCCATGGGAAATCAATTATAGCAAAGGTTGGGTTGTTTTTTTATTCTTAATATACCGCAGCTTCTTCTTAATGTCACCATCAAAGAAACCTGTTTAGGTTCCATTATTTTTCAGTGAGAATTTAGTTTTCCACTTGACTCAAATCAGCTAAAGCACTATTGTTGCCAACAATTTAATAGAAGCTAAAGAACCCCCGAAATTGGGTGGTTTTAAAAAATAAAATGTACGGAGGTAACACAATGACAATTTTTGTAACAGGTCACTCTAACCCTGATACCGATTCAGTTACCGCAGCAATCGGTCTTGCTGCTCTTTTGAATGCACAGGGACAGGATGCCAAGGCATGCATGCAGTCTTCTCTCGCGAATCTGAATCCTGAGTCAACTGTTGTACTCGAAAAATTTGGCCTTACCGCTCCAGAAGAAATGATGGATGTTGCCGGCAAGACCATCGCTCTTGTAGATTTCAGTGATATCGGACAGGCTCCTGCAGGAATAACCGAAGCTGAGGTTGTTACCATCGTTGATCACCATAAAGTTGGTGATGTAACCACCAACCAGCCTATTCTTGTCCGTGTTGAACCTGTTGGCTGTACCGGAACCGTACTGAATAAGATGTTTAAAGACGCCGGTGTTGCTATACCTAAGGATGTTGCTGGTGGAATGCTTTCAGCGATTCTTTCTGACACTGTTAATTTCAAATCCCCCACCTGCACCGATGATGACAAAGCTGCTGTTGCAGAACTGAAGGTTATTGCTGGTGTTGAAGATACTGAAGCACTCTTTATGGATATGCTGAAAGCGAAATCTTCCGTTGATGGTGTTCCTGCAAAGGATCTCCTTTTCCGTGATTACAAAGATTTTGACATGAAAGGTAACAAAGTAGGTGTTGGACAGCTCGAACTTGCCACCCTTGATCAGGTTGCTGCTATTCGTGATGATCTTCTTGCTGCTGCTCAGGCAGTAAAAGCAGACGGACGTCACACAGTTCTTCTTATGCTCACTGATGTTGTAAAAGAAGGAACTCAGCTGGTTGTTGTCTCTGATGATGAAGCTCTTATTGAGAAAGCTTTTGG
Source organism: Desulfocapsa sulfexigens DSM 10523 (assembly GCF_000341395.1). GTDB lineage: Bacteria > Desulfobacterota > Desulfobulbia > Desulfobulbales > Desulfocapsaceae > Desulfocapsa > Desulfocapsa sulfexigens. The sequence continues at coordinate 3,492,859 of NC_020304.1, read as the reverse complement.
ATCCAAAATGGAAGGAACTTCCATGTGGGTTGACGGAATGATGAGCCGTAAAAAGCAGGTAATTCCTGATCTTCAGAAAGCATTCGGTTGTTGATGATAGAGTAGAAAGTATACTGACAGTTATATAGCTGGAAGTGTTAAGGGTGTTTCGAGGATTTCCTCGAAACACCTTTTTTTTTGTGGGTCATGGTGAATCGTGTTTCCCCGAGTTTGATAAGGAGAGAGGAAAAAGGTATGGAAGAGGATGTGCTTTTTATTCGGAAGGACAGGCTATACTGCTTAGCTTTGGAGCATAGTTGAAAGTGTCGTCATGCTCTGGAGTATGGCAGGCGAGACAGAGGGCCTTTTCGGGATTTCTGGATAATGTAAAGGTTTCAGGAGCAATGGAGTGTTCCCTGCCAGGGCCGTGACAGGACTCACAACCTACCGAACGTAATGCTGACGGATAGGAGAGATAACCAGGATCAGGGCTGATCTGGGAATCCAATTTCCTGGGGTTTATGGTCAAATGACAGGGTAAACAGTCCAAATTGAGCGATTTATCCTTTTTATTCAATGTGGAGTAAGCAGAGGCGTGTCTGGTGGCTTTCCAGAACTCAGCCTGAGTTTCATGGCATGTTTCGCAGACGGAATGTCCCACCATGTTTTGAGTAAGTGTGGACAGGTTTCCCGAAGTATTCTCAAGCTGTTTGTTTTTCTTGTTTAATTCTCTGATTTCGCGGTTAAGCAAAATGAGTTTTTCTGCAGTTGGCTGATCGTTTGGCATGTTCTTTTTAAGACCAATAAAGCGATAATTGTATTGATCATTTTTCACTCCTGTTTTTTTCTCCTGGGTCAGGAGTTTTTTTGAAGTGTCTATCTCTCTGTTTAATTCTTCCTTCTCCTTTTCCAGGCGAAGGATAGTATCTGTGTATTTGTTTTCATTTCCATTCTTTTTAGATTGTTTTTTAAGGCGTCGTAACTGCCAGTTAACCGATCCCAGTTTGTTCTGGAGGTCGGCAAGTTGCCTGGTGGTATCATGTCCCCATATCCTCTGTTTACCAAATATGATTTCAAGTAAGCCCTGATATTTTCCCTGTTTTGCCGTTTGGGTAAGGAGGGTATTTCCTATAAGCTGTGGTGAGATGTTCCCCCTGTGTGGGTCTGCTCCAATAAGGAGATTAATATCTGGAAAACGTTTAGCTATTTGCTCGTTTTCAGAATTGTTCAGGGAGGAAAGGAGAATAATAAAAGCATTTTCCTTTTTTTCTTTTATTGTAACGAGAGTTTTCGTTAGTGATTCCTGCCATGGCTGAATATTGATGTTTTTATATTCTTTCTGAGGATGGGCCGTGACTGCGGTAATGACCACCTTTATATCGCCAAGAGTTCTGGTTATCCATTGGGTAAATAAGGGCTTTCCGTCAGGGCCTGTAATATTTGAAGAAATCCATGGGAAGCCATGGCTGTAACTCTTTTGAACAAAATCTATTCCTGCTGCAAGATCCAAGGGGCCTATGGCTACGGCGTCATAGCCAATATCTGTATAGATGTCGAGAATAGTCTCGGCGGTCAGTATTTCCTGGTTCTGCCTTCTATCTATTGAATTCTTTTTAAAAAGGAGATTGCCGGAATCCAGAAGCAGTCTGTTGGATCTATCACTGCTACTCAGGGAGTTGATCTGGTAAATCTTTTTGGGCAGACCGCCCAATTGGTTTGATTGTCAACCGCAGGGTTCTGTCTCACTCTGTATATTACCAGAATAAAATAGAAGGGATGGAGGTCCAGGGGCGGCGGTCACCGGCTGGATACATATAGTGGTGAAAAGAAAACTGAGAGAGCATGCAAGTAAAAGAAAGTGGTTTGAAAATAGTCGATTATTCGGCATTTTGTTTTCTCTTTTTTAGAATTATTTTCCATTTTTCCAGACGATCCTTAATCAATGCCTCGTATCCACGAGTGGTTGGAAAGTAGAATTGTTTTTCTTTTATTTCATCGGGAAGGTGATCCTGAGCGACAAGTGCATTATCGGCATCATGAGCATATTTATACTCTTTCCCATAGTTGAGTTCCTTCATTAGTCTAGTGGGGGCATTGCGAAGATGTAGGGGTACTCCAAGACTGCCGGTTTGACGGATACATTTGCAAACATCGGACTCCGCTCGGTAAATACTGTTGCTCTTCGGAGCTGAAGCAAGGTAGGCGACAGCCTGAGCAATGGCAAGTTTTCCTTCTGGAAGTCCAAGCGTGTGATATGCATCTCTGCAGGAGATTGTATGAATAAGAGCCTGTGGGTCTGATAATCCAATGTCCTCTGAAGCAAACCGGATGAGGCGCCTGCAGATGTAAAGTGGATCTTCGCCAGATTCAAGCATTCGGTAGAGCCAGTAGAGACTGCCGTCAGGGTCAGAGTCACGAAGGCTTTTGTGAAGGGCTGAAATAAGGTTGAAATGTTCGTCGCCATCCCTGTCGTAGCGAAGGGCTGTCTGCTGTGCCGCTTCCAAAATATCATCAGGGCTGATACCATTGGAGGCTGCAGTATCATTTTTTTTCCGGTGAAGAACAATGGTTGCGGCAATTTCCAGAGTATTGAGCCCCTTTCTGGCGTCGCCATCAGCAAGGGTAGTTAAGAGTTCAAGGCTGTTGTTGTCAAAGAAAAGATCAGTCCTGCCGAGGCCCTGCTTTGGATTATCAAGAGCTCTTTGCAGGATAGTCCCAAGGTTCGCTTTGCTTAATGGCGAAAGTACCAGTACTTTGCAGCGGGACAGGAGGGGAGCAATGATTTGAAAGGAAGGGTTTTCCGTTGTGGCGCCAATCAGAGTGAATAGGCCGTTTTCGACATGGGGAAGAAAGGCGTCCTGCTGCCCCTTATTAAAGCGATGAATCTCATCAATAAAGAAAATTGTTCCACGATTTTCAATTTCTCTCTGTTTTTCTGCCTGTTCTACGATTTTTCGAACTTCCTTAACGCCTGAAAGAACGGCAGAGAAATAGACAAAATGAGCACTGGTTGAACGAGCCAGAATTCTGGCCAGGGTAGTTTTTCCGGTTCCAGGAGGGCCCCACAAAATAAGAGATGGCAGGGTGCCAGATCCAAGCATGCTTTCCAGGAGTTTTCCTTTTCCGAGAATGTCTTCCTGGCCCACTATCTCAGTAAGTGATTGGGGGCGCATGCGTTCAGCGAGAGGACTATTAGTTGTCGTTTTCATAGTACAGAAAGGTTAATGTGAAAAACAGTATAGGAAGGTAAATACCCTATACTGACATAATATTGCAAGCAGGATGGAATAAATGCAGGAACAAAGTATCGTCTGCTCTTTTCCGTGACTGAAATCCGCTCCAAAATAATAAACTCAACGGCAGGCTATTGCTTGTAAGCTATTGATGCGGATGGTAGTATTAAGCAGAATGAGTTTTCTAGTATCTTCCCTGAAGTAGTTGGTAAATTATTCAAGATTTTACTGCGAGTATTTATTTATGTCCCCTCAGAAGATTCTTGTTGTAGCCTACGAGGCCTCTATTGCTGATGTAAGTCGCATGGCTCTTGGAGATAGTGGTTATGAGGTTGTCTGTGCCCATAGCGGTGAACAGGCAGTGGAGATGGCAATGATTAACAAGTTTGATCTGATAATTGTTGACGCAATGCTTCCCGGGATGACAGGTGTTGAAACCTTTGACACTATTAGACAGACAGACCCTGGAATTACAGGACTACTTGTGTCTGGTCATGCTGATTTGGATATGGTGGTGACGGCAATGAACAGAGGGTTGAGCGGAGTACTCCAGAAACCGCTGGACGCCAGGACCCTGGTGAATACTGTCCAGGAAACATTGGCCATAGCAGCCCTGCGTGAAGAAAACACACGCCTCAAAACCATTCTGCCCCTGTATAAACTTGGTGAAAAGTTTAATGCTGCCAACTCTCTGCAGGAGGTCTATGAACTTCTCCTCGACGCCGTCTCTCGGCAAATAAAAGTTCCTTCAATGTCACTTATGATGTTTGTGAAGGAAGATAGCTGTCTCCACATCGTAGCATCCAGAGGTATTGATAGAGCTGTCGCTGCATCCGTTGCTGTCAGGTCAGGAGAAAAAATTGCCGGTTGGGTTTATAAGCATGGTGAACCGGTTATTTTGAACAAGCTGACCCAGGAACAGTCTCCGCTTTCACAATATCTGAAGCGTGAAGAGATTGCAGCGTCAATATCTTTTCCTCTTGTTGGCCGAACTCAGGTTCTTGGAGTTTTAAACATCAGTCAGACTGCCAGGAATGTTGAGTACAGCCAATCGGATCTGGAACTGCTGTCCGTAATCTGCAGTCAGGCAGTTATGGCACTTGAGAATGTGGCATATATTAAGGAGCACGAGCAGAATGTTCGTACCAAAGCCCTCTTTGAACAGTATGTCGCTCCGGAAGTTGCCGAAATCCTGCTGAAGTCCGGTGAAAATATTATGAAAATTGGAGGTGTCAGAGAGATAACTGTCCTGTTTGCTGATATCCGAAATTTTACCCTTGCCGTTCAACATCTTTCTCATAAGGATATCCATCTCTTTCTGACTGAATTTTTTGATCTCTTTGCTGAAGTGGCTTTTTCCTGGAAAGGAACTCTTGATAAATTTATGGGAGATGCAGCTCTTGTTGCCTTCGGTGCTCCCATTGAACTTGACGAACCGTCAAATGCCGCAGTGTGCACTGCCGTTGAGCTTTCTCAGGGCTTTGAACAATTACGATGCAAGTGGCTGAAAAAGTCCCCTGTGTTTAAACAGCTTGGCTTGGGAATAGGTATTAGCAGGGGAGAGGTTTTTCACGGAAATGTAGGGTCATCAAGAAGGCTTGATTACACTGTAATTGGTACGGATGTCAATATTGCACAACGCCTGGCCGATTCAACTGAATCTGGTCAGATTTTGATAACCGATTCTGTGTACAGGGATGTGAAGGGGAATTTTCCCATACGAGAAGAAGATGTCAGAAAGTTACGTGGTGTGGAACGAGCGGTAAAACTCTACTCCATACAGGCCGATCAGGTGATTCTTCCCTGAATCAACTGCAAGCAAATTTTTATTTGTCTGCTGTTTTTACCCGAAAAATTATATTGTCGATTTCAACGAGATCGTTTGCAACAAGTTTTCGTCCCCGGCGTGTTTCAGGCTTTCCATTCACCATGACCTCACCCTCGGTGATCCGTATTTTAGCATGAAGCCCATCCTGGACAACATTGGCAAGTTTAAGGAACTGACTTAGGCGTATTGGCTCTTTATGAATGTCTATCGGTGTTGGAGTGCTCATTGTCTGCATGTTATGCATATAAAGGAGGAAAAAAGTGTCCTGTGGATGTGCGATGGGAAACACTCTATACGACCAGGTATTTCTTGTCGAGCAGCAACTGCGTTAAGGAAAAAATAGATACCTGGCTGTTAGATTTTTTTATACAATACGGTTGGAGTCATTTCTTGGCCCACTATTTGATAGTATTTAATGAGGTATGGTATGAAGTTACAGAATTCTGATTTATTCAGGCAGCAATGCTATCTGAATGGAAAGTGGGTTACAGCAGAGAAGACAATTGAAGTACTCAATCCTGCGGATAACAGTGTCCTTGGTTCAGTCCCTTCATTTGGAGCAGAGGAGACAAGAGGAGTTATCGAAGCTGCAAAGGATGCGTATGTCATCTGGAAAAATCTGACGGCCAAGGAACGTTCCGATTATCTCAGGAGATGGTTTGACCTTATTGTCGCTCATAAAGAGGATCTTGCCTACATAATGACCAGTGAACAGGGAAAACCGCTTGCTGAGGCAGAGGGTGAGGTTCTTTATGGTGCTTCCTATGTTGAATGGTTTGCTGAAGAGGCAAAGCGTGTATACGGCGACACAATTCCAATGTCTCAAAAAGGAAAAAGAATTGTTGTACTCAAGGAACCGGTTGGAGTTTGCGCTGCCATCACCCCCTGGAACTTTCCTTCAGCCATGATCACAAGAAAAGCTGCACCGGCACTTGCTGCTGGCTGCAGTATTGTCGTCAAGCCTGCCGCTCAGACTCCATTTTCAGCACTTGCCTTGGCGGAACTCGCAGACCGTGCCGGAATTCCAAAGGGAGTTTTTAATGTGATCACTGGCCCCGCACGTACTATCGGCGAAGAGTTCACCAGTAGTGCAATAATCAGGAAGCTCAGTTTTACCGGATCAACGCCGGTGGGAAAGAAGCTGATGGCCGCCTGCAGTAATACAGTAAAAAAGGTTTCCCTTGAGCTTGGTGGTCATGCACCTTTTATTGTGTTTGATGATGCTGATATTGATGCGGCTGTCAGAGATGCTGTAGCGTCTAAATATAGAAATTCAGGACAGACCTGTGTCTGTACCAATCGTTTTATTGTTCAGGAAGGCGTGTATCAACGTTTTGCTGAAAAATTGACTGTAGCTGTGAAGGAACAGTTGCGAGTGGGGTCCGGATTCGATAAAGATGTGAATCAGGGACCGCTGATTGATTTAAACGCTATTCTCAAGGTAGAAGAGCAGATTAAGGATGCGTGTGATAAGGGGGCAACTCTACTGGCTGGAGGAAAGCGGTGGGGAGAGAGTGGATATTTCTTTGAACCAACCATCCTTATGAACGTAACCACAGATATGAAAATTGCACGAGAAGAAACCTTTGGCCCCGTGGCTCCAATCTTTGTCTTTAAGGAAGAGTCCGAAGGGGTGGCTATGGCCAATGACTCCGAATATGGACTCGCCTCATATTTTTTCAGTCAGGATATAGCACGATGCTGGAGGGTTACGGAGGCGCTTGAATATGGGATGGTGGGTGTGAATACGGGGATTCTTTCCTCCGAAGCCGCTCCTTTTGGTGGAATGAAGGAATCTGGAATAGGACGGGAGGGCTCAAAGTATGGAATTGAAGAATATCTTGAAATAAAATATATGTGCCTGGGAGGTCTGAATTGACCCTGGTTTCTAGGTCAGTATGACTGGAAAATACTCGACAAAAGTGACTCTCTGAAGTATCTACTTGTAATGATAAAAAAAGAAAGAGAATGTTGATTTTATTTATCTTGAATACGGCAAAATGCTGGAAAACTGAAGGAATGGAGAAAAGATTATGAAATATGGAAAACATCAGTATCAAGGGGTTGTTGTTAGTTTACTTGCTCTAGTGCTTCTCACTTTCACTGGCTGTATGCCCGGTACCACCCAGACAGATACTTCCATGGCCGGAACCGATGGCAGCCTTGCTATTAGCAGCACTGTTGGAAACTATGAGGATATTGAGCTTCCCTCTGAGATGAAATATAACCCCAAAAATAGTATGTCCATCAAGACAAGTTCTTTTCGTGGAGGAATTATTCATTATACCGGACGTGTTGAAATGCATTCTCTGAAAGAGTTCATCATTGCCTCAATGAAGAAAAACAAGTGGAAACTTGCTGGTGAAGTCTCCAGCCAAAATGTGATTCTTGCTTTCACCAAACCAAATAAAACCTGTATGATGAATATAGAACCCAATGGGGCAATGTCTGACACGACATTAACCATGTATGTGACTGTTGATGTAACTGCCGCCAGGGCCCTGAATGCCTTTGGAGAGCCAATCCAGTAAATTGTCAAAACATATTTCATACCTATCAGCCGTTAGTCCTTTTTTTGTCAGGGCTAGCGGCTGTTTTTGTTTTGTACTTGTGCTCCTGTTTTCCTGTCACGGGGGCGCCAGTGAACACAGTTACGAGGCAGATGTGCTTTTGGCTGCAGAGGATGGAGATTCTCAGGCTCAGTACGCTCTTGCATTGCTCTATGAATACGGAACTGATACAATAGAGCGCGATCCTGAGCAATCCGTAATCTGGCTTGAAAAAGCCGCTAAGGCTGGTGTTGCTGGTGCATGTTTGTACCTCGGCCTGAAGTATGAATATGGCAATAGAGTAAAAAAAGATATACACAAGGCCGCCTGCTGGTATGCCTGCGCTGCTCATAAGGATTGGCCCGCCGCACAATTTTTTCTGGCAACTCTATACGAAAAGGGGAAAGGGGTACCGCAGTCACTGTTAAAAGCCCTTGCCTGGTTTAGTCTGGCCGCTGAGTACGACTACCCGGAGGCTGAAAATGAATCTTCGCGGCTTCGTTCTCTTCTTGGTATTGAGGATATGGCCGACTTGAGAAAGCTTCGGAAGGATCTTTTACGTACTGGTGGTTCTCCGTGTAAGTAATTGTTGTTCCCAATTGGCGTCTGATATGATACGATTTTTGTGTGGCTTTGCGTAACTGTCTGAAAATATAGAAATTGTCGTTAATCGCTGCTGCTTGAGAAAATATTCGTCGGGATTTATGGACATAGATATAAAAAAACAGAGAGAAGCTCAGGAAAATGCCAGGAAGCTTCTCGCAAAAGAGGAACAACAGCGTGCTGAACGCAGATTGCTGAAGCTTGTTCTTGATCTGGAGAATGGTAACAGTGAAGTTCTTCTCAACGATGAGTTTATGGGAAAGCTTCCTGAACTTATCTCTGTCTATAGCGCAACCGGCAACCGGGATCGTGTAAAAAAATTGTTTGAACAGCTCGGAGATTGTGCCTGTTCCGAAAACCCCAATGTACGTGAGCGTGCTGTGATGGCACTCAGCTTATGTATGGGAGGACTCAATCGGGAAGAGCATCGTGATCTTATTGATGTGATTACCGGGATCCTTCTGCGTTGGCTTCGTGCTGAGACACTTTTCCTTTCCGTTTGCGGTATCGTCTGTAAACAGTTGCAGGAAAATGGCATACGGATGTTTGAAGAAGGACTCTGGAAGGAGTGTGGTGTTCTTCTGGAAATTTTTTACCAGATTCAGTCGGGAGTGAACGAAAAAAGTAATGCAATAAGAAGTATTGTCGGGAGATCTCAAGAGGCAATGGCCACTGACTATGTACTCGAGGAATTAACTATTGTTTGCCTCAGAGGACGTGGTGAAAGAAGACAGTATGCAGAACAGATTCTTGTTCATCTTGGACGTAAGGCTGCGATCCACCTCCTTGAAACCCTGTTAAATTGTCAGGAAAAAGAAGACAGGCTTCGTCTGGTTGGGCTCATTCCTGCAACAGGTTACGCTGCAGTTCCAGTTTTAAAGGAATACCTCCAGAAAAAACTTCCCTGGTACGGAATTCGTAACATCATTCTGATGATAACAGCAATGGATGATGAAAATCTGATACCACTTATCATGCCATGTCTCTCCCATGAGGATATTCGCATTCAGCAACAGGTTATCGATTGTATCAATGAAGTTGCCGTTACCAACCCTGGCGGCTATCTGCTTGCAGCGTTACCAGTGGTTGATGATAACCTGAAAGCAGGTCTTATCAGCCATCTTGGCAAGTTGGGAGGCCTGGAGGTTGTTGATGCCTTTCTCGATCTTCTTGCCCGGCGTGATACTTTCTCTCCCAATGTTCGTGACGAATTACTCGAAAGTCTGGCAATACATGTTCGGCTCAGTGACTCCATTCGAGCAGTAAATCTTCTTACCATGCTCCTGGAGGAGCGGAGTGTTAAATATGATCCTCAGGTCGATCCTGTGTCCCGTGCTGCACGCAATTCGCTTCACATCCTTCAGCCTCGTTTTTCCAAAAAAGAACTCCCTAAACAATCCGTAAATCTAGAACCTGAGCCTCCCGATGACAATGTCTCCTTTGACAATGATCCATCGGTTAAAAATCCTGCTCTGCGTCAGGTGCAGATGATAAATGAAGAGGTAGCTGTTCTTCTCGGGAAAGGGCAGGTAGCTGATGCCAGTGAATTGCTCTATAAAAAATGTATTGAAGCGGCAGAAGAGAAGAGATTTGAAGCTGCTGAAATGCTGAGGGATCGCATTCTTGAAGTAGATCCAAACGCACTGGCGGAAGTTATAAAGGCTGGGGAACGCATTGAAGAGGAACGCTCCTCATCTGTTACCACAAGTCATATCAGTATCTGGCAGGATTTGTATGATTCTCTTACCACTGATGAATTTAATGCTCTTTATGAAGCTCTTAAATCAAGAGAATATGATACAGGGACAATTATAGTTGAACAGGGTGCAAACAGTCCATTGCTTTATTTTATTAATTCAGGTCAGGCAAGATTAACCTGTTGGAGAGGTCAGGATGAGGTCTTTCTCAAAAAGGTTGGGCCCGGAGAAATTATAGGAACCACACCGTTTTTTGATGTGTCAATCTGGACTGTAGCACTGACAGCAATCGGGACAACAAAAATACACGTTCTTGAAAGAGAAGTATTCCTTGAATTGATAGAACAATTTCCAGGGATTGAGTCTTGTCTCATCAATTATTGTTCGAAGGCCGAAACAGTACCGAAACTTCTTAAAATGTCAGGCGAGGATCGCCGTCAGTACCCTCGTTTTCCCGTGTCACTTCTTGTTAAACACACCTTGCTCGATGAATATGGTAACGCAAGTATGAGAAGTTTTAACGGAGAGATTGTTGATATTTCCTGTGGTGGATTCTCTTTTTTTATCAAAATCTCCAGAAAAGAAAATGCCAGGCTTTTACTCGGAAGAGGTATAAAAACCAATATAACAGTTAAAGGGATTGAGCCGATAGACACAAAGGGTGTAATTGTTGCCGTTCGTTTTCAAGGCCAGGGTGAAGCTGAATATTCTGTACATGTACAACTTGATGAAATAATCGGGCAGGATATTGTAAAACATATTATTGGCAGGTCATAAGCGTTGCTTTTTGAAGAGGCTGGATCGAAAGGAAAGGACATGCCGCCTGATATGTGCCACAAGCATTCACTCTGTATCGGTTCATCTTCTGATAAGAATGACTCTCTTGTATCCCCCTACCTGCAGTGCAATCCGCCATTGGCTCTTGCCCCCATGGTTGGTCTTTCACATTCAGCTCTTCGGATTCTAATTCTGGAGTTAGGTGGAATTGGCCTGTTTTTCAGTGAAATGCTTTCGGTTCAAAGACTTCCTTTCGAGAATGAAACAGTCTCTCCATTTCTATGCCGTACTCAAGAAGAGACCCCTTTTTTTTATCAGATATTTGCAGGACCAGATCAGGACATAGTTCCTGCAGTGGAGAGGCTTCATCTCCTCAATGCTCAAGGGATTGATTTAAATTTAGGGTGTCCCGCTCCTGCCCTCCGCAAATTAGGGGCTGGCTCCTTCACGCCTCCCGATGTTGCTCAGCAGACCGTACGTTCTCTAAGGGCAGTTACCCATCTTCCCATCAGTGCGAAAATACGGCTTGGAGCACAGCTGGATGAAAAGAGATTGTTGCGATTTTGTCAAATGCTTGAGGCCGAAGGTGTTGATCTGTTAACGGTTCATGGACGTTTGCAGGGAGAGAAGTTTTGCAGACGACCACGTTGGGATTGGATTGGAAAGGTAAAGAAAACAGTAAAAATACCTGTGATTGCAAATGGAGGGATCTTTTCTGTCAATGATGCCAGAAACTGTCTGGAACAGTCGGGTGCAGATGGACTGATGATAGGCAGGGGGGCAGTATGCAGGCCCTGGCTGTTTGCAAATATCGCCAAAGAGGTATACAATTTTAATATCTCAACTGAACACAATGTAAAAAATATATATTTTCGTTTTATTGAGTTGTTGCAGGATCGTTTTTTACCGGAACGGTGTCTCGGGCGTTTAAAACAGTTTACTCATTATTATAGTTCAAATTTTTCCTTCGGCCATCACTTGGCCACAGGAGTGCAGAACTGCAGATCTGTTGTCGAGGCGGCCGAAATCGCAGCAAAGTTTTTTGAAACCGTTAAAGGAGAAGGGAATGATTGAATTGGTAAAGAAAACATTATTGGCAGGTGTCGGGGTAGCTGCCCTAACCAAAGAGAAACTGGAAGAAGTTGCCAAGGATTTTGTTGAAAAAGGAAAAATGACGGAACAGGAAGGGAAGGATCTGGTCAAAGACCTTGTCACTCGCTCCGAAGAGTCACGACAGGAACTCCAGAAACAGATAGGGGAAAAAGTAGAGGAAATTCTGAAAAAAATGGATCTTGCCAAAAAAAGTGAAATGAATGTGCTGAAACAAGAGATAGCGGAGCTACGTGAGGCTCTAAAATCCAGGGAGTCATAAAAGCAGAGTTTTTACTGCAACAGGGATCAAGTGGTTGGTGAACCCTGTTGCAGATTCTCTGTCGCTGAATGCTTAGGCGGCTTGTGGCTTTCGCTCTCTACGGTGAAAATTGCCCTTACGTTTTCCTGCATAGGCTTTTGAAGGACCTTTGGATTTTGTGATTTCTATAGAGATCGTCTTTCCGTTTATTTCAGAACGCTGAAAGGCTGCGAGTATCTGAGCGGTGTAACGACTGTCCGCTTCAATGGTCGCTGAGTTTCTCAATATTTCTATCTTTCCAATCTTTATCCTACCAACATCCTGAATTGCATTTATTTTCCCAATCACCCCCTGTGGCATTATACCCTGGCGCCTCCCAACATTTATACTGAAAGTGGTGAATTTGTTTTTGGGGTGCAGTAGGTCCTTCTGTAATTCTCCAGGAGCTCTTTCCGTTCTGCCTCGACCGTCTTTTTGGGTTGAACTAATATTCAAATCGGTTGCATTTTTGTAGTATTCGAGAAAGCGGTTGAATTCGAGTGAAACAAATTGTTTAATCAGGGCTTCACGATCGAGGTGGGCTAGTTTCTCAGCAATTTCTTCATACAAAGGCGCAATCTGGTCATGGTTTACCTTTACATCCATGACGGTATCGATCTGGTTGATTAATTGTTTTCTGCAGATTTCCTCTCCAGTCGGGATTCTGCACTGAATAAATTTTTTCTGTATTTTATTTTCGATCAATCGAAGGCGGTACTGTTCATTTGAAGCGATGATGGCGATGGATATCCCTTTGCGCCCGGCTCTTCCTGTTCGGCCACTGCGATGGGTGTATCCCGATGTTTCATCGGGCAGGTTATAGTTGACCACATGGGTGAGGTCGTTCACATCAAGACCCCTTGCCGCAACATCCGTTGCTACAAGGATCTGAATGTTTCTACAGCGAAATCTACCCATGACCTGATCACGCTGGGCCTGAGAGAGATCCCCATGTAACGCATCCGCATTGTAACCATCCTGGATTAATTTATGAGCAATATCATTGGTTTCTTTACGGGTTCTACAGAAAACAATAGAATAAATGTCGGGTGAATTATCGACAATCCGTTTTAAAGCCAGGTAGCGATTTTTGGGGTGAACCAGATAAAATTCGTGACGAACATTTTCAGCACCGGCATTCTTGGTACCAATCGTGAGTTCAATGGGATTTGACATATATTTCTGTGAAATCCTGGCGACTTCTTGTGGCATGGTTGCAGAGAAAAGAAGGGTGTTTTTTTCCTTCGGAGTGTGAGCGAGGATAGCTGTAAGCTCATCCTGGAACCCCATCTGCAGCATTTCATCAGCTTCATCAAAAACCACATAATTAATCTTAGAAAGATTAACGGCCTTGCGGTTAAGGAGATCCTTAAGGCGGCCCGGTGTTGCGATAATAATTTGAACACCCTTTTGAAGGCTGTTTATCTGCTGGTCAATACGGGCACCGCCATAGACGGCAAGAATGTTTATTTTGGGTACGAATTTTGAGAATGATTCAAGGTCTTTGGCGACTTGAATGCAGAGTTCCCGGGTGGGACACAGGACAAGACTCTGAGTGTGCCGTTTTGAAGGATTGGTCCACTGGATCAGGGGAATTCCAAAAGCTGCTGTCTTTCCTGTTCCAGTCTGAGCCAGGCTGACAAGATCGACCTGTTTTTCAATCATCAGTGGGATTACCTGTTCCTGGACAGCTGTGGGAGTTTCAAATCCTAGAGCTTCAAGACCCTTCAGGATGTTTTCATCAATGCCTAATTCTTTAAAAGTTTTCATAATATTTTTATCCTGATTAACGATACTCTGAAATAGAAAAAACTGCGGAATCCTAACCAGGAAGGGTGCACAGCGGTTACGGGGTTTTCATGAGATTGAGTTGAATCTCTAGCTCAGGCTCTACTCTAGGGTGTATAACGAATAAAGCAAGTGCTATTTTACTCTTTTAGAAAGAAGCAGAACTATTTATCGTCCGAATTTTTCGTATATTTTACTTGTTACAGACGTGAGTTCCCGCAGCTTCATGAGGTGAAGGAGAAGGCCGTACAGTGAAGCGGCAACAATAATAAGTATAAGGAGGACAAAAGATGCCTGAAGAAATGAGCCATTTAACTGTGTTGTGAAAAGGCTTCTGCTCCAGTGGAGAAAGCCGGCCATTACGGTTCCGGCAACAATGATTTTCCCTAACGCCTTTATGAGATAGCCTACAGAATATCCTCCTGTTTTCAGGTAAAGAACCACACTTAAAAAGAAGAAATTAAGAATCATTGAACAGGATGTTGAAAGGGCAATTGCCAGATGTTGGTAGGAGTCTATGGTCAGGTTGATAATGAGCAGGTTTGCACCCACCGCAATAAATGATGCAATAAGTGGGTATTTTGTGTCTTCCAAGGCATAAAAAACCGGAACGAGAATTTTGTTTGAGGAATAAGCAAAAAGTCCGACAGCGTACAATGTGAGGGTATTAGCGGTGGCTATCGTATCAAAAGCTGTAAAAGCACCTCTTTCAAAGATAATGTGAATTATTGGTTGAGCAAGCATCATAAGACCAATGGAAGCCGGGATAGTAAGGCCAAAGACCATGGTCAGCGAAGATACCATGGTTTCCTTCATCCCGCCGATGTCCTTCTTTGCGGCATGTCTTGCAAGAACGGGCATTGCGGCAATGGAGAGTGCCACTCCAAAAATTCCAATAGGAAGCTGTACCAGGCGAAATGCGTAGTTAAGCCAGGAAACCGATCCTTCAACGCAGGAGGAGGCAAAGTTGGTATTGATAAAGATATTAATCTGGGTGGGGGAAAGGCCAATAACAGCAGGAATCATCAGGGTGATAATCCGTTTAAGGCCGGGGTCTTTAAAGGGAAGCCGTGGAGTAAACCGGAAACCGCATTTCAGCAGGGCAGGAAACTGGATAGAAAGTTGTAACAAACCACCAAGAAGTGTTCCGATGGCCATTCCAACAATTGCAGGTTGACCAAATTTTGGAAGAATAAATGCGAGACTCACGCCACCAACGATGGAACCAAGATTGAAGAAGGCGGAAGCCATGGCAGGAATGAAAAATTTCCCTCTGGAGTTCAGTATCCCCATCACTACAGCAGCGAGTGAAATAAAAACGAGGAAGGGGAGCATGATTCTGGTAAGGAGGATGGTGAGTTCTTGCTTTCCAGTAACTGTTGAAAAATCCGAGGCAAGAAGGTTTACCAGAGGTTCGGAAAAGTAAATTCCCAGAAGAGTGATGGCAGAAAGAAGTATGGCGAAAAAGACGAGAACGTTTGAAGCAAGCTGCCATGTTTCCTGCTTGGAACGGTTTGTGTCATAATCAGTGAAAACCGTAATAAAAGCAGCAGACAATGCTCCCTCTGCAAAAAGATCACGCAGGAGATTTGGTATGCGGAAGGCGACCACAAAGGCATCGTAGGCGAATCCTGCGCCAAACATTCCGGCAAAAATCTGCTCTCTGACAAGTCCGAGTACTCGACTGCACATAACTGCAATGGACACGGTTCCGGCAGATCGGGCGATTTTTCCACTCTGTTTTGCTTCTTTTTTCACGTATGGTCGGGAGGTAGAGTAAATACAAAGAATTAATAAATATAAACCCTGTATGTATACAGGCTTTTGCAGTGCATTGCCAGATAAAGTCCTCTCATTTTTCACCTTTTCATTATTTATGGTGAATGAATAGGGAATTAGCGAACATCCTTGACTTTCATTGAAAATATTGAATATATGGATAGAGAAATATTCTACCTATTCGGAGTTGATCAAGGGCTTTTGCTTGTCTGAGGATTGATCCTTGTATTCCATCGACGAGACGATGGCACAACTGTTATTTTCAAGGAGGTTTGCATGCAGGATATCAGTAAGATAAGAAACATCGCGATCATTGGACACGGAAGTTGTGGAAAAACCTCTTTGGCTGAAGCCATGCTGTACACAGCCGGTAAGATCAAACGTCTCGGTAAGGTTGATGAGGGAACTTCGGCCCTCGATTTTGAAGATGAAGAAATCAAGCGGAATGTTTCCATTAATAACTCATTTCATAATTACTCATGGAAGAAGCATGATGTTTACTTTATGGATACTCCGGGTGATGATAATTTTCTCAATGAAGCTTACGTGGCAACCCAGGTCGTTGATGGGGCCGTTTTTATCATTGGAGCTGTTCTTGGCGTTAAAGGGCAGACTATTAAATTTGCTGACTTTATAGCAAGTAGAAAACTGCCATCGCTCATCATGATTAACAAGCTTGATCGTGAGCGGGCAGATTTTACAAGAACCATTGATCAGATAAAGGAGTCCCTTCCAGTTACCCCCGTTATTTTGCACCTGCCTATTGGGGAAGAAGATTCATTCCGTGGTCTTGTCGATCTGGTGAGTCAGAAGGCCTACCTGTTTGATGAAAGTGGAAAAGGTACTCTTGTGGAAACCGATATTCCTGATGATATGGCAGACGATGTCGCCCTCTATCGTGAAAGCCTGATGGAGCAGGTTGCAGAAACAGATGATGACCTGATTGAAAAGTTCCTGGAAGATGGTGAACTTTCTCAGGAAGATCTGCAGTCTGGATTAAAGGGTGGGGTTGCAAGTGGTGCTATCGTACCCGTATGTTTGGGCGCCGCAACCAGTAATTTTGGAACGTCAGCATTGCTTGATGTCATTAATGATATTATGCCGTCCCCAGCAGATCGTCCAAATTTCATCGGCGTTGATAAAAATGGAGAACCAGTCGAACGCAAGGCAGCAGCGGATGAAAAATTTTCAGCTCAGGTATTTAAAACCATGGCTGACCCCTATGCTGGCCGTTTAACCATTTTTAGAATTTATTCTGGAACCCTCTCGGGCGATACCTTTTATAACAGCAGCAAGGAAACAGATGAGCGTTTTGGCCAGCTTTTTATTCCAGAAGGAAAGGAACAGAGGGCCGTGGAGAGTGCCGGACCGGGAATGATTGTTGCGGTGGCCAAACTTAAGGAAACGACCACTGGAGATACTCTTTGCGATGCCTCTGCACCAATCATTTATGATGATCTGGATGTTATGGAACCCGTTATTTCCTATGCTATTCGTGCAAGTAAAGGTGATGAAGAAAAACTTTTCTCCTCCATTACCAGAATGCTTGATGAAGATCTTACCCTCAGACTTTCCAGGGAGCCGCAGACCGGTGAAGTTCTCATTTCCGGTGTGGGAAAAGTTCATCTCGATGTGGTCGGGGCCAAGATTAAACGCAAGTTCGGTGTGGAGATGGAACTTTCCTTGCCAAAGGTTCCTTACAAGGAAACTATTCGTGGAACTGCAACGGTACAGGGAAAACATAAAAAACAGAGTGGTGGCCGGGGCCAATTTGGTGACTGCACCGTTGAAATCGGTCCAAATAGCGGAAAAGGTTTTGAGTTTGAAGATAAAATAGTTGGTGGGGTTATTCCACAGCAGTATCGTCCTGCAGTTGAAAAAGGCATCCTTGAAGCCATGGAGAAGGGTGTCATGGCTGGATATCCGGTAGTTGACATTAAGGTCAGCCTGATAGATGGGTCCTACCATAACGTGGATTCCTCGGAGATGGCGTTCAAGATTGCAGGTTCTCTTGCATTTAAAAAAGGGGCCCAGGAGGCTGGACTTGTACTTCTTGAACCCTTTATGAATATGACCATCGTGGTAGGTAAGGAACATGTTGGGGATATCATGGGAGATTTGAATTCCCGTCGCGGAAAGGTTATGGGAATGGATGCGGATCAGGGGCGTGAAATCATAAAGGCCCAGGTTCCGCAGGCAGAGGTTCTATTGTATGCAGCAGATCTTACAGCGATGACAGGAGGACTTGGAACATTTACCGTTAGTTTCTCTCATTATGAGGAAGTTCCGGCTATGATCGCAGAGAAGGTTGTTGCGGCGAACCAGGCAGAATAGGAAAATTGTAAAGAAATGAAGATTGATACTGGCAGATTTACCTTCGGGGTTCTTACCATGAGTGACAAGGGATCACGTGGAGAACGAGAAGATACCAGTGGGCCGTATCTACTGAAGACCTTAAATGATTTGGGGTATCAGCAGAAGGCCTACGCTGTGATTCCCGACAAGGCCAAAGGGATTACTGAGACCCTTATTTCATGGGTGGATGAGCAGAAAGTCGATCTTATTCTGACGACGGGTGGGACAGGGGTTGCGCCAACGGATGTAACTCCTGAGGCAATGGCCGATGTCATAGAGAAGGAGATCCCTGGAATGGCTGAAGCCATGCGGGCTGAAAGCCTGAAGAAAACGCCTCATGCAGTACTCTCAAGGGGGATAGCTGGTATTCGCGGAAACTCTTTGATTATTAATTTACCCGGGAGTGAAAAGGCTGCTCGGGAAAATATTGCAGTACTGCTGCCCTCACTGGCCCACGCCCTGGATAAGATCAAGGGGGGAACCAGTGACTGCGGAGTGGGGTAACCGCGAGCGACAGCTTATCTGAGGCAGTTCGGAAGGTTACACACGTTTTTTGTCTCTACTTGCGTCTTTCAAAAGTCAGGTTAACCTGTTCATCACCCTCTTTTAAAGCTGTGATATCACCAATAACAAAGGCCTCTTCACCATGGGCCTGGAAGCGAAGAATGATTTCTTCCACGGCATCATCATCCACAGCAATCATTAGGCCGATACCCATATTAAAAGTACGGTACATTTCCTCTTTCGGAACCTTACCATTCTCCGCCAGGAAATCGAAGATGGGTTGTGGTTGCCAGCATCCGCAGTTGATGTCAGCTTTGCACCCTGCAGGCAGTATTCGTGGAATGTTGTCTATAAAACCACCACCCGTGTTGTGAACGATACCGTTTAGTTTAAAGCTTTTGAGTACTCCAAGAACCGACTGAACATAGATTTTAGTTGGCTTGAGAAGTTCTTCGCCAAGGGTGCAGCCGAGTTCTTCCATGTACTGATCCACGCTGAAATCATTGTCGCTAAAGCATATTTTACGAACCAGGGAGAAACCATTGGAGTGAAGACCGGATGATCTGAGTCCGATTATTTTGTTGCCAACCCGTATCTCAGAACCATCGATCAATTTGTCACGGTCACCAATTCCCACAACAAATCCTGCGAGGTCGTAGTCTCCTGCCTTGTAAAGACCTGGCATCTCGGCAGTCTCTCCACCAACGAGGGAGCACTGAGACTGGATGCAGCCTTCAGCAATACCTCTTACGACTTCGGTGGCAACGTCAAGTTCGAGTTTTCCTACTGAGTAATAGTCAAGGAAACAGAGGGGCTTGGCGCCACCAACGATGATGTCATTCACGCACATTGCGACAAGGTCAATGCCTATGGTGTCGTGCTTATTGCATCGCTTGGCAATCTCAAGTTTTGTACCGACACCGTCGGTTGAGGTTACCAGCACTGGCTGTTTATATTTGTCAGTGTCTATGGCAAAAAGGCTTGAAAAACCACCTATATCGTTTAAAACACCGCGCTGATGCGTTGATTTGACAATGTCTTTAATTCCATGAACAAATGCATTGCCCTTGTCAATATCGACTCCGGCTTCACTGTATTTAGATTGTTTTACGTCGCTCATTTTTCTATTATATTAGTTATCGTTAAGGATTGAGAAAACTTATGCATATTAGTAAGAGTTTTGTGAAATTGCAAGGAATCTCCAAACCATCTAGGAGCATCTTGTCATTTGCTGATGATATCAAATTGCATGGGAAATAGTTATGAAAATTTTAATTTTATTGGTAGGCATGGTCTTAATAGTAGAAGGTATACCCTATGTTGCATCCCCGGAATCCATGCGTGAATGGTTGAAAAAAATAAGTGAGATGAAGGCAGAACATCTTCGCATACTGGGTCTTTTTTCAATGTCTTCAGGCTTGCTGATCTGCTGGTTTGTACAGCGTAGCGGCTACTTTTAGAACCTTGGGAAGTTTTTTGAAGACTGCGTTGATATCGATTTTTGACCTTTTTCTGTTGTTAGAATTTTCCTGGCGGATCTGCGTGTTTTTCGAGAATAAAAATAAATCCTTCTATCCACTCTCCTCCATCCTTTCTTAATCTGCTATGGACACTTTTCAGAATAGTCCAGCCTGTTTTTTGGGATACCATATTGATATAGTCGTGGGAGTGTCCAAAACGTCCTGTTGTCTTCAGTTCAAAAGTTTCACTGTGTGAAACTTCCACCGAAAAAAGAAAGAGGCCCTTATCACTACTGCTGTCCGAACATGATGCGAAAACCTGTTCAAGACACCCCATATATGTGAAGACATCGACTGCCACAATCAAGTCAAAGACGTCACTGCTGTTTTGGAGAAAGTGAAGGATGTCGTCTTTGATCAGTTTTTTGTATATCTTTTTCTCAGCCGCAACATGCAGCATTTTTTCTGAGATATCAACACCGATAATTTCCCTGCAGCAATCGTTAAACTCCTGTCCTGCCAACCCGGTTCCGCACCCGAGATCAAGGGCAAGAATCCTTGAAGAGTCTGGGAATAAATTGTTGTAAAGGGTGTGTAAGGTTGTAGGGGTTCTATACTCAAGATTGTCAATTAAACTCTGTTCAAATTCGGTTGCATAATTGTCAAAAACAGCTTCCACGTACTCCAGTGGGGCCGTGTCAGGGGTTTCTCCTGAGAGTGAGTCAAGCATGTGTTTTGCGCCTTGATGCTGCGGGTTATACAACAACAGTTGCCTGTAGAGTTGCTCTGCCTTTTTAATGTTTCCTGATTTATGACAGAGATAGGCGTAATTGTTGAGGCTTGAGAGGTGGTCTGGTGTTTCTTTAAGAATACGCATATACAAGCGCTCTGCTACTGCATAATCTTCCATATCCTGGTGGCAGAGTGCAAGGTTGTAGAATGTGTCAACCGTTGTGTCACCTGCTTTGATGGCATATCCAAAAGACTGTGCAGCTTCTGAAAACTTATATAACCTTCTAAAGTTAAGCCCACGATTGTAATGAATATCGGGATCGTCTTCCTGCAAACCTGCAGCTTTCCGGTAATGGTTTTCAGCGTCCTGAAACAACCCGAGTTCAAAGAGAACCAGACCGCAGTTAAAGTGAAGTAATGATAAGCCAGGAAGTTTTTTTAAGAGTTGTCTGTAAAGCTTAAGAGCCTTTTCCAACTTGCCGTCTTGGTGGAGTTGACAGGCCTGAGCAAAGAGATTTTCAATGTCACGGTGGCTCGGATTTTCTGTTCTGGAAATTTCACACATGGGTAAAGTCTGGAAAATAAGAGAAATGGCTAAATCAAATTGACGGAATTGGTATACTGGATGTATCATGTAACGTTCATCTGGATGTAAGTCAAGGCCTTGAACCCGGCATAGCTCTTTAAGGCTATTGTTAACATGGTGATAGTAATGGAAAAAAACGAAAAAAAAGAACTTATTGGTACCGAGGGGAAACTGCTGCTCGATATGATCCGCAGATTGAATCGTCGTGGTGCCACAGAAAACCTCCTGAAACTTATCACTAAGACCCATCCTGCTGATACAGCCTGGGTGTTCAGACATCTCTCGGAACTTGAGCGCAAGGAAGTCTTTGATATTCTGGCCCAGACCGATCAGGTGGGTGATTTTATAAGTGAACTTGATGAATCAGTCATGGTGCCTCTTGTTGAAAATCTCAGCCCGAAATTCATGGCCGACGTTATCAGTGAGATGGCTTCGGATGATGCTGCTGATATTATAGAAGCATTGGACGATGATTTTGGGGCTGAAATACGCTCTCAAATGGAACAGGCTGATCGGGAAGAGGTTGATGAACTGCTTCAGTATCATCCAGAAAGTGCGGGTGGCCTGATGTCTCCAGATTTTATGTATCTGGATGAGGAGTTAAGCGTTGGTGAAGCTATTGCCAAGGTACAGAAAAGAAGTGAAGAAAAAGAGATGGTCTTTTATCTCTACATAACCTTCGGCGATGGTAAACTTGCCGGTGTTGTTTCACTTCGTGAACTTCTTACCAATCCGCCCCACAGGCAACTGAAAAATATCATGAAGAAGAATGTGTTGTCAGTAAGTACTGATACCGACAGGGAAGAAGTTGCCCATGTGATCTCCCAGTATAATCTCCTCGCGGTTCCTGTTGTCGATGCAAGCTACACGCTTGTTGGTATCGTAACAGTGGATGATATTATTGATGTTATGCGGGAAGAAGCCACCGAGGCTTTTTTACAGATGGCCGGTGCCGGTAAAGATAGAGAAATTCTTCTAAAATCCACTTCGGAAAATGTCGTTCTTCGTGCTCCCTGGTTATTTGCTTCCTGGATCGGAGGTGTTATGGCATTGTTCATTATTGGCGCCTTTGAAGAAGAGCTTACCAAGGTTCTTGCACTCGCAGCCTTTATCCCCATTATCATGGGAATGGGCGGCAATATTGCAACCCAGTCCTCCACCATCGTTGTCCGCGGCATCGCCACAGGCCGCATTAATATGGAAGATTTCCATAAAATAATTTTTAAAGAGATGCGAGTGGGTGTTATTCTGGGGATCCTTTATGGTGGTTTCTTAGGGGTACTCGCCTATTTTGGATATGCGGAACCAAAACTTCTTGGCCTGGTTGTAGGACTTTCAATATTCTTTTCTATGGCCATGGCTGCAACAATTGGTACTGTTATTCCACTTATTTTAAAACGTTTTGATATTGACGCTGCCATTGCCACAGGTCCTTTTGTAACCACAGCAATTGATATACTTGGAGTTCTCGGTTATTTTATGATTGCTAAATTTTTCCTGAATCTTTGAATTGTAGTAACTAGTTATTATGCTTAAATCTTCATCCGGAAAAGTTTCACCGCTTGCTATTCTTGTCCTTATTCTTGTTGGACTCTGGCTGCTCTTTCAACCAATTCAAAACAGAGTTTTTCGCCCTGCCGCTGAGCCGCGTGCCGTGACAGCCCGCGGTGATCTTGCCGAAGATGAAAAAAACACCATAGAACTCTTTAAAAATATTTCTCCTTCCGTTGTCTATATTACGACCATTGCGGTTCGGAGAAACATGTTTTCATTGAATGCTGTTGAGATCCCACAGGGTACAGGATCTGGATTTATATGGGATGGGAGTGGCAGGGTGGTCACCAACTATCATGTAATAAGCGATGCCAATCGGATTGAGGTTACCATGGCTGGTCACAGCACCTGGAAGGCAGTTCTTATCGGAGCTGCTCCCGATAAGGATCTAGCTGTGTTGCAGATTGATGCTCCGGCCCATTTGTTACGTCCCATTCCCGTTGGCGAATCAACCGATCTTCAGGTAGGTCAAAAAGTTTTTGCCGTCGGCAATCCCTTCGGCCTGGATCAAACCATCACATCAGGGATTATATCCGCCCTTGGCCGTGAAATCAAAGCGATCACCGGTAGAACAATCCGTGATATGATTCAGACAGACGCCGCCATCAATCCAGGAAATTCAGGAGGCCCTCTTCTTGATAGTGCAGGACGTCTTATTGGCGTCAATACTGCCATTTTTTCACCATCCGGAGCTTATGCCGGGATTGGTTTTGCCGTGCCTGTCAGTGAGGTGAACCGGGTTGTTCCTCAGTTGATCAGTAAGGGAAGACTGGTCCGGCCGGGAATTGGTGCATCTCTTGCTGATGCACGTCTTGTCAAACGCCTGGGAATAGATGGAGTGCTTGTACTTGGGGTTGAACAGGGAGGGCCTGCACATCAGGCGGGAATCCGTCCCACAAAACAGTATGGTAATGAAGTAGTATTGGGCGATATTATTACTGATATAGGTGGGAAAAAAGTGCAATCCTACGATGATATAAGAACTGAACTTGAACGCCATGCCGTGGGCGACGAAGTTGTTGTTACTATTCTTCGTGATGGGAAGTCCATTGATCTCAGATTACGCCTTTCGGTCCTTAGTGACTAGCATTTTTTTTGAGCTTTCCAGGGATTTTTCTGTTTAATTTCCTAGCGAGTTCTCGCATATCATGCGTTTTATCTGATTCATCGACAATTTCTCGACCAACGATTTCTTCAAGAACGTCCTCCATTGAAATAACACCTGTTACGGCACCATACTCATCAACCACCACAAAGAGATGTTGATGAATCTCAAAGAATTCGACGAGAATATGATTTAAAGGAGACATTTCCGCTACAAAATGAACCTGGGTCGTCAGTTCAGAAAGTTTAGTATCGTTGCGCTGTTCAGCAACTGCTCGCAGGACATCACGGCGCATGATGATACCGCTTACATTGTCAGGTTCATTCTTGTAGACGGGGATTCGGCTGTGGCTTGAAAGTCTGGCTTCATTAGCCATAACATCTGCCACAGTCATTGTTTCATCGAGAGAAAAGGTAACGGTACGTGGGGTCATAACATCACGCACAACGCGATTACCAAGCTCTAAAATATTAAAAATTACCCGTTCCTGATCTGCGCCTATTTCTCCAGATTGCTTGGACAGGGCGGCAATGGCCTGAAGTTCTTCAGCGGAAATTGTATCATTGTTTTCGGCCTGCGGGATGACTTTTGTCATCAGTTGGCAAAGCCGAATGATGGGTTTCAGAATAATGACCATCCAGCGAAGAGGAAGGGCAATATAGGGGGCAAGCAGCACCGTGTAGCTGACACCGAATGTCTTAGGAAGTATTTCTGAGAAGAGCAGGATAATAAGAGTGAAGACAGCTGAAAACAGGAAAAGATTTTCTTCACCAAAGACAACGGCAGCAGCGGCTCCAGCGACAGCGGCCCCGAGAGTGTTGGCTATGGTATTCAGGGTGAGAATGGCAGTGATCGGTTCATCAATATCTTCTCGGAGCTCCTGGAGAATAGGGCCTGATTTATGCCCCTGCTTCTTCAGCATCTCAACCTGACTTGTTGAAATTGAATAAAGAACCGCTTCCAGAATAGAACAGAAGGCAGAAACAGCAACGGCTAAAAAAACAGTTACGATAAGTGTGCTTGTCAAGATATGCTCCAAAAGATGTATTGTTGTCGGACAAGGAAGATCCGTGTTTTTTTTCAGTTATCAGTATACAAGGCTTTAACTTCTTTGCCAAACAGATGTGAAAGCACTATAGTTATTAGTCAAGAAAAAATGTGCTAAATGGAGAAATTACAGTGATATCAACAAAACTTATTCGTAGAAGCAAAAACCCGGAAACCTTCAATGGTGATATGCTTGTTTATTGTCTCGAATTGGACAGCAAAGACAAGGTAATTACCGATACCGTTCCATCCTCAAGAGAATTAAAGAATGCAATCAAGTTTGGGGATTTTACCGGTGAACAGGGCGATTCACTTCTTGTCTATCCGCAGGTTGAGGAGCAAGGAGATGATTCACCGAGACGTCTGTTATTCCTGAGTCTTGGGCAGTTGAAAGGAAAGAATGCTGCTGAATTACGGGAAATATGCCGAAAAACCGGTGGACTGATTGCCGCCAGGGCCAAAGGAGCGAAGAGTACACGGCTCTGTCTTAATCTGCCTGAAATCAAGGGATTGACCGTTGAAAATGTAACCCAGTGCCTGGTTGAAGGGATATTGCTGGGTGACTATCGTTTTGTAAAGTATAAAGCAGCTCCTGAAAAGGGGAAAAAAGAGGTGTTCAAAGGGATAGAACAGCTTTCACTCTATTCCGCGTCCGGAATCAGCGGGATGCGTCGTGGTATGTCTAAAGCCCATGCGTCTGCAAATGCTGCCTGTACTGCACGGGACATGGCAAACGAACCCGGCAACGGATGGACAGCCAGTCATTTCGCAGCCTATGGAAAAGCCCTTGCCAAAGAATATAAAATGAAGTGTACGGTTCTTGGAAAGAACAGTATGCAACGTTTAGCAATGGGAGGTTTACTTGCTGTCAATCAGGGCTCCGCAGAACCGCCTAAACTGGTAATCCTCGAATATACATCCCCGAAAAAAGGGGCCGAGACCATCCTCCTTGTCGGCAAAGGGCTTACCTTTGATTCCGGTGGAGTAAGCCTGAAACCAGCATCCGGGATGGAGGATATGAAGTATGATATGTGTGGAGGTGCTGCTGTGCTCTCTGCAATGGCCGTTGTGGGTAAGGAAAAGCCTGACATCAATGTGGTAGCCATGGTACCTGCTACCGATAATATGAGTGGCAGCCGCGCGCTGAAACCGGGAGATATTATACGTCACTTTGGCGGGATAACTTCTGAAATCGTCAATACGGACGCAGAAGGAAGACTGATACTTGCCGATGCGCTGGCCTATGGTATTAAAAAATTTAAGCCCACCTGTGTTATTGATCTGGCAACACTGACCGGTGCTGTTATTTTAGGACTTGGGCATCACCGGACAGGGATTTTAGGTAATAACCAGAAGGTGATAGACCGCATTATTGGTGCCGGTGAGCGATGTGGAGAACCACTCTGGCAGTTGCCTCTGGACGTTGAATACTCGAAACAGATAGATTCGGATGTGGCGGATATTAAAAATACCGGGGGACGTCCAGCCGGAACCATCACAGCTGCAGCCTATCTGGAGAAGTTTGTCGGTGACACTCCATGGGCTCATCTTGATATTGCCGGGACTGCCTGGGATTTTACCGAAAAATCGTACATTCCCAAGGGTCCGTCTGGAACCGGGGTCAGAACCCTTGTTGAGTTCATTAGAAACTGGAAGAAACTTTCCTGACCTGGTTGTCCAGGATTCCCGTGCAGGTGGGAGTCCTGGACGTCATTCGGAAAATCTGTTTTACAAACTACTGCTGCTGAATGTGTCGCAGGCTTCCATGGTTCCTGCGCTGTAGCCTGTCTTAAACCAGCGCACCCTCTGGGATGAAGAACCATGGGTGAATGAGTCGGGGGTGATATATCCCCGAGACTGTTGTTGGAGGCGGTCATCACCAATATGACTGGCGGCATTCAGAGCTTCCTTGATATCTCCAGGCTCAACGATATTACGAACCTTATCTGCGTGGTGAGCCCAGATACCAGCAAAACAGTCGGCTTGAAGCTCAACTTTGACTGAAAGTTTATTATACTCCTTCGCGGAAATCTGTGGTCGTAGCTCCTGAACCTTGTCGCTGATTCCGACCAGTTTCTGCACATGGTGCCCAACCTCATGGGCAATAACATAGGCCTGGGCAAAGTCGCCTGGCGCATCGAGCTTATTTTTAAGATCCTGATAAAAGGATAAGTCTATATAGACCTGGTGGTCGGCAGGGCAGTAGAAGGGGCCCATGGCAGCCTGGGCAAAACCGCAGGCAGATTCAACCTGTCCACTGAAAAGGACAAGTTTTGGCTCTCTGTAGGTTCCTCCCTTGTCAGAAAATATCTTTGTCCAGGTGTCTTCGGTGTCTGCCAGAACAACTGAAATAAAGTCAGCAAGTTCCTGTTCTGCAGCACTTGGCTGTGCTGTACTGGTTTGAGAAGGGGAACCCTGCTGTAAACCGTCAGCCATATTCATAATGATGCCGGGATCTATGCCAAAATACATCCCCACCAGAGCGAGTACAAGTATGCCAATACCACCCCCCTTCTTGGTTCCTCCGGGTATTCGTATTCTCCGTCTATCTTCAACGTTGGAACTTCTACGACCATTTTTCCAAAGCATTCCTGCTCCTAGGATACAATTTTATTTTTAAATTTCTCATTTACCTTGTAGACAAATGCCAGAACTTCTGCAACCGTTTGATACAGTTCGGTTGGAATTTCGGCACCAAGATCAATTTTAGAGAGTAGTTCAACCAGGTTTGCGTCCTCCTGAATATGAACACCAGCTTCCCGAGCAGTTTCAATGATACGTCTGGCAACTTCTCCCTGTCCAGAGGCGACAACCCGAGGGGATGCTGAAGTCTGGGCATCGTAGAGGATAGCAACGGCTTTTTCCAGTTCTTTTTTTTTCATGGTTATTATTATATCTTGGTATCAAGTATGGATTTACCGGCTGGAGCCAGCTGTTGTATCAGTTCATTAGCTGGATTACCGGCCCCATCAGTAAAGCTGAGCCCGAGAAGATCCGTCGAACTGATCATCTCTATTAAGGTCTCTCTCTGGCTATTGGCAAAATCCTTTTTCTCTTCCGAGTCGCAGGCAAAACGAATGTACAGACCTTCTTTCATTTGAAGAAACATAACCTCTATATCTCCTAAAGGCTGCAAAGAGAGGTGCAGGGAAAAACGAAGTGTTTGAGTGGTTGTTTCTTCATCTTTCTGGAGATCGTACTTCTCGACAAGAAGATACCCGTTATCGAGAAAAGGGAGAGGAAGCGGGAAAATCAGCAAATTTTCCGAAGCTAGACGCAACTGGGCCAGTTGATAGAGTTCCAGAGTACCAAGAAGCCTGTTTGTCGTATCGGCAAGCTCTTCTCCACCTTTCATCAGAGAGGCAATTTCCAGCAGGGCAGCCTTCAGCGTGAATGCGGCCGGGGTCTTGTTGCCACCGCCCAGGATGGCCTCAAGAGACAGGCCAAGTCGGCCGAGCAGTTGCTGTAACAGTGTGCCTCCGTCCTTGCTGTCAATGGGTTGTTGTTGAAGGCTGTGAAACTCTTTTAGTCCCTGCTGGGATGTCAGGCTGAGCTGGTCTAAAAAGGGGGATGGTGATTTGTTTAAGGATTGGAATAATCCACCGATATCAATGTTTTTACCTAGCAGGGTCAAGGTTTTGCCGAAAAAAAGTTCAGGTGTCCTGGAGATAATTCTGAGTTCGAGAAGGGGTTTGGTTGACAGGACTTCCAGATCGAGTTTAGTGCCGGGACTTAAACGGACTTTATCGCTTTGAGCAAGTATTTTATCACCAAGAATATCGAGGTAAAAGCGATTGCTTCCTGCTGATTCAAGGACAGTGGCCGAAAGGGTCTGGCCGGGTCTTGCCTGCTGCTGGGACTGCTGCCTGCCGCTGCCGTCTGATGTCGCCGTTCCCACAGCCTTAATAGGCGAAAGTGCGTTGATAGGAGTCATAGTACTCTTTCGGCAAAGGGAGACACTATCTTAATGGATAATGCAATGCGGCACAAAGTACCAATTGCACTTATCCGGCGGTTTGGACTTTTTTTCGCAACTGGTTACGTTGTTCGCGAAGACAGTAGGAGATGATTGAGTCTTTGTCTTTGGCATTAATGGAATCAAAATGGAATGCTACCTGATAACTGTCCCTTCGAAGTCTCCTGCTCCTGACAACATGTCCAATGCAGTGTACCGGATTCCGGTTGCCTGCAAGGTGGATCTGCAGTGATATCTTGTGCCTGCTTTTGGGATCTTCAGGGAATATCGCCAGAACACCACTGCCGGACATATCAAGGGTATGCCCATCCATGTTCCATGATGGGATTTTACTTTCCATCGATTCCGGATCGTACCGGGCAGTTATGGAAACATTGGCACCAACTCTGAAATATTCTCTCAAACTTTCAGGTCGTACACTGTTTTTGGCTGTGAGCTCAAGGGTTCTGTCACCGTTTATCGCCGTTATTTTAGCTGTCACCGTCAAGGATGTTTGACCGTGTTTGATAGATACGGGACAATGTTTTTCCAGGTCAATAGCTTCGGGAAGTTTTTTGGGAGGGAAGACCAGGAAAAAATTCGGAGAAATGGACTCCTTATAGATACAATCGAGACGGATTGTCTGATTATTTTTGGTTGGTATATCAATTTTAGCCGTTTCGCTGTCGGCTATTTTCTTGATCGTCTCTGATATTGAAGCAGTCACCGTGAATTCCTTTCAATTTCCCTTTACTTTAACTTTCAGTCGAAGCAGCCGCCTCTGGGCAACAAGACAACATCCGATAATAGCATCCTGATCCTCATCTTCTATTTCATCAAAGCGATAGGCTGCATCCCAGAGTTTTTCGGTGAGTTGGGAAATACGTACGGGGGAGGCAAGGGTTTTGATAACGGTCGGTTCAGTTGTTGGCAACGCCAGTTCCAATCGAACCTGAGTGTTGGCAGGAGGTGCTTCGGTAAAGCTGGCGCGAAGTCCTGATCCACTGAGATCAGCTGTAGTACCGGAAATTTTCCATTGTTCCTCAGGGTTTCCAAATCCAGGAGGGATAACAGATTTTATGATAATTGGGACTGTACAATCAACCCTGAAGTATTCGCGCATCTGTTCATGGCTGATGGTTTTTTGCAGAACCATCTCCAGGGTCTGATCGTTTATAATTTTGGTGATGTTACTCTCCAGAGAGATACTCTGGCCAGCATCATCCAGGCTGATGAGGCATGAGGTGTTTGTGTCTATATTGTCTACAGGAAGTGTCCCCTGTTTAAACAACAAATTGAAGTGCTTACCGGTTCCCTTTTGAAGGATGCAGTGGACCAACAGTCTGTCGTCACTGTTGAGCATCGGCAGAAAAAGCCTGACAGGTTTGTCACTGTATGTTTTCGATAACAATTCATTCTGCTCTGTCACTTGATATCCTTAGTCAAATTTATAGAGAGTCAATACTCTGAGCCTGATTATCTTCAGAAGAAAGTATAACGATTTCCAAAACACTACATTATATCGTTTCCCATTATTTTAGTTAATAATACAAGATATAACGAGATTTTTTTTTACAATCACACACTTTATCATCTATCAAATTTTGTATCAATAAATTATCTAATTCAGTTCAAAACTCAACAATTTTCACCTGTCATTGTTTGGGAATTAGAAAGTATACTTTGGTATGCGCACTTTAAAGAAAATATTTCCTGGCTTCAATTTGCCTTTCTGTGAATGTAAGATGTTAATCTGGCTGGGAGGTTTTTCAAGTTGTTGAACCAGTTGTGATGTACCATCATTGTCTCTATACCTCTAGGGAAGGTGAAAGTATATCCCAACAAACTTATAAAACCCTCAAATCTGATATGGCTAATTAGGGCTTGAACGAGATAATAATAACTACCAAATGTCTGTAACATATTTTTTCCTGATTACCATCGAAGCTCAGCTTTGCAACCCTGAGTTGTTCCGTGTCGATTACATGGGACTCCATAAACCCATCAATGGGGGCTCTGCTGCGGCCGTTCAGGCCGCAGATGCCCATATAATCAACACGAAACAATTCCTCCTCAGACGGGTAGGCTGAGGAATAGTGGTAATCTGGTATTTTTTTGTTACGAAGCGAATATTTTTCTAAATTGTTGTTTTTTTACAAATTAACATCCTGTTGTTGTTTGCATACCACGCCGAAAATATGATATATGTTAATAATATTTGGTTAGTATTCTGATCTCACAGGATTTTTCATTGAGCAGAAGATCTTCGGCCAACGATGTCATATGCCACCAGTAAAAAAGATCTAGTTAAATTTAAGTAAATTACTTGTCGTGCTGATACTAAAATTTCCATTACTACTGGTATGATATGCTGCCTTTGCAGTTCTGGAAATGCAACAATAGACTGTTCTAATCTTGCCCCACGTAGCCGAGTTTTTCTTCTTTGAAAAGGTGCACGCTCCGGGAGCTGACCATAATAATGTACGTACTGATATGAAGAAATGGGAGATAGTTGTCTTCGGTGTCGTGCACTTAAATTTTAAATATGATTATGATCGTATTCAAGAGTCAGCAAACAATGATAAAACTATTAGACAACTATTGGGAGATGTGACGTTTGTCGATATATATACCAATATAACAATTCCTGCCGCAGAGCCAGCTCAAGGTGGCTGAGTTTAATAAATAATCAAAAATTATTTTGAGCGAGGTGACATGAAAAAACCGGAAATTCAAATAGCAAATAGACGGATCGGTTATCATCACGATCCACTTGTTATTGCAGAGATAGGAATCAACCATGAAGGCATACTTCAGACTGCCATTGAAATGGTAGATGCGGCTCTATCGGCGGGAGCAGAGATAATTAAGCACCAGACTCATGTAGTGGAAGATGAAATGAGCGATGCTGCCAAAAAAACTATCCCTGGTAATTCCCCTGACTCTATTTATGACATTATGGATAGATGTTCTCTCAATGAAGAAGAAGAATGGGAACTTAAAAGATATACCGAGTCTCGAGGAGCAATATTTATCAGTACACCTTTTTCAAGAGCAGCTGTCGACCGTTTGGTGAAATTTGATGTTCCGGCATTTAAAATGGGCTCGGGTGAATGTAACAATTATCCTCTATTGGAATATATATGCTCATTTGGAAAGCCCATCATTCTCAGTACGGGAATGAATGATTTGGTAGGTGTAAAAAAAGCAGTTAAGATATTACGGAAACATACGATCCCTTTTGCCCTGTTACATACAACTAATTTATATCCAACCCCACCAGAATTAGTACGTTTAGGCGCGTTGCTTGATCTGGAAGAAGCTTTTCCCGATGCCGTGATTGGACTCTCTGATCACACCACCAATAATTTGGCCTGTCTAGGGGCGGTTGCTCTTGGAGCGTCAATTCTTGAAAGACATTTTACTGACTCAAAGGATCGGAAAGGACCAGATATAGTCTGCTCCATGACTCCAAGTGAGTTGAATGAACTCATCGCCTCAAGTAAAATTTTAAAATTAGAAAGAGGGGGAGACAAAACAAGTCTTTTAGACGAGGAACAGGTAACCAGGGATTTTGCCTTTGCCACTGTTGTGACTATTCTGCCTGTAAAGGAGGGAGAGGTTTTTTCAAAGGAAAATATATGGGTTAAAAGACCAGGTACAGGAAAAATATCGGCTGAAGAATACAATAACGTACTAGGGAAAAGAGCAGCCAGGGATATTACAATGAATGTTCACTTAGACTGGAGCGATATTCAATAAATGAAAAAAAGAATTCTTTTCATCACAGCAACTCGTGCAGATTTTGGAAAATTGAAATCACTTATTCGTGCAGTTAAGGAATCAAATGAGTTTGAATACCAGATATTTGGTACAGGTATGCATATGCTTGCCAAATACGGTGGTACCATAAAAGAGATTCCCCGGTCAGGATTTGACAATCTTTTTACCTTTATGAATCAGGTTGAAGGGGAAAGTATGGAAGTTGTCCTTGCAAATACAATTATTGGATTAAGTCGGTATCTTGCTGAGAATAAAATTGACCTGATTGTTGTCCATGGGGACAGGGTTGAAGCTTTGGCGGGTGCAACGGTAGGCGCATTGAGAAATATATTGGTTGCACATATTGAAGGTGGTGAAATTTCTGGAACCGTTGATGAGCTGATGAGGCATGCTATTTCGAAGTTGTCACACATTCACTTTGTCGCGAATGACAAAGCAGAACAACGCTTGAAGCAATTGGGTGAAGATCCAGATGCCATTTATTGCATTGGATCACCAGATGTCGATGTCATGCTATCCGATGAACTGCCTTCCCTCGAAGAAGCCAAAGCGCGATATGAAGTGACCTTTGACTCATATTCGGTTGCAATGTTGCACCCGGTTACGACAGAATTGGAAATCCAGTTCGATAACGCTGCACTTTTTGCGGATGCTCTACTGGAAAGCAAGCGGAATTATATCGTAATTTATCCTAATAATGATTCTGGATCGGAGTATATCTTTGCTGCATATAAGCGTTTACAAAAAAAGAACAATATCAGAATCTTTCCTTCTTTGAGGTTTGAGCATTATTTAACATTTCTAAGAAATGCTGATTGTTTAATCGGGAATTCCAGTGCTGGTATTCACGAAGCCCCAATATATGGTGTTCCAACAATAAACATTGGTACTCGCCAACAGAACAGATTTAAACATCCCAGTATTTTTGATGTTCCCTTTGATCGAGAAGCTATTCTCTCAGCGATTAAGCAGTCACAAATTTCAAAATCGTATCCAGCATGCAACTACTATGGGCTGGGAGATAGCGCTAAACAGTTTACGCAGGCCCTCAAGGAAGATGTTTGGAAAGTATCAAACCAAAAACTTTTCAGAGATGTAGGGTAAAAACGTCATGTATAAACAGAAGAAAATTCTTGCCTTAATTACTGCTCGAGGAGGGTCAAAAGGAATCCTCAAAAAAAATATCAAATTGTTGGGTGATAAACCGCTGATTTGCTGGACAATAGAGGCGGCATTACACAGTCAATATATTGATCGGTTGATTCTCAGTTCGGATGACTTTGAAATTATTGAAATAGCCAAGATGGCAAATTGTGAAGTACCGTTTACCCGGCCGAAATATCTTGCAGAAGATGAAACATCAAGCATGGACGTCATTATGCATGCATTGGAGCAGATTGAAGAGGAATATGACTATTTACTCTTACTTCAACCAACCTCTCCTTTCAGGACCACACAGCAAATAGATAACATCATCGCTACTTGTCTCGATGAAGAGTGTGGAATGATGATTTCTGTTGCAAGATTAAAAAAACATCCGATGTTTATGTATCGCTTGAATGGCCAGTATCTAGAATCTTTAATGGATACTCAACAGCAGCTTAGACGACAGGATATGCCAGCGGCATATGAACACAATGGTGCGTTGTATCTAGCAGAAATTGATCTCTTGAAAAGGGTTAAAAGTTATACTATTCCAGAGGCATACGCCTTTATCATGACTGGTGTTGCTAACCTTGATATCGATGACCAAGAGGACTGGCAGTATGCTGAGTTTTTAATAGAAAAGGGGCAGGTTTAATGAGAATTTTACATGTAGCATCTTTTCTTGGCAATATAGGTGATAACGCAAGTCATATGGGGTTTAAGCGTATCATCGATTCGTTTTTCAGTAAGTATGAAATCCATCGCATGGAAATCAGGAAATTTTATAAAAGTTATACCCTCAAAGATAAGTGTGAATTTAATGAAGGATTTATAGATTATGCAAACACTTTCGATTTGCTGGTAATTGGAGGTGGAGGGTTTCTTGATTATTGGGTGAAAGACAGCTTTACCGGAACGACAATCGATTTCTTTCCCGGGGTGTTAAAAAAACTCACTACACCGATGCTTATAACTAGCATTGGATGTAACCCTCATAGAGAAGTACCCGAAGGAAATATTACTAAGTTCAGAAGATTTCTTGATGAGCTTTGTGCACGGCCCAATATCAAGATTGCCTTGAGAAACGATGGCTCGGTGAATTCATTTAAGGATGAAATTGGAGAGCATTATCTGGAATACATGGAAGAAATATTAGATAATGGCTATTTTTACGAACCAGTTGAGCTTGATCCAATATTTACTAACGGTAAGAGATACGTTGCAGTTAATATTACCAGCGATCAGTTGACTATGAAAAGTAATTCTCGTGGTAATATTGATACTGCACGTTATTACGAAGAGCTTTCAAAATCTCTTACTTATCTAATTAGTCAGGAAGATTTCGATGTCGTCTTAGTTCCACATATTTATAGCGACCTTAGGGCAATATCTGATTTACTGGTTACTATGGATGATTTCTTGATTCGCCGACACGTCACTATCGCACCTTGTATTCAGTATGACAAAGGGGCAAACTTACTTTTTTCAATATATAAGAACAGTGGCCTGGTACTCGGTATGAGATATCATGCAAATGTTTGCAATATGGCAATGGTAAAACCAATTGTAGGATTGGCAGCCTTAGACAGAGTTCAATATGCGTATGACTCTCTTAACCTGAACGATCGTTATGTGACTGTCGCTGGCAGTTTTTCAGATGAACTCGTGAGTAAAGCTTCAAAAACGTTACATGAAACTGAAGAATCCGTAAATAAGTACAGACAGAGTATTGATCTTGCAAAAAAGCGGACCTTAAAGATCTATGGACAAATGTTTTCCCAATTGGGTGTCGCCGGGTAGACGTCTATTTTTTTACCATGCCTCAATTAACTCAGTCTCTTCGTCGCGCTCAATATAGTCTAACATCTTTTGTATATCCGTTTGTATGCTGTTTATATATTCAGCCAAAATTCTCTTGGATGTTTCAAAAAATTGAACTGCCCCTTCATCAGTGGGTTCCATCGAGCACTGAATAAAGACGCTGGTAATAAATTGCATAAAACCATATGGCAAGAGGGAGGATGGCAGGAAGTTAGTTTGATTTTTTCCCACATTCACCGCCGAATATAACAGTTGGAGAGTGTTGATAATCTCCTCTCTGGTTTGCGGCGTTGCAGTTGTGAACCCAAGCAAAGATTGTAGATATTCTTCGATTTGATTCATCTGTACTGTTTTTAACCTGTTAAGTATTTCATCGGATGAATAATTATTGTTGAAACAACTTGATACCTGTTTCCGTAAATCCTTCTTTGACGTTTTCCCGGAGTATTTTTTTGGAAGATTTTCTACCTTTGTTGGAATTGCCCCTGAAATACGAGCACCTTCACCGACGTTATACCAACGTATTTTTGGGAATTCGGCAATTTTCATTTCCGTTGTCTGTAAGGACCAGGACAGCACCGAGGTAGTACGTATAGTTGAGCCAAAGTTTCCTGGAATGTCGGATGTGGCTTTTGCATCCACGCTATCATCTACAGGGGAATGGTCATGGAGGGTATTTGCAGCATGCATTTTCTTACCCTCTGCAGGTGCGCCATAATCCACACCAAAAAGATAAACCTCTTTTGCGCCGAGGGCAGCACTGATAGCGATTCCGGCATTAGTAACTGTAGGGTTTACTGCGGTAGTCACTGCATAGTCCTTTCCTAAAAATGAAGAACCTGGATCCCTGAATTTCTGAAAAACAAGAGTTTCCTTATAATAGTGATCAATTTTGGGGCTTACGACATTGAGCTTAAGAAGTGATATCTGTTTTACAAGAGCAAGATCGTGTTTTTCCTCGTGTTTGGGGAAATGCCATGTTCGTTCCTGAACAATCTCATAATCAGGAATTATTCCAGCTTTGAGCAAAGGAGTTATTGCAGATCCACATGAGAAAATGAGAGCATCATTTTGATGTTTTTCTATATAGGAAATCGAATCATTGAGTGAAGGGCCACTTCCAACAACAAAAGCGCGAAATGTCTTTTTGGTTCGTCGTCCTGTGTAAAATTTATTTCTTTTCTTTATATTCCTCGCACTCATATAAAAACCTGTCCTCTGATCTTCGTACCATCCTGCATCTGATTGTGATCTTTCAATGGAATCTGATTGAGGTTCTTTCTGGATAAGTTCTTTTGATTGCAAAGAATTAAGATGATTTAAACGGTAGAAATAGCTAGTAAGTGGCATGAATCGGTTTTTAATAAAAGTAATATTACTAAGGACGGCTTTGTCAGCAGTGTCACCTATAACAAGGTTAACCCCCTTGCCGTTGGTGTCAAAATATTTAAAAAGGAGATTCCACGGTACCGTGAAGAGGGAGGTGTAAAAAAGATCAAGGTGTGGTTCGTAGATGGTCATGTAGCAAACATTTCTTGTTCTCAGTAATTCAGTTATGTGGTATCCCAGACCTATTCCATAAACTCGAACCAGGGGCATAAAGTCAGTTTTATAATTGTTGAATGGTGCAAGGTTGTCATAATTGACACCTAATTTTTTAAATATACCATTTGCGAACAAATCATTAAGCATCTGACATTGAATAGGACTATTAATTTTCCAACGATCATTCCCTCCACCCACAAATGCCTCAGCAATTGTAGCATTGGCCGAAAGTCCTGAAATATTCTTGTTGATATTATCGAATAATGATTTTTTGTTATAGACCTTATATAAGGGTGAGTTGCTCTTTATCTCATATATATTTGGGCTTCCATCTGGATTACTGCAAAGCCAGTACTCATTGCATTTATGATTGATTACCATGTTGTAAAGTGACGGATGCTTTGCTTTGAAATATGCAAGGTTTTGATTGAAAATATCGTTTTTGTATGAAGGGGGGAGGTGAGTCAGTGTAAGCGTCTTTGTACCGATGGTGGGCTGTTTCTTCATGTCATTTTGCATAGTTGAATTTAGCGGAATATCTTTATCGTCGATACAGTTGTTGTGGTTCGATACTGATGGATTCATCTTGAGTGAGGTGACTTTGACTTCTAAACCTTTATCAAGGCAGTATGTAAACTCATATTTTTTACTGAAACAGTCAAAGACATGCTTAGACTTGAGATGAAAATCAGTTTGATATTTATGTTGTTTGTTTACAAGTGCATTCTTCTGGAATGTAACATCATATAATTTTCGCAGAGAGGCGTTCATGCCGTGATTGAGATTTTTAAACAATGAACCATCAATTTCTTTGTCGCCGATTTCTGAAAAATCGACATAGGCGAATTCTTTCAATTTGTCACAAAACATCTTTTTTTCAGCTAGTAAGGCAATAATGTCTTTTTTGGAATGGTATGAAAAGTATTTTGTGTCAGACTCAAGCATATGCTCTTTCACAGTAACATTGCGTATCATTCTGTTGGCGTCGGAAAAATACTTTTCTGAAAATTCGTTGTTCTCCCATAATGATTTTGTGGTTGCCGGAATTTCATATCTTTTTCCATTAACCATTCGCATATAACTGGCACTACTTGTTACCAGTGATGGGTGAATTTCAGAAAATTGTGTGGCGACAAAGCCAGAATTGTCAATTATAAAATTGAATGTATGGGGAGCGAATTTGCCCATCAATAAGGCAATATATCCACCATAGGATGTCCCCAGGATGTTAATTTCTGATAATTTTATTTTATAGTTTGAGAGTATGTCGTAAAGAACATTCAAATGTTCTATGGCAGGTAAAAAACCAAATGAAGAGTATTTGTCAGGCAAGGTAGTTTTAACTGCCAATAGGGGAGAAAGTCTTGAGATTTTTCGTTCAACCAAAAAGGCAAAAATATCATCAAATATTTTGTCCATTGGTTTGCCTGCTACAAACCTCTTAGTAAATTCACCTGGTTCTAAATCGAAAATAGATTCCCACGCTTCAGGAGAAAATTCAACTACACTTCCAGTCCTGTTGATGCCGTGATACGACACTCCTACAACAATAGATTCATATTTTTCACTTAAGTAAGGTCTCAGTTTTTCAGACTGATATTCAGACCCAGGGTGTCCACCATATCCGTCAATGGAAATTATTAGAGGGTATTCGACTGCTGGGTTGTAATTATCTGGAAAAGTAATGTAATAAACTAAGTCGGATTTGGTGTTGAGCTGTAGCTCGGGATCCATTACCGATTGTATTGTTCTTTTCATCTAACTTGTCATCCTGTAAACTATTTTCTGCACCACTATATATGTTCAGATATAATGAAAGTATGATCTGAACATGAAAAACTTCTAAAGAAAAATACGCTATCGGAATTTTGAGTGCTTTATGGGCAAAACAATATTCCAACCAACGGTAAATTGCAGCATGTACTAAAGACCTCAATTGACTGAAAAGGGCATGATGGTGTGTCAAGTTTCATTTCTTTGAGATGTGCTGATACTGAAGAAATAATTGATCTTGCACACTATTGCTATAATAGCAGGTTTGAGCGATCTTTTGAAATAGATAATTTTGTTACGTAATTCTTTTTCGACCAGCACTATAGAAAAAAAGATACGACTGTCGACCAAAAGGTACCTCAAACGCTATTTTATTATTTAGACAGTGATATTAGTGATACTATAAGTACAGAAAAAAGGTCGCTCGAAAAAAAAGAATTATGTTTTGTGAACGCACTTACAGGATACTGTTTAACGAAGTATACCCTCGGCCAGTAGGTGATTGAACAGATCGATGAACATGTCGGCTACAGCCCCAAAATAAATAAAATAAATTAAATAAAAAAAAACTAAAGTATTCTGGAACCACTTCCGATACGTCCTATAAGGAGTAGAGCCCTTAACAGTGTTTTTACAAAAGTTATAACCGAAACAGTAACCAATAAAAGGGGAGGTGGATAATCGAAGAAATCAAGTTTGAAGAATAACAGTAATTAATACAGTTTCAAACGGGCAAGGACGCCCAACTTAAC
This sequence comes from Desulfocapsa sulfexigens DSM 10523, assembly GCF_000341395.1. Classification (GTDB taxonomy): domain Bacteria; phylum Desulfobacterota; class Desulfobulbia; order Desulfobulbales; family Desulfocapsaceae; genus Desulfocapsa; species Desulfocapsa sulfexigens. The sequence continues at coordinate 3,453,118 of NC_020304.1, read as the reverse complement.
AATTCATGGAGGATCACCATGGCCTTAACAATTAACACCAACGTAGCATCTCTTAACGCCCAACGTAATCTGGGTAACTCTCAATCTGCACTAAATAAATCTATGCAGCGTTTGTCGTCTGGTCTGCGTATCAACAGCGCTAAAGATGACGCTGCTGGTCTTGCTATTTCCGACCGTATGACTTCTCAGATTCGTGGTTTGAATCAGGCAGCAAGAAACGCTAATGATGGTATCTCTCTGGCGCAAACGGCTGAGGGTGCACTTCAGGAAAGTACTAATATCCTGCAGCGTATTCGTGAGTTGGCCGTTCAGTCTGCCAATGACACCAACACCGAAAGTGATCGTAGTTCTCTCAACGATGAGGTGACTCAACTTAAATTTGAACTTGACCGTATTGCTCAGACCACCGAGTTTAACGGCAAAGCTGTTATCGACGGCTCTATGACGAATGCAACATTTCAGGTTGGTGCCAACGCTGGTGCTGATCAGACTATCTCCTTTTCCATTGATAGTGCCCGTGCTGCTGATTTAGGAGAAGCTGCGGCTGCAGTAGCTGCAACTACATCAGCTTCGGTAGCAACAAATACCGCAGGATCATTGATCGGAACAGCACAGTCAGCTGGATCAGCTGGTAATGATATCTCGATTGTCCTCGTTGATGGCGGAGCCTCCGTTGCTTCGGTTGCTGCTGCCAATACTACTGGGTCATTAGATGTGACAGCAGTGAGTGTTGGTACCGCTGGTAATGATATTACGGTTGTCGTCGCTGATACTACTGCGACCAGTGTTGCTGCAACTAATGCTACAACAGCCTTCTCTGTAGTAGCTGATGATACAGGGCTTGCCGGTAATAATATCTCGCTTGTCCTGGTTGATGCGACTTCTGGCAGTGATATTACTGTTGCCACTTCAACTGCTGGAAGTACTACTATCACAATCACCGCAGACTTTAGCACTACAGTCGGTTCAACAACAGCAGGGCTGCAGGATATTTTTGATGCAACAACTGCCAGTGCTCTTGAAGCGCAAGCTTTGATAGATTTCACAGGATCAACAGCTGCAAGTGTCGCCAACACCTATGATTTGTCTGGTGGTTTAGATGACGCTACTATAGCGGTTGCAACGGATACAGCAGGAAGTACCACGATTACTGTAACAGCATCACTGACTGCTGCAGCGACAGACACAGGAGCAGAGTTAGCTGCTGTTCTTAGCGCCCTGACAACCGCCAGTGCTATCTCAGCCCAGGCTTTGGTTGGCTTTGCAGGATCAGCGAGTGCAGTTACGGCCGGTTCGCTTGACTTATCCGGCGGGACAGCCGATGCGAGCACTGTCGTGGTCTCTGATACGACAATTACCATCACTGCGTCATTGACGTCAGCTTCAATGGATACTGGAGCAGAAATAGCTAGTTATGTTGAGGCTCTGACAACTGCCAGTGGTCTCGCAGCTCAGGCATTGGTTGACTTTTCAGGAACGACTGCTGCAAGTGTTGCCGGCACAATTACCTTGGCTGGCGGTGCAGATGTTGGTGCAGCGACATCAGCAACTGTAACAGTTGACCAGATGTCAGTTGATACCCGTGAAAATGCTGTTATAGCTATCGCCAGTGTTGATAAAGCCCTTGAGGATGTTGATATTATCCGAGGTGGCTTGGGTGCGATCCAGAATCGTTTTGAATCCACCATTGCCAACTTGAACAATGTATCAGAGAATCTTTCTGCTGCACGTTCACGGATCCTTGATGCTGATATCGCCATGGAAACTTCGGCGATGACCAAAATGAATATCCTGCAACAAGCTGGCGTTTCAATTTTGGCCCAGGCTAATCAGCAACCACAGTTGGCCTTGTCACTGTTAGGTTAATCGTAAACTCAACTCGGGGGTTGGTTGTTACAACCCCCGACATGTAAAGCCCCCTGGAAAATTGTCCTCTTGTTACTTTTTTTGATTAGTAACAGCAGGTGATTTTTCAGGGCAGCTTTTTAAATTTATGAATAATCTGTCATTAGCGGTTTTCGCTAGAGGAATACATTATGTCGTCAATAGAAGCTATGAATGCAACGGGTTCCGCACTGCAGCAGATGCCGCGGCCAGCAGATGGCGTCGATTCCGGACGTAAAGATCTGAAGAAGGGAGATGTGAATCTGGAGAAGGTAAGTTCTCCAGAGAGTGGTGGTGTACAGCCGGAAGAGCTCCTGAATCAGATCAAGTCGCTCACCGAAGATGGTCTTTATAGTGTTCGCTTTGAAAATAACCAGGAGTTTAATAAACTGGTCGTAAAAGTTGTGGACACCAAGACCGATGAGGTGATTCGTCAGGTTCCTGCAGAAGAAATTCTAGGTATGCAGGCAAATCTTGAGGATCTTCGCGGGAAGCTTGTTGATACCGTAGAGTAGTACTTGTTAGTTTTATATTTCAGTTAGTTAGTCACTAAAATCCGCTGAGGAGTATGGTATGGCAGAGATAAGTTTTGGTGGCCTCGCCACAGGTCTGCCCACAGAAGACCTGGTCTCTAGCCTGATGGCTATAGAAAGAAGACCGTTGGATCGTCTGGAGGCTGATAAAGAGTATGAGACCATCCGTCTTCAGGCGTATGAGCAGTTTGATGCCAAACTGGAAGATCTTCGTTCTGCAGCCGGAAATCTCAATATAACCAGTGATGTTCAGACCACCAGTGTCAGACTCAGTTCCGAAGAGTTTATTACCGCTACCTCCAATGGTGCTCGTGAAGGCAGTTATGATATTGCGGTGGCCCAGCTCGCGCAGGTTCAAAAGACGGTTAGCAGTGGATACAGTTCTGAAACTGAAAATATTTTTGGTACAGGGACTTTTGCCATCGGTGCTGTTAGTCTAGAGATTGATGATTCCAACAATTCTCTTCAGGGATTGATGCAAGCCATTAACAATGTTTCAGAAGACACAGGCGTTTCAGCATCTATTATTAATGATGGGAATGATAGTGGCAATTATCATATGGTTCTGACTGGAAATGACGCTTCCATAACGTTTTCCTTAGACTATGATTTAAAAGATTCTGAGGGTGATGCCATAGATCTTTCTGAATCCAATGTTCGTACTGCTCAACAGGCTATTGCCTACGTTGACGGTATTGAAGTGATGAGCAACACCAATACTCTCACCGGTGTTATCGCCGGCGTCACTATCAACCTCAATAAAGAAAGCGAAATAATCACCCCTGCTGCTGATGGAAATCCTGCAGTATATGAAACGTCTACTCTCAATGTTGAAGCAGACACAGCGAGTCTTAAAGAGAAAATATCGACCTTTGTAACCAGCTATAATTCCGTTATGGACTGGATTAGCTCGGGTTATGATGTGATTCTCCAAACTGCAGATGAAGCTTCGACAGCTACAGAAGATGAAGAAAGACCACTTAGTGATTATTTAAGGGGTGATGCGACAATTAATGATATCAAACGTAGTCTCCAGTCTATATTGTCAGAATCTATTGGCAGTAGTGGTTCTTTGCAGATCCTCAGTGAAATTGGTATCTCCACCCAATCGGATGGAACTCTCCACATTAATAATGGAAAGCTGGATGAGAAATTAGACGCGAACTTCGATGATGTTGTTAAGCTTCTTGCTGGTGAAGGCAATAATGATGGGGTTATGAAAAAATTCAACTCCTATCTGGTACAGACTACTTCAGCAGTAAATGGAATGTATGCTGATAAACATGATCGTTATGAGGATGCTATACGACGCCTTGATTTGCAGATTTCACGGAAAGAACCCTTAATGGACAAGATTGAGGAACGCATTCGTGCACAGTTTAATGCCATGGAGCTTCTTGTCAGTAATCTGAACGCCCAAAGTGATTATCTGACCCAACAGATGGATATACTCTCGAACATGTACAATAGGAATTAGAAATGAATCCATATAATCATAATCAGTATCAACAGAATCAGATTAATACGGCTTCTCCTGAGCAAATACTTCTAATGCTGTATGATGGTGCCATTCGTTTTACCCGAGAGGCAATCATTGGTGTGGAAGAGAACAGGCCGGAACTTCGAGTTCGTGGTGTTTCCAAGGCACTTGCCATTGTTGTAGAATTTTCCAACACCCTGAATCATGAAATAGGCGGTAAGATTGCAGAGGATCTTCACGATCTGTATGATTTTATGATTCGTGAACTGACCAGTGCCAATATTTCGAATGATTTGACAAAACTCCAAAATGTAGAAAAATTGCTTGTGGATTTGCGTCAAACCTGGGGAGAGGCTGTTGTTATAAACAAAAAAGAAAAGGCAGCTGCGGAAGCGGAATCCGCAGTATTACAAAAAAAGGATTATACCTACGAGGCTACTTATAGTTCGTTTGCAGTTTCAAGTTGATTATTTAACAATGGAAGAAATTGTGATGATCCCTCAGAATACTGTTGTAGAGCAATCTCTAGATGAATATTCGAGAATGCTCAGGATGCTCAAGTCTCTACAACGAGATATTGATAATAATTCCTCACAGGGATGTGTAGAAGAATTCAACAGGGAATTTTGTGCATTACAGCAGCAGAGCCAGAAAACTGATGCAATATTATACAAACAGTTAGCTGACAAAGAAATCACTGGAAACATTAGTACACAGCTTGAAGAAATAAGATCCTTGCAGCAGGATATCCTGGATCTTTTGAAAAAGACTGTGCTCAGGGCTAATAATGTGAAAACTCTGATGGCAAGTGAGATTCGGGCTGTTAAAAAGGGAAGAAAAGCGTTGAGTGGTTATAAAACCCGAGTACATCATCAGGGGAAGATAGTGAATAAGTCCTCGTAAGTTTGTGTTGGAAGAAATGATTCGTTCCGGAAACATTGTTCGGAAACTTAAAGAAAACATTGTGGTATAACTCATGAAAACAATAGATGAATGTTTGAGAGAGTCTATTGGAAACTATAAGAAACTTACCGCAAAAATGATGGATTTGGGTGACAGGATGGAGATTCTCAAGCCTTGTGAAATACAGGAACAGTGCGCTTCCATTAGAGAATTGCAGGAAATTACCCTAAAGCACGAAAAAAAAATATGTCAAATCATGAACTTTATAGGGCGAAAGGTTCTTGAAAATCCACTGTTAGGTGAATACCAGCGAGCTCTCGACTCCACAATAAGAGAGGCAGATGTTATTGATTGCAAGGCCCGACTTCGAAAGATTGAATTGATTGGGGAAATGTCCTCAAAGGAGATTCCCCAGGAAGAAGATTTATGTGGTATGGCTGTTGCGTCCGGTTCTTATTCTTTACTGCAGTAATAGGTATCTTTTTGTTCATTCCTGCAAGCCAAACCGTCCCCTGCCGCTTATTTTAAATCCGATTCATCTTCCACTCCGTGACTGTTTTTTTTGTCTTTTTTGAGACCGATAGTATTCTATTCGGGAAGTGGTGTCCTAGAGTTATAGTTTGTCTTTTCTAAGATAACCTGAATTGCTCTGTTTGTTTTGGCAGAAAAGAGGATTGGTGCTGCAAGATTGAGGGTTATTTTCTGATCTGGTGGGACAGTTACAACAGAAAGGGTATAGCATTCATCGGTATCATCGATATGTAATGCATTCCTTTCTGATTCTTCTGGCTTTATCTGATAATCGAGGAAAAAATTAGTGGGATCAGTGAGGATAAAAGCTATACCGGGATCATCTATACTTTGTATCCAGAAAAGAGGGCCTTCTTTTTTGTTGGGCATGACTATAAAATCATGCAGTGTGGGAAAACCGATCATTCCAGCCGGAAAGTGAAGGAGGTTTTTGGGATCATATTCAACGTCACCGAATCGTGTATGTATCGTTCTCATTTCTTTTTTTTCTCTATTGAAAGGTTGGCACTAAGAGAATCAAGAGTGTCCAGATCCCACTCCATCGCCATTTTGTTTTCCTCGGTTATACGGTTATACACTTCCTGACGGTATATGTTCTTCTCTCTGGGGGCATCAATACCTATCCGGATAGCCCCTCCCTTCATTTCTATAATTTTGATTGTTACATCGTCGCCGATGACAATTCCTTCACCGACCTTTCTGGTAAGAACGAGCATGTTGCTCTCCAATAAAAAATACTCTATCAGTTACACACATTACATTAATGACTGATGCTATGATGAATGGATTCGAATGTCAAACAAATGTATGATTTTCTAAAAGTAATCAAGAATTGAAATTTGTGAAACCTTGGAGGTGATACTTAGTGCAGCTTGAAAAGCAGTTTCCTGCTGAACAATTGCATTGAAGGTTTCAATTGCATCGGCATCAAGATAGCGGGACAGAACCTGCTGCAGGTCTATCTGTACATCTGTTTGATGCAGCATTGCAGAGTCTACTCGTCTGGCTCTGTTGCCCAACTGACTGCGAAGGCGTCTGTTCTGGTCAGCTGCAATATCAACGTTTTCGAGATTTTGTACAAGACCACCACCGGCTCCAAGAGGATCATCGATGTTTCCTGCACGCAGGGCTTCTTCTGTACGGGTCAGAACACTGAAAATGTCAATTCTGCCGCTGTCTGAGGCATACACGGCTGGTGGTGAGGGGCCGCCGGCAAGCATGGTTGTATTATTGATGCCAAAAAACAGGTCATTTCCTGTAAGATTTGCCTGCAGTCTTTCACCTGGGGTGATTTCAAGCTCAGTGGGGTTGGGAGTCCCCATATACAGATAAGGCCATGTCGTTGAGTCCGCAGCATCATAGGGTGGATTGAGGTTAAGTGGGTCCACGGGCGGATTGGGATTATAATTTGGGTTTTCAACAAATGGGATTGTGTTTTCAGCATAGCCTGCAAAAATAAATTTACCGTCAACCTGTGCATTCGCAGCATCAACAAGTTCCGCTTTGAGATTGGCAATTTCATCTGCAAAAGTGTCAAGGTCATTCTGGCTCATGGCACCGTTGATCGAATTAACGCTGATCTCTTTTACTCTCTGAAGAATGTTTTCTACATGGTTTAAATGTCCATCAGTGGCTTCCATTTTATCAAGAGTAACACCCATGGTTTCCAGATATCGATCCGTATGCATAATTTGAGTACGGGTAGTAAGCACAGGTCGGATAGATGAGGGATCATCGGATGGCTGGTTAACTTTGGTTCCGGTTGCTCCCTGAATACGGAGATCCTCCAATTTGGTTGTTATTCGTCCCAGGTTGGATTGGAGCATGCGGTAGGTTGTCCCTTCTGTAGCTTTCATGATATCTCTCCAGAGAGATTACTTATGGTCTCAGATTGATAAGTGAACCCATCATCTCATCAATTGTAGATAGGAATTTGGCGGAAGATTCGAAGCCGCGTTGATATTGAATTAGATTTATCATTTCTTCGTCAAGAGACACACCGGAAAGTCCGTCGCGAAGATTCTGCAGCTGGATCATTGCATCTTCGGCACCTCCAAGAGCGAGCTGGTTCTGACTGGCTTCTATACCTATTTTTGCAGTCAATTTACCATAATAGGCTCCAAAATTATCTATGCCATCGATCAGGAAATCCTCACCAATGTTTGAAATAATAAGTGCATTCCGGTTGTCTCCAGGAGCGACGGTGCCTAAAGGTGGCGGAGCTTCAGCTGCTGCTACATGGTTTGAATCTGAAATGATCACGGAAATATTACGGGCTGCGTCTACCCAAGGGTCAGGCGGTGAGGGGGGAGGCGGGCCTGGAGCGGGATTTACTGAGAAAAAATTCTGATTGGTTGTTCCATCCAGCCCTGCACCTGTGTAATGTGCCGTATTGACAGCCCCACCAAGTTCATATGCCAGTCGATCGAGGTCATCCTTGACAGATGGGATAAACACATCACGAATACCAACCAGCCCTTCAAATTCACCGCCAAGGTTGTTAAGGCCTATTGTTCTGGTAACTCCGCCTGTATGCAAAACCAGGTCAAGGGTGGTTCCATTTTGAACACCTTCAAGTTCCATGGGGATAAGGCCCTGTACCAGTGGTAATCCACCGGGGAGCTGCACTGCCATCATGCCTTTGGAATCATGGTAGGTTTGGACTCCAAGTGAGGTGGCGAGCTCTTTGGCAAGCATGTCACGACGATCTCTGGCGCTGTTGGCAGTTTGTCCCTGGATTTCAATGGTGAAAATTCGTTCGTTGAGATCTGCGATTTCCTGTATTTGGGAGTTAACGCCATCAATTTTTGAAATCAGGGAATCATTAATATTTTCTTTAACTTTATTTAGATCATCAACGGTGGTATTAAATTTCTCTGCCAATAATTCACCACGCTGAATCACAATATCCCGCTCTACAAGGCCAGATGGATTTGCTGATAGTTCCTGCCAGGAATCAAAAAAACGGTTAATTTCAGTGGAAATATTTTCTTCACCGATGGGGAAAATTCGTTCGAGTTCGGATAATGCTCTGGTCTGACCATCCTGAAGTCCGAATTCAATGGATTTTTCCTGGAGCATATTAGTGACAAAAACATCGTGATCGCGGCTGACATCAGAGACCAGAACACCCTGGCCAATAAAAAAGCCGCCGAAATTCATGGAAGGGTAGGGGGTGAGTTCGGCGCTTTGGCGAGAGTATCCTTCGGTGTTTACATTGGAGATGTTGTTACCAATAATCTCAATGGATTTTTGATTAACACTGAGAGAGGTTTTTCCTGCATTGAGTGCTGTGAATAATCCGCCCATATCACACCTGTCCTGAAAGGAGTCGTCCGTTAACTTTTGAGTTTACCATCCCGGCATTTGCAGTGTAGCCAGAGGCGACGGTACGCTTACCAAAAAACTCCATTGTTTCTCTGATCCAGCCAAGAGTTGCTTTGAAAAGGTAGGCATTACGTCTGTTTTCATGGCGGATAATTGCCGCCAGTTCATTATCTTCTTCGTCAAGCTGTTTAACATGTGCCAGAACCTGGATAAGCTCTTCCTTTTCCTGCATAGCCTTTGCAAGTGATTCCATGTCGAGTACTTTGGAGTACTCACGTTCTTCAAGGATCACGTCATGAAGGCGGACAAGGTATTGGTGGGTGGTACCGGCAGCCATTGCTATTTTTCCTCCATAAGGAATTGGAGAAGATTGGATGCGACTTTGTTGAGATCAGGTTCATAGGAGCCATTGGCGATCTGTTGTTTCAACTCAGCGACGCGCTCAGCCCGTTCCGTGTTCCCATCGGATCCTGTCTGTGCTTTGTTGACATTTTGAAGGACAGCAGAGAATTGCACCTGGTCCGTTTCTTTTGCAGAACCGGGCTTGGCTGTTGTCTCAGCTTTGTCACTTTTTTTAATGCTGCCTATCTGTCCAAGGCCGCCAACTCCTCTAAATTCAACACTCATGCTATCACCTGTCTATCTTAATTACGACACCTCTTCGGGACTGTCCACTTCAGCCCAGGCATCAAGTTTGTTCATTACTGCGTCATAGGTATCATAGGAGATTTCCGGTAACCATCCACCGAAGGCGTCAAACGCTTCGGCGAACCCTTTGTCAACCCCTTCTTTGATTGCTTCAAGGCGCGAAGGGTCACCACCGGCAATACCTATGGCGAATTCTACGATTCTATCAGATGTTTGTTCAACTCCAAAATACCCATCTTCGGCAATCAGCTCAACGGCTTCTTCCTGACTGATGGAGCTGATATCTATTTCCTGATCACCGGTTGCGACTTTAAAATCAATGCCCTGTTCTTTGAGCATATTGGTGACCAGCCCTCTTAAGAGATTGTATTGATCCTGACCATCTCCGGTTTGAATGGTAAGTGAGCTGGAGTAGGTCATTGACACTTCCTGCTGGTAGTTTATTGTCACCGAGTCCTGTTTCCGTGAAGATTCTGGAAGGTTTTCTGATCCTTTTCCAGCTGGCATTCCCAGGCTTTTGTTGTTGTACTGTTCAACCTGTTGTGGGGCTAAATAATTCTGATCACTGATACTATTTATCATTGTTTACGCCTCCTTGCGCTATTTTTTTCTGCATCCATGCAGAATAAATAGGGGTAAATGAAATTCTTTCTTGTCTACTGTATCGGAATGTTAATACTAAACCTTTAGTGTCAAGAGGAAAAAAAGGTATTATTTAGGAGGGAAAGGAGAAGAAGAGAGAAGGTGAGGAACAACCTGATGAAGAACAATAATCATCACTGATGCAATCAGGGGGTACTATCCGGAAAATGCTGCTCTTTTAACTGTTCATACATAGCCTTACCGATTCCCATGCCGTCACCCTGTGCTGTCTGTTTGGCCATTTCCATATCGAGCATTTCCTGATAGAGAGTGTTGGCCATGTCTTTTTTAAAGAGTCCTGAATCGGGTACAGATTTTCTCATGGTTTTGTACATCTCATTGATATAAATAGCCTCAAACTCACGACAGGAATTACGTAATTTTCGAAGCTCCTGATCCTTTGGATCCGTTGTCTGGTTTTTCAGGCTGCTTGTGGTGGGTATTGCTCTTGGATCGCTGGATATGTTCATAGGGTATAATATGGTTAAAGGTTGTCTGGTCTACAGTACAATGAGTTCACCATGCATGGCTCCCGCAACTTTAATGGCCTGAAAGATGGCAATAAGATCTCGGGGTGTTGCCCCGATAGCATTCAGGGCATCGGCAACAGCTCCGATTGAGACGCCTTCCTCAACTAGCATAAGCTGTCCGTCATCCTCAACGATGTCAATTGAGGTTTCAGGAGCAACGACTGTTTGTCCGGTGGCCAAGGGGTTGGGCTGGGTAACCTCCATTGTCTCTTTAACAACAAGTGAAAGATTACCGTGGGATACGGCTACGGTTGAGAGCCTTACATCTTTCCCCATTACAATGGTTCCGGTTCGTTCATTCACAACAACCTTGGCATTGGTATCGGTTTCTATCCGCATACTTTCAATGGAGGTGACGAAATGTACCTTGTCTTCAAGAAAAGCTTGAGGGATGATCACTTTGATGGTCGCAGAATCAACTGGAAATGCTGTGCCAATACCATATTTAGCATTAATGGCATCACTCATATTTGCTGCAGTGGTGAAATCTGAGGTACGCAGGCTGTAGGAAAGGGTACCATCGTCTGCAAATTTTCCAGGCGCAGTTTTTTCAATTATGGCTCCACCGGTTATTCTTCCGACGGTGGGATGATTTCTCTGTGCCTTGGCAGCCTTCCCGCCAAATGAAAACGCACCGATGGTCAAAGGGCCCTGTGAAACTGCATAGACCTTCCCGTCTGGCCCCTTTAATTGCGTCATCAGTAGATTACCACCAGCAAGACTTTTAGCATCGCCGATGGAGGAGACTTGAACATCTATTGTTGAGCCAGGTTTTGCAAACGGTGGTAGAGAGGCAGTTACCATTACCGCCGCCACATTGTTGACTTTAATATTTTCAAACTCATCCGGATTAACGGTAATACCCTGGCGAACGAGCATGTTATAGAGAGCCTGTCTGGTGAAAAGGACTTTCTTGAGGTCATCTCCAGTTCCTGCAAGGCCGGTGATAAGGCCGTAACCGATAAGCTGATTGTTTCGTACTCCCTTAAGTTCAGCAATATCCTTGATACGTGCTCCACTGCTGTTTGTACAGAAAAGACAGAGGAGTATGAAACCTGTTAATAGAATCGATACTGTAGTTCTCATTGCAACTCCGCGATTAGAATGGCCAGACATTGTCAAGCACTCGCATGAGCCAGCCGGGTTTTTGTTTGTCACTGATTGCACCTTTGCCAGTATAGGATATTTTTGCGTTCAGAACATGTTTTGAATTGACTGTATTGTTTGCCATAATATCAACGGGACGTATGATTCCAGTCACATAAATAACCTGAATTTCATTGTTCACCTGTACTTCCTTACCGCCCCTTATTTTCAGGTTGCCATTGGCGTACACATCGACAACTTGAGCTGTGAGGGAGGCAACCAGATCTTCCTTTCTGACAGTTGTTCCAGCACCTTCAAATTTGTTTGCAAAACTTGCTTCAACAAGGTTGGTGAGGTCAAATTTGGGGTGTTCAACCGCCCATTTTGAGTTTTCAAGACCAAATAAATGAGGTATGGCTGCACTCATACTGGTGTTACGATCGGTGGAAGTAGATGCCTGTTTGGAGGCACTGGCATTTTCAGCTATGGTGATTGTTACGACGTCTCCAACTGTTCGTGCTTTATGGTCAGCAAAAAGAGAATGCTGTTCTCCTGGCCACAGTGAACCATCGGTTCTTTCGGCAGCTTTTTGAGTCTGGATTTCCTCGAGAGGTTCGGGGATTTCAGTTACGGAATATTCAGGTCTTGCGCATGAGCAGAAAAGGAATGCTGTGCTGAGTATAAGTAACAGAGATTTCATTTTAGATGTGGACCTCCACAAGGCCTGGAGCTATGACTTTACAGAAAATCATTTTATGGGAGCTGCTGTTCATGACACGGATGATTTGATCCTGTTTTCCGTTCATTGAAGAAATACCAGTAGCACTAAGATGCATTCCATTGTGATTTATCAGGATTTTAACAAGTTGTCCTTTTTGGATAACAGGTGGAATGTCGATGGAACTGATATCAAGAACAGTTCCAGAACGAAGGCTTCTGGTCAGTTTCTTCCCGAGTACTTCACGGAGGTCTGTGCATGGATCCCTGAGTTGTGAAAGATCCTTTGTCTGCAGTTCCACCATGTCGGGGTGAAGTATAGCTCCTCTTTTAACGTTTTGAGTAAGAATAGCTACCGATGCAAGTGCTTCCAAATTACCACGTATGGAAATGTTCTTTACAGTTCTCCCATCAACCTTATACACCAGTGAGAACCTGCGACTGCCAATAACGGATGGATCTGCCGGGATAACATCTACTTCCAGCTCACCCTCCGGGATGATAAAGGGAAGGGGGAGTTCGCGACTGATAAAAGAATATTCAGCGACCGGAAGATCATCACCTCTTTCTTCAAGATATTCTGCAATTTTAGCTGCAATCTCATCGGGGCCGATGATGATTCCTTTTCGTTCGACCACGATGGTATTAGCGCCTTTCCAGGTGAGGTCAGTTGGGACAGGAAAATTTGCAACAAGCGTTGATCTGACCTCTTCTGAATTCAGGGTGACACTTTCCCCTGCCTTTGGTGCCGGGGCTATCTCTTTTGAACCGAGCGCCATGGCAAGAGCAGAATCTTCGTTGAATTCTGCAACATCTCCCAAGGTAATATAAGAAGAACGGATTTCGGCAAGGGGAGAAAAAGTGATTTCAAGAGCCAAAGTAACTCCTGGAAGCAGACAGAGAAATGCAGAAATCAGAAGTGTTACTCTTTTCATGATTATACCATCTGGTTGGTAGTCTGCATCATTTCATCCGAGGTCTGGATGGTTTTGGAGTTGATTTCATAGGCACGCTGGGTGGTAATCATGGAGGCCATTTCTTCAACAATATTCACATTTGAACCTTCGAGAAATGTTTGCAGCAGAAGACCGTAGCCATCATCACCAGGGGTTCCTGTCTGGGCTGTTCCCGAAGCCTCGGTGTCCCTGAAAAGGTTTTTCCCGACAGCGAGCAGGCCGCCATCATTAGTGAACGCAACGGTTTCAATGTTGCCAATCTCGGTGCTGGTGGTTTCGTCACCTATGAGAGCACTGACGATACCCGTCTCACTGATGGTGATCTGACGTGAGCCGTCGGGAATTGTGATTCCAGGAGATATGGGGTAGCCGTCAGAGGTGGTCATTCGGCCATCACCATCGCGTTTGAATGCCCCAGCCCTTGTATAGGCAGTTTCACCATTGGGAAGTTCGACCTGGTAGAATCCAGCCCCTTCAATAGCGACATCGAGTTCGTTACCGGTCTGGATAAGGTCCCCTTGAGTGAAGAGCTTTTGAACAGCTGCAGGGCGAACGCCGAGACCCACCTGTATTCCGGATGGAGATTCGGTGTCTGCAGAGGTCTGGGATCCTGGGACCCTCAGTATTTGATACATAAGGTCCTGAAAATCAGCTCGGCTCTTTTTGAATCCTGTGGTTGAAACATTGGCGAGATTGTTGGCGATAACGTCAAGATTCAGCTGCTGAGCGTTCATGCCGGTGGTGCCGGTCCAGAGTGATCGTATCATGATATTCCTTTAAGCTTTGGTTAGAAGTCGGACTAGCCGACGGTTCCAAGTTCGTCTTGTTTCTGACCCAGTGTAGAATAGGCCTTTATAACCTTCTGATAACTTTCAAATGTTCTTGTGCTCTCGATCATTAAAGCCATTTCTTCGGTCATGTTCACATTAGATACCTCAAGACTACCAACATTGAGAAGTGGGGTTTCGTTGAGGACTTCCTGGCCACCCGTTTCCAGTGAGAACAGAGTGTCAGATTCTCTTTTTAGAGAGTTGTTTTCATTCATTGTGTAAACAGCTATCTTCCCAACCAATTCACGCGTTCCGTCGATTGAAAGTACAGATATCTCCCCAATGCTATTGACCGATATTTTTGAAGTATCATTGCCTGGAATAGAGATAGGGGCATTTCCGTCGTCGAGCACTGGCATGTTATTTCCAGTCATCAGGGTACCATCCTGATCAACATGAAAATCACCTCTTCTTGTGTATCTGAAACCTTCTTTACTCTGGACTTTAAAAAAACCATCCTGATGAATGGCTATGTCCAATGGGTTGGTAGTATTCTTGATCGGACCTTCTGTGAATTCTGTGAAGTTTTCACGGACACGACTGAAGTTGATCCCTTTGGCCGCACTGGTCTGCTGTTCACCTCTAAGAAGGGATTCGAAACTCATCCGTGATTTTTTGTAGCCAACGGTATTTACATTCGCGAGATTGGTGGCAATGTTTGCCAATCGCTGTTCGCGCGAGATGGCTCCTGCAAGGGCACTGTATTTTCCTGAGACCATAATGTTTTTCCGGGGTAAAGCTGGTTGATATGACGTATGTATTTTCTCTTATTTAATCGGCTGTTTGCTTCTGATTCTTTAGGGTAGAATGCACGTTCCTAGGCGGGTGATAGGGTTTTTGAAGTGTTTTTACCGTTTTCACTGCTGCAACAGAGCTTTGTGAGCTTCAGGATTTGAGAGATTTCGCCGCCAGACATCCCAAGAGTTGAGGCAATTTCTTCCTTGGGCATGCCTGCATGAAGCATGTTCTGCACATAACTATAGCGTTCTGGAGAACGTATCTTTTTACGATTATTAACAAGGGAACTTCGGGGTTTCTGCAGTTCGGTTGTGACGGTGGCCTGTTTGAGACTGGTTTGAAACTTTTCGTCGCTACCAGAGGGAACGTTATTTTCAATTTCCTGACTCATTTTTTCAATTTTATACATCTGAATACGCAGGAGACCTGATTTTTCAACTAGTTGTCTTCGAAGCACGAGGGAACGCCAGAAAATCAAAATGCAGAGAAGAAGTGTTGTAAGCGTTAGTGACAGGTTATAGTCAAACATTTTGTTCCCGTATTGGTATTAAAACCTAATGAATGGCATTCTGGGCCTTAGTCTTCAATTTGATGAGGGCCTGGCTGTGCAGCTGAGAGACACGCCCCTCGGAGACTTCCAGGACTTCAGCAATCTCTTTTTGAGTGAGTTCCTCGTAGTAGTAGAGTGAAACAACCAGACGCTCTTTTTCCGAAAGTTGTTCAAGTATTTCGGCAATGATATGTGTTAATTCATGCTGTTCAAGGATACTGACGGGGGAGGAGCCTTTACGGGTATCGATCAGGGCATCCTGGAATGATCTTCCTGTATCGGAATGATCCAGAGTTTCATTGAGACTGACACAACCGAGATGACTGACCTGGCCGAGCAGGTTCTGATATTCTTCAAGGCTTATTTCAAGTTTATTTGCCATTTCATGCTCCTCGGGGGAGCGGCCGAGTTCTCTTTCAAGTTCTATCATGCATCTGTTGATACTGGATTGTTTTTCTCGAAGAGAGCGTGAGAACCAGTCAAGTTTTCGCATTTCATCAAGGATTGCCCCACGAATGCGATATTCGGCGAATGTTTTGAAAAGTATATTCTTTTCCGGCTGAAATTTATTTGCAGCATCGATAAGTCCCATCATTCCCGCACTCTTAATGTCATCACGATTCATAAAAGAAGGGACCTGGGTAACCATTCGTCCTGCGATGATGTCAACAAGGGTAAGGTGATCAGTTATCAGGGTTGTCCTGTCTTCAGGAAGCTTATGAGGAGTGTAAACCATGTGTTACCCCCTGCCACTAATATCCAGCAATCTTTTCCAGAAGAACTGAACACCGCCCTTGGGAGTGGATATCGGTTGTTCTGAACAGATGGTTCGGGCAAGATTGACAAATGCAGTGGATATTTTAGAGGATGGATAAAGATCGACGATGACGCGTTGTTTGCGGATAGCGTCTGTCATTTGACGGTCGGAGGGAATGGAACCAAGAAAATCAATAGATATGTCTAGATAGCGATTAGATACCATCGTGAGTTTCCGGTATACATCAAGTGCTTCATTTTCGTGCTGAATCTGATTGACCACAAGATTGAAGCGCTTTTCGTGGTACTGCGTTGAAAGAAGCTTCATTAGCGCATAGGCGTCGGTTATGGCTGTAGGGTCAGGTGTGGTAACGACCAGTATCTCCTGAGCGGCAGTATTGAAATAGGTGACATTTTCAGAAATACCAGCTTCTGTGTCTATGAGAACGAAATCAAACTCGTTGTGCATTTGATCCAGACCGTCGAGCAGCTTAAGCTTTTGACTGGAATCAAGTCTGGTGAAATTTTGAACACCAGATCCTGCAGGGAGAATTTTTATTCCATGAGGTCCGTCCACCATTATCGAGCTGAGACTATGATCGCCTGAGAAAAAATGATTGAGGTTGTATTTTGGGGCCAGCCCAAAGACTACGTCTATATTGGCGAGGCCAAGATCCGCATCGAGTATGAGAACCTTTTTGCCAAGCTTTGCCATTGCCGTTGCAGTATTTGCGACAACGGCGGTTTTACCGACACCGCCTTTACCGCTGGTAATTGCATATACTCTGGTAGCTGTGCCGGTTTGTTCAGATGTCATGGCCGAATCGCTGAGACGTTCCATTCCTCTTAGAGTATCGGCTTGATCCTGCACAGCAGAACGTGAATTATTCATAGGGTAATCCTTTGCCGGGGGACATAATCAGCTGAGTCAAAACTTCTCTGTCTGCTTCTATTATATCTTCCGGGACTCTTTGGCCATTGGTGATGTAGGAGTAGGGGATCTGTTCCCGGATTTGAATGTCAAGCAGGAGGCCAAGGCTTGTGCATTCATCAATTTTGGTGATAATTGCATGGTCAATTCCGAGAACCGAGAAACGCTGAAAAGTATTAAAAAGTTCATTTTCACGAGTGGTGGCGGAAAGAACAAGGTGCTTCTCAATGGAAAAATCCGGACGGAAAAAGGAAACAAGCTCGTCGATACAGAAACTGTCCTGCGGACTTCTTCCCGCTGTATCAATGAGGACAAGATCTTTGTCCCGAAATTTAAGCAGTGCATTTTCCAGTTGTTCCGGGTTAAGGACAACTTCAACAGGGATATTCATTATATCGCCATACACTTTTAGCTGCTCAACGGCGGCAATTCTGTATGTGTCTACGGTTATAAATCCGATACTCCCAGAGTGATTGCTAAGGAAACTTGCGGCAATTTTGGCAAGTGTAGTTGTTTTACCAACACCGGTAGGGCCCACCAAAGCAATCCGATGCTGTCGTCTGTTTTCCTGGAATATGTCTGGACGAACCCGGAGGAGATCGTTGATCGTTGTCGCGACGAATTGCTGCTGTTTGAAAGGATCTGAAATTTCATCCAGTGTCAGTGACTCCTTGGCAAAACTTGATATGGTTTGAGCAGTCTCTTCACTGATACCATAATCGAGAAGGCGCTGGTGCAGGGAGTGGAGTGGTACGTCCTCAGTTCCAGAATTTTTGAAGTCATTACCTGTTGTTGATCCACCCTGGTGACGGTTTATTCTGAGCATTTCCTGGCCGAGATTCTTGATCATGGCCTTCAGTTCATTGACTTCTTCCTGCAAAGGCGATTGCTCTTCTGGAATAAATTCTTTCTTTTTTACAGGAGATACTGACTCCCTTGATAGAGAAGATCCGTTCAGACGTGAAGAAGAGTTATAGGTAAGACCGTCCTCTGTCATATGCTCTCGGTGAGAAGAAAGGAGCATCTCGCGCTCAGAGTCAAGAGTATCCCTGTGAGACTCGTCTTCAACTGGTAAGGATTTCCCACCTTTGTGGGGCCATGAACTGTCAATGGCGGCAGTGATTTCAAAATGACTTTTCCCTAGAAGCCCAAGTTTTCCTGAACGAATAGTCTTAGTGGACAGGATAAGGGCATCAGGACCAAGTTCTGCCTTAACCATTCGCAGGCCAGTTGCCATGTCTTTAGATTCGAATACTTTAACTTGCATCCAGGGTCACGCTGCCAATTGATCTGATTTTAATATTTGGAAGTATCTCATTGTGTGAGATGACAACCAGCTGCGGAAAATATCGTTCGGTAAGTTTTCGTACATGGGGACGTATCTGTGGGGCAGCAAGAAGGGTTGGTCGTTGACCACCTTCAAAAAGTGGAATGGCCTGGCCAATGGAATCCAGGATCAGCTGCGCTTTTGCAGGATCAATGGCAAGGTAACTGCCGGTTTCCTTGTGCTGCACCGATTGTGCAATTTCGTCTTCGACTCGTTTACTGAGAGAAATAAGAGGAATTACATTATTTATTGCGATATCCTGACTGATGCTTCTTGCAAGGGCATGGCGTACATATTCGGTGAGAATGTCTGTGTCTTTAGTGACGGGAGCCCAGTCTGCCATGGATTCAAGAATGGTCCGCAGGTCACGAATGGAAACACCTTCAGAGAGAAGATTCTGGAGGATTCTCATTATGGTTCCAAGGGAAAGGACAGATGGAATCAGCTCTTCAATTAATTTCGGATAGGTTTTGCCAAGGTTGTCGATGAGGTTCTGAACCTCCTGCCTGCCTATCAGCTCATGGGCATGTTGTTTGATGATTTCGGAAATATGGGTGGCCATGACAGTTGTACAGTCAACAACTGTATAACCTGCAATCTGGGCCCTTTCTTTTTTGTCTTCTGTTATCCAGATGGCAGGGAGTCCAAAAGCAGGTTCTTGAGTGGGGACACCCTTGATTTTTTCCGTTACCATGCCTGGATCCATGGCCATGAAGTGGCCAGGGAGCATTTCGGACTGAGCAACTTCAACGCCTTTTAGCGAAAGGGTATATTGGTTGGGAGAAAGTTGCAGGTTGTCTTTAATGTGGACTGGCGGAACAATAAAACCATTGTTCATGGCAAACTGGCGACGGATGGATTGGATGCGGGTAAGGAGTTCTCCATCCTGTGAGGCGTCCACAAATGGAATAAGACCGTAGCCAACTTCAAGTTGAAGCAGGTCAACATTAAGAAGCTCTTCATAGTTTTCTTCTTTTTTAACAGAAGGTTCCTGAATGGTTTCATCTGTCAACTGTGTCTCTTCAATTCGCTTGACCTTGTCAAGTTGATACGCAGTGTACCCAAGTGCCAGGGAAAGAAGGAGAAAAGGTATAAAGGGAAGCCCAGGAGTAATCGCCAAAATCATAAGGAGAACTGAGACAACCCAGAAAGCAACAGCGTATCTGCTGAATTGAACTTTTAAGTCTGAACCGAAATCGGTGTCTCCGGATGAGCGTGTAACTAGAAGACCAGCGGCAGTTGAAATGATAAGTGCAGGAATTTGCCCTACGAGTCCATCACCAACGGTGAGGATGGTATAATTGGCAGCAGCCTCAGCCATGGGCATCCCTTTTTGCAGAACACCAATGATAAAGCCAGCACCAATATTAATAAGGGTTATGATGATACCGGCAATGGCATCCCCTTTAACAAACTTGGAAGCACCATCCATGGAGCCATGGAAACTGGCTTCATTGCTGATTTCTTCCCTGCGCTGACGTGCTTCGTTTTCATCAATAAGGCCTGCATTAAGGTCTGCATCAATGGCCATCTGTTTACCTGGCATGGCATCCAGGGTGAAACGGGCGGCAACTTCAGCTACTCGTCCAGCACCCTTGGTGATAACCATAAAGTTGATAAGTACCAGTATGATAAAGATAACCAGGCCGACAACGTAATTGCCTCCAACTACAAATTGCCCGAAGGATTGAATAACAGATCCTGCGGCAGACGGTCCTTCGTGACCCTGTAAAAGAATTAAACGGGTGGAGGCGACATTAAGAGAGAGCCTGAAGAGAGTGGTTGCAAGGAGAACTGCAGGAAAGATTGAAAAATCAATAGCCTTAACCGTGAAAAGACTGATAATCAGAATAAGCAGGGCAACGGTTATGTTCATTGAGAGAAACAGATCGAGCAGCAGTGAAGGTAGAGGGATGATCATAATCATCAGGATACCAACCAGCCCAAAAGCGGCCATGATATCTGCACGCTGAAGAAGAGCCCTCACGTTCAATCTGTTTAATATGCTTCCCTGACCTGTTAGTTCCATTTCATTACACTATTTTTTTAATGAGTACACATGTGCGAGGATTTCAGCTACGGCCTTGAAAAGCTCTTCAGGAATAGCAGCCCCTAGGTCAATATTATGCAATAATCGAGCCACAGGTGGGTTTTCTATCAGAGGGACATTGTTTTCTCGAGCTATCTCTCGGATCCGCATGGCGACATGGTCGGCCCCCTTGGCAATTACAACAGGGGAATCCATGGAAAGGGAGTCATATTTTATGGCAACGGCAAAGTGAGTAGGGTTGGTGACAACGACGTCGGCATCGGGAACTTCAGCCATCATTCGTTTCCGAGCCATCTCCTGTTGGATCCGCCTGATTTGACTCTTGATATAGGGGTCACCTTCCATCTCTTTGTATTCTTCTTTTACTTCCTGTTTGGTCATTTTCATTTTTTCTTCCATCTCGTAACGTGTGTAAAGAAAGTCAATGGCTGCAATAAGTATCAGAATAGCACACACCTTCGCCAGGATAAGGGTTGCAGTCCGTCCAAGATAGAGGATAGCTTCGGTGACACTGGTATCAACAAGGATTAATGCCTCTTCAAAGTTGTTTAGGACAGTTGAGTAGGCTACCCAGGCGATCAATATAATTTTAAGGATGGATTTGACCAGATCGACAAGGCTTTTCATGGAGAACATCCGTCCAAAACCTTTTATAGGATCGAGTTTGCTAAAGTCTGGTGCCAGCGGTTGGGTGGTAAAGAGCCATCCTATTTGAAATAAACTGGAGAAAACACCAATGATCATGACAAGAACAAAGAGAGGTGCGAGAAGGACTGCCATATTCTTAACAAGGAAGATTGCCAGGCTGGTAATGCCGCTGGATGATCCGTCAAAAACCGATAAATTCCTCCAGAGCGTTGCGAGGAGCTCTGACATGCTGCTCCAGAAGCTGGGCATATAGAAAATCCAGAAAAGGAGGACTAATGTGAAAAGAGCGGCTGTCTGCACCTCTTTACTTTGAGCTACCTGACCTTTTTTTCTAAAATCAGTTCTACGTTTACTCGACGGAGCTTCTGTTTTTTCTCCACCACTGGAGGATTCTTCGGCCATAGTAATCAGTAAGTTGAATTAAGGGGCTATGAGAGGTGATTTCGTTGCAAGTAGTTTGCCATGGCTGCTGCTTGGGAGAAGAGGGATAGTTTTCTAGACCCCATTTCTCACGAGTGAAGGTGGGTGCATATGAGGGCTAGTTTAGCAGTTGCAGGACAGTGAAGAATCGCTCCCCAAGATTGTCAAATTCTCGTCTTAACAGGATGGTTACCAATGGCAGTGTCAAACCAATGACTGTAAATGAGATGCCTATGTTCAGAGGAAATGAGAGGAGAAATACGTTGAGTTGAGGGAATACCCGGGCAAGAATACCGAGAATTAAACCGGAGAGAAGGAGTACGGTCAGTACGGGTGCACTGAACTGAATGCCCAACAGGAAAATTCTGGATGACAAGGTGATCAGGTACGGGATGGCTTCACCTGAAATATTAAAGACGCCAGGAGGGAGTATTCTGTACGACTCAGCGGCCACCTGTAGAAACACATGGTGTCCGTCAATGGCGAGGAATATAAGAATGGCAAAAACATTCTGAAATTGTGAAATAAGGGCTAGTTGCCGTTCGGCTGAGGGATCAAATATATTGGCTGCTGCAAAACCCATTTGATATCCAATTACCGTTCCACCATATTCGACCGCTGTGAAAATCATTAGTGCAACCAGCCCTATCATGGAGCCAAGTAATACTTCTGATACCATGAGCAGAAGGAATGTTCCTGGTTGAAAAGAAAGGGGAGGAATGGAAGGTTCCATTACGGGAAAGAGCACAAGAGCAATCATAAAAACCAGGGCTGCCTTTAGCTGTGCAGGCGTTTGAGTAGCGAGAAGAATAGGAATAGCTCCGACAAAGCCAGCAACCCGGGAAAGACAGACAAGAAATATCTGGAATTCTTGTATAGGGATCAGCTGAAAATCCACCGGATTTAAAAGGTCGCTATGGTTGTGAAAATTGCTGTTGCAAAGGATGTCATCGTGTGAATCATCCAGGGGGTCATGAGAAGGAGCGTAATAAAAACAGCGATAATTTTTGGGATAAAGGTCAGAGTTTGTTCGTTTATTTGTGTTGTTGCCTGAAAAATTGATACGATGAGTCCTATAATCATTCCGGCTAGGAGCATCGGACCGGAAATCATAAGAGCAGTCTGGATCGCTTTTCTGCAGATATCTACAACAAATTCGTCTGTCATATCAGCCCTGAAAACTTTTAAGGAGTGAACCGACAATCAAGGCCCAGCCATCTACTAAGACAAAGAGAAGAAGTTTGAAGGGCATGGAGATAATTACCGGAGGAAGCATCATCATACCCATGGACATGAGAATGGATGCCACGATCATATCTATTACCAGAAAAGGGACATAGATCATAAACCCCATTTGAAATGAACGCTTAAGCTCCGAGAGCATAAAAGCGGGAATAAGAGTCATCGTGGGGATATCATTTTTGTCAAATGGTTCGTTATTCATGGTGATGTCAGACAGCATACTGAGATCCGATTCCTTAACCTGGGAAAACATGAAATCACGCATGGGTTCTACAGCTTTGCTCAGTGCATCATTTTGGTTGATTTCCTCATTGAGATAGGGTTGCAGAGCCTCTTCGTTTATCTTGTTTAAGGTGGGGGCCATAATGAAAAAACTTAAGAAAAGGGCAAGTCCAATAATGATCTGGGTTGGAGGCATGTTTTGGGTTCCCATTGCCTGACGGACAAAGCCGAGAACGATGACAATACGGGTAAAACAGGTGGTCATGAGAAGAATCGCCGGGGCAATTGAGAGAATGGTAAGAAGAAACAGAACCTGCAGTCCCGTGGAAACCTGTTCAGGGTTAGTAGCATTTTCCACTCCAAAACTGATGGTTGGCATACTCACGGCATGGCTAAAAGCAGGAAAAAGAACGAGAACTGAAAGAAAAGCAGCTAGGGCGAGAGCCAGGCTGCTGAAAATTCTGTTATGAAGAGAGGTTTTCATGCTGTTCAGTTACAGAGGCAAGAGTTGAGTCGAAGGAATGTTCATCATTCTTTAAGGCCGAAAGAAGTGTTATGTTGTCATTGCCAAGGCCGAGGAGAAATTCCTGGCCCCTCACCTCAACGAGGCAGATCGACTTTTTGGGCATAATATGGCGGATTTCTATGATCCTGATTTTAGAGTGACTGTTTGAGTGGACAAAGGAAAGTCGTTTTCTCATCAGACCATAAATGATTAGAAGTATACCGAGTACAACAAGCAAACCCCACATCATCCTGAATCCGGCAGAGAGCATTGATGGAGCGCTGCTTTCTATCATTGTCAGATTCCTAGCCCAGTTGCTCTATGCGATCAACGGCGCTTACGACATCCGTAAGTCGAATACCAAATTTGTCTCCCACCATTACAGCCTCACCTTTTGCAATGAGACGGGAGTTTACATAAAGATCCAGCGGGTCTCCTGCAAGCTTGTCAAGTTCGATGATGTACCCCTCACCCATTTTAAGGAGATCTTTGAGCAGTATCTTGCTTCTTCCGACTTCAACTGAAATCTGTAATGGTACATCATAAAGAAACTCAAGCCCACGCTCCTCTTTCCCGGAAACGGTTGAGGATGTCTTGTGTGAGTCGCTGCTGCTCGAAGAAGGGAAGCTTTCCATCCCTTCCTCATCAAGTAATTCTTTGATTTCTTCAGGCTGTGGCTTTGAACTTTCCTGAAAATTTTCTTCTGCCATGTTATTCTCCTTGATCGTAAACGCCTGTCAGACGAATAGCTTTCTTGCCGCTAATCGTTCCGGGGGTGGCGAAAAATTTAAGATTATCTTCAACGAGTACTTTGAGCGGGGAATTTGGGTCGTAATCAATGTCGAGAATGTCACCTTTTTTAAGTGTCATAACCCTGCGGACAGGCATGGATATGGTTCCCGATTGGGCGACAATGCTTGTGGACATTTTTTCGATCTCAGCGAGCAGTGAATCATGCCATCCGGACTGATGAACAGTCTTGACTGTCAGCAGGTCACGTAACTGGTCGCGAACGGGGTCAAGTGTTGCCACTGGAAAGACGATGTCAAAGGTTCCTGACAGGCTTCCGACCTTTATTTGAAAACTTCCGGAAAGCACATCTGCATCAGCATCGACAATTGAAACAAGTCTCGAGTTTGATTCAACTTTGACAATGGAAGAATCAAGCTTGATGATCTGGGCGAAGGATTTATCTATATCAGAACATGCCTGGCTGATAGTTGATTTGAGAATGTTGAGTTCAATGGTTGTCGGTTTTCGATTTGGCTGTAAGGGCTCCATTTCAGAGGAGGCTCCAAGCATGATCTCGATAAGAGAGAAACAAAGTTTGGTGTCGAGGAGCATCAATGCTCCATTTTTTAAGGGATCCATGCTGAGAACGCCGATTGCACCTGCATCTTTTTGAGAGAGGAGATACTCCTGAAATTCAAAGGTGTCAATGCCTGTTCGAGTGATCGTTACATTTCTCTGGAGATGATTGGTCAAGCTTATGCCAAAATTATATGCAAAGTTGTCAAGGATAATATCAAGATTCGGAATACGCTGCTTATTATCCGATGTACTTGACATCTGAAACAGGTTTAGAGGTGAAACATTTGCCATATCAAAAGAGCTGTCGTCACCCCTCAGGTCCGTGGAGACCTTTCCGCTCTTGATAGCAAGCAGTAATTCGGCAATCTGTTCTTTATTTAGAATAGGTTCCACTGTAATTCCTTCAGCTTATTGGACCACAAAATCAGTGAAATAAATGGCCTTAACTTTACCGGTTTGTAGAAATGAATTGATTTTACTGATGATTTCGGCTTTCAGTTGTTTTTTTCCCTGGAGATCCTGCAATTCTTCAAAAGTTTTATTTCCAACCAGCAAAAGTATGGCATCTCGGATCTGAGGCATGCGCTTGTTCGCTTCTTCAAGTGCCTCTTCCCGGTTGAGTTCAATGGTGAGAGAGGCCTTGACATAATGCCTGTCTTCTTCACTTATAATGTTGACAATAAACTCTTTGATTTCAACCATGGGCCCAATCGCATTGCTTTGGGTTATATCGGGTACAGGAACACTGAGCCCAGGGTCAAGTTCTTCTTCAGCAACGGGAGCAGGTTTTAAAAAGAAAAATGCGGCACCTCCAATGATTGCAAGGAGAACAACTGCAGCGGCAATGATAATTATCAGTTTTTTCTTTTTACCGCCGTCACTGGATTCTCCTTCGTCTTTTTTCTTTTTATCTTTGTCAGCCATAATATATGTCCTTGTGTGTTAAAGTGGGAATTCTCCTGGAGAAGGGTTTTGCGTTTCAAAACCCGATTTGGAGTTGGTGCTGAGAACAAAATCGACTCTTCTGTTTTTTGCCTTGTTCTCTTCAGTCGTATTTGGAACCAGAGGGCGATCCGGTCCGTAGCCAATAGCTGCCATACGGTCAAGTGGCATGAGATCACTTTTTTTAAAAAAACGCATAACGGAAACCGCTCTTTCAACGGAGAGGTTCCAGTTACTGATTTTGCGATCAGAAATGGGGGTATTGTCGGTATGCCCCTCTATGCGCAACCCCATGGGTAGCGGCCTGATAATGTCAGCAAGGCTTCGCAGGGTCGGATACGCGGTAGGGGAAACCGTTGCCGTGCCTTTTTTGAAGAGAATGGAATCACTAATACGGAGGATGATAGTGTCATTGCCACGTTTTATAAGTTCAATATCGTCGGGAATTTTGTCAGATTTGAGTTGAGATTGTATCTGTTTATAAATTTTTGAAGCCATTTCGTTCTGAATAGGTGAAAACTTTGAAATGGGGGGGGATGGAATAACAGGTATGGAAAATTTACTCGGTGCAGGTAATGAATGAGCACCGAAGGCACTTCTGATAGAAGCGGAGGCTTCAGCAAATTTAACTTCTTCCATATTGGCCATGGAAAGAAGAAGTACAAAAAAAGTGAGCAGCAGGGTAACCAGATCTGCAAAGGTTGTCATCCAGGCAGGTGAACCGGCAACGCATTTTGGGCATTTAGGACACTTTACTTCTTCTGTATTTTCATTTTGGTCATTGTCAGCCATGGCTGTGGTACCCTTTTACTTGAAGGTTGATTCTCTAAGTTTAGGGGCAATAAAGGCATGTAGTTTTTGTTCCATAATTCGTGGATTTTCACCAGATAAAATAGATTGCATCCCTTCAATAACGAGGTTTTTTATAAGTGTTTCCGATGCTGACCTGTTGGCGAGCTTTCCAGCAATTGGAGCAAAAAACACATTGGCAAGCACTGCACCGTATAATGTGGTGAGCAATGCTACAGCCATGGCGGGACCAATGGAGTCGGGGTCACTCATGTTCATGAGCATCTGGACAAGACCAATAAGCGTTCCTACCATCCCCATGGCAGGTGCATATCCTGCAAGTGAAACAAAAATAGCCTGTCCTTTTTCATGACGTTCCTGCAGGTACTCGACTTCAGTGTTGAGCATGGATCGGAGTGTTTCAGGTTCCTGACCGTCAACAGCCATCTGCATGGCCTTGACAAGAAATTCGTCTTCTACGCTATCCATCATTCCCTGAAGTGAGAGTATGCCTTCCTTTCTTGCTTTATTGGCAAATTCCATAAGTTGGATTATCAGGGCATGAGGAGATTCATCTTTATTGAAGAGCGTTTTTTTGGCGATTGCCGCAGCACCCATTATATCGCTTAGTGGGTAATGAACAAGTCCGACGCCAATGGTACCCCCTCCAACAATCAGGGCGGAGGGGATGTTAATGAAAATTCCTAAAGGTCCACCCTGAATGATGGCCATGAGCATAAGGCCTATCGCCACTACCAGGCCGACAATTGTTGCAATATCCAAAGAAAAATCCCCCGCTACAGAAAATAGTGTCTAGAAAAGTATTATTAATCTTATATTCTAGCGTTTTAAAAAACAATGCAAATTATATTCCCAACTGAGGAGGATTAGTGTTGGTCTGGTTTTGTAGCTGATTTGTCGTTGTTTTGTTCTGTTGTGATGTTGAGGGAAATTACTGTTTGGGCAGGGGTCAAAATAATGACTGTGAGGAGGAGAAAAAGAGGGCACTTTATAAAACTTTAAAGGGCCCTCTCTTGAGTGATTTTGTGAAGGTTAGCGTTTAAGGTTAATTAATTCGCCTAATAATTCATCAACAGTTGTGATGATTTTTGAGTTGGCCTGAAAACCTCTTTGAGTGGTAATCATTTTGACGAATTCCTGGCCCATATCAACATTAGACTGTTCAAGGGAGTTAGTAAAAATACTTCCTAGTTCTGGTCCTGGAATTCCGGATCTTGCCGGGCCAGATGCATCGGTCCCGACATACATGTTCGACCCCTTCATCTCAAGTCCACCTGGGTTAGAAAATTTTGCCAGCACTAGTTGAGAAATTTTTACCTGTTCACCGTTTGAGTACGAAGCAATAACAATTCCTTCCTCGTTGATACCAACATTAGTCAGATTACCTGCTCCATAGCCGTTCTGGTCCTGCGCAATAACCGTTGATTCACTGTTAAATTGAGTTGTATCAAAAGTGAGGTCTATGGGTATTGTCGCATTTGAGCCATTTTGCCAGTTGATTGCTGGAATTTGATCAGTACCACCACCGGTCAAAAGGCCGTCCGCATCAAAGGTAATTGGTGCCGTACCGGCTCCACCAAGTGGGGCACCGAGGGCATCTTCAGCACTCCAGTGCCAGCTCCATGAATTTGGAACAGCATCTTTCACGAAGTAGACTGTAACCAGATGGGAAGTACCCAGACTGTCATAGGTTGTGGTCGATGCAGAATAATTAAAGGTATCTGGGATATCAGGGTCAAATGCAGCTGCAGGGGTAACCTCACTTGCATCAAGATTAGTGGACATGGTCATGGTGTCTGTGACTTTGGCTGGGACCAGCCCGACATTGGCAACCTGGATATCCGTTGGGTCACCAGCTATGAGATTACCGTTGTCATCAAATGCTTTACCCTGAACAACAAACCCTTCAGGGTTAACCAGGTAGCCGTCTTGGTCAAAACGAAAAGCACCAGCTCGTGAGTAATAGGTTGTGTTGTCACCTGGCTCTTTGAGCATGAAAAAACCTTCACCTTCGATGGCCACATCGGTGTTTGTTGCGGTTGCTTCGAAGGTACCCTGGCTGAAAATGTTGTCAACCTTGGAGATATTGACACCACGACCTACTTGAGAAGATCCTCCGGATCCTGAAATGTTACTGGAAAGCAGATCTGAAAAAACAGACCGGGCTCCTTTGAATCCAAGAGTGTTTGTGTTGGCAAGATTGTTACCAATGACACTCATTGCCTGTGAATTGGTATTAAGGCCACTTACGCCACTGTACAGAGCACTGGTGATACCCATGGGTGACTCCCCCTTGTATGGTATGGGTTTTAAAAATAAATTTATCCAGCCAAATAATGCTGGAGTGTATCCTGGGCAATCTGTTCTTCGTCCGTGGAAGCAGACTCTTCGGTGGTTGGTGATGTTGACGTCCCTGTAACATCGGCGGTTATATCATCTACAATATCATCTACTATTTCATCTACGATGGTATCTTCATCATCGGTTGCTATCTCTTTGGTATATGATTTATCGGCTTGATAGACAGCAATAATTGCACTGCTGCTGATCTCAGCACCTGCCAAAGTGCGGATGACAGCTTCTCCTGTTTCGCTGGAGAAATCAACACCTGTAACTTCTGACTGAACCAGTGGGGAAGCCGCTATGGTAGAGCCCTCTCCGGCCGAACTGGCCTCAAGGACAAGTTTATATTTCCCATCGGGAATGATGTTGCCGTCTTTATCAAGACCATCCCATTCAAGAAAGTGATTTCCCTCCCTCATTTCAGATGGATTCAGGGTTGCTACCGTGTTGCCGTTCTCATCCCTGATATGCATTGTGACCGAAGCTGCGGTACCGTCAAGCTGGTACCCCAGGTTGACAGGCTCTCCACTAAAATCAAATCCAGAACTGGCATAGACAACTTCCTTGCCGATAAGATCCATTGTAGCGAATCGATCAGATTGTTGTTGCGTGTTTGCTAATGTATCCATCGATTTGTTGAGGTTCTGAAGTTGTTCAAGCGAACTGAATTCAGCTAGTTGTGATGTGAATTCAGTTGCATCATCAGGATTCAATGGATCCTGATTCTGTAGCTGTGCAACCAGAAGAGTGAGAAAATCTTCCTTTCCCATAATATCTTCACTGCTGGTATTTTTATACACAGGTGTGAGATTTGTGGAAGTGGGAGGTGCAAAAATTTCGGCTACATTCGTCATTGTTTTTTCCTATATATGAAGGAGGTATCGGAGGGGTTAAACTGTGAGATTTACCCCGGACGAATCTTCATCTGCCTCATCAAGATCTTTTTGAGAGTCGAGCAATATATCAAATGATTCGTTGCTGGCAGCAGGTGATCTATTGGATGTGAATTCCTGCTGTTGCGAACTGAAATGTTCCTGGAATAGTCCTTTCTGGTTACCACCATCACTTTCCAGAGATATTATAAAGGAATCTACTGTGAATCCCTGTTCCTGAAGAACTGCACGAAGGCGCGGCATCTGTTTGTCAAGAGTCTCAAGTACCTGTTGGCTTTGTGCTACAATATTTGCCCTTATTGAGTCACCCTTTACCAGAATATCAATCTTTAGTGCCCCGAGTTCTGCAGGATGAAGCTGCATCGTTAGTTTGCTGGTCTGCAATCTCGGGTTTACATTGAAACGTTGGATAAGATTGTTAACCATCTCTCTCTCAGGGACAGGATGATGTGATCCTGGCGCTAACTTACCCTCTATACTGGTCGGTGTGGTAGTGGTTGTCGAGCTGGAGCTGAGCTGCTGTCCAAAAGTCGACTCTAATGGTTTTCCCTCCGGGGTGGTATTTCCAGTTGTCTGACTGACAGTGTTCTGCACTTCAGGTTTTGTCTGCTGCTCAGATCCTTTTTGTTCGTTATTGCGTTGTTGGAAGTCATTTCCATTGTTCGTTTTTGATTCACCAAGTTTTGCATTATAAAATTGTTCATTTACGTCCTGATGGGCACCTTCGAGCTTAGTTGAATTTTGGGTGGCGTGAACTGTTTCTTTCACAGGTACAGCTATCACTCCAATCTGTCTGGCCTGGATATCACTATTCTCGTTCTCGGCAAGCAGGGCGCTTGATAAGTTCTGTAAGTTTTCAGCACTCTTTTGAGGCTCAGCTACATTGCTTCCTGTAACCGTTATTGAACCATTATTCTTCCCCTGATCCAGAATGTTCTGGATCTGCTGTAATAACAATGTTTCTGCCTTGGTTGCTGCTGCCGGATTGTTTTCAATTCCAGCTTGAATGATCGGGGAGGTTGATTCCTGTGCAGCGATCCAGGTTGCGAGAGCCTCAGTTGTAAAGGATTGCTGCACCTGTCCAGCTACAATTGATTGTGACCTGTTATTCATGATACCTTGAGCTGACAAAAAACTTTCAGAAGAAACTATTGCAGTATCACCGGAAAGGATCTCCTCTGAAAATGCCATGGCAGTGTCTTCTGGAGTGCTTGAAGTGCTGGTTTCATCAGTGGGAATATTTGAATCATCCATTGGAGAATCCGACGTATTCCTAGTACCTTTTTCGAGAGAAGAGACTGCTTCGTCCATGGCAGGTGTAAAATCACTACTGCCTTTGCTGTCAGTTATAGAAGCACTTTGCCGCGAGGCAGGGTTTGGCGTTGCAGTACTAGGGGTAAGAAGGGCTGTTTCCATTCTTTTTCACTCCACCTTAATGGTCGTAAACGTTTCACTGAGTTGTGAGGCTTTTGCCTTATCCATTCGATCAAGTATTTTTGCCGCTGATTTAACCTTCATGTTAGCAAGGAGGTCTGCTGCAAGCTGTTCATCTAGTGTGGCCATGGCAAGTGCAGCACGATCAGGGGTCATTTTTGCGTATATCAGACTGAGATCCTTGGTTTTCTGTTGTTCCTGGATGTCTTTTTCTTTTAGTAATTCTTCTATCTTGCCTTGTAGTGCTCTGAGTTCGGCAAGCTTTTCATCAAGGAGCTTAAGCTTCTTATCGGCCTCTATTTGAAGAGTCTTTAGTTCCTTCTCCTTAAATACCAGAACTTTTTTCTCTTCTTCGAGATTATCCCGTTCATTTTGAAGTATGGCATATAACCTTCTTTCTTCAACCGATTGAAAGTCTGTCTTTATTTTCTCTGTTACCGGCATTGCTTTATCGACGTCTTTGGTAGTTACTGCAGGGGGAGGCTCTGGATCTGCTGCAAGGCAAACGGATGAGGAAGCGGAGAGGGAGAGAAGAAGGCTGACAAGGAGGTATGTGTTAGTTTTTGTGAACATTGTTATCCTTTGTAGAAGAAAGGGAGGATGTGGAGGTAAAAAAGATTTAGCTTGTTTTTCGATCATGGCGAAGGATAGCAATTTCATCGAGCATGGCTGCCTCTTTCTTGTCTAGATAGTTTTTCCATGTTCTGTTTTGTTGTTCTTTTAACGTGTCCAGCACTTTGTAATTTCGGGATTTCTCAAGCAATAAAAGTCTTTTGTCTTTTACGATTTTCTTTTTTTTTTGATAGCTGACTTTGAGCACGTCTATCTGATCTCGAGCATACTGTATGCGTTCTTCAAATCTGGCAAGCTCCATGGCCAGGATACCACTTATTTGTTTTTCTTCGAGGGTGTTTATCAGGTTGCCGAGTACATTCTTTGCCTCTTCAAGTGCCTGAAATGCCATTTCTGCATCAGCTTTTGCCTGGATAAATTTTTCCTGTGCCATGCTCTCCTGTCGTTTTCTATATTTTAAAACAGAGTCAAGAGTAAAAGGTTTAGGAGGCATGGCTACTTGATTAGGTGTTTATCGTGAAGTGTTCTGTTTATCACTTTCTCTTCTGTCCAGGCGTTCGTCTGTGTCACCTTTCCTCTCGCTCAGGAGCAGACCCAAGGATTCAATGGTCTCTTTTAGGGGGGTTGTCTCGTCGTAGCCCTGACGGAGAAAGGTATTGATTGCGTTTATCTTACTTACAGCAAAATCGATTTTCGGGTTGGAACCTTTGGCGTAGGCACCTATGTTGATAAGGTCTTCTGCTTCATTGTAGGTAGCCAGTACATTTCTGGCACGTCCAGCAAGTTCTATATGACGGGAATGGGTGATTTCACGCATGATTCTACTGGCCGAGTTCATGATATCAATGGCCGGGTAATGATTTTTGGCAGCAAGGGATCGTGAAAGAACGATGTGGCCATCGAGAATAGAGCGTACTGAATCGGCTACAGGTTCGGTCATATCGTCACCATCAACAAGAACTGTATAGAGACCGGTGATCGATCCTTTTCCGGTAAAGCGTCCTGCTCGTTCAAGAAGCTTTGGAAGGGTCGCAAATACTGAGGGGGTGTAGCCTTTGGTGGTAGGCGGTTCTCCAACAGCGAGGCCGATTTCACGCATTGCCATGGCAAAACGGGTTACCGAATCCATCATCAGAAGGACGTTTTTTCCTTTGTTGCAGAAATATTCTGCGATGGAGGTGGCTACAAAGGCCCCTCGCATTCGAAGCAAGGGAGACTGGTCTGAAGTTACTACAACTATGACGGAACGCGCTAAACCTTCTTTACCAAGGTCTCTTTCGATAAATTCACGTACCTCTCTGCCCCTTTCCCCAATGAGTGCTATAACATTGATATCGGCACGGGCATATCTTGCCATCATACCGAGGAGTACACTTTTTCCCACACCCGATCCTGCCATAATTCCCATGCGCTGCCCCATACCACAGGTGATAAGGCCATTGATAGCACGGATGCCAAGATCCAGCGGTTCACTGATGTTCTTTCTTTCCATGGGGCCTGGAGGCAGGGAATAAATAAGTTTTTCTTCTTCGAGCAGTGGTGCCGGCTGTCCATCAATGGGTTGCTCCATTGCGTCAATGACTCGACCGAGGAGATTCTGACCCACTTTGATGGTGGCACTTTCCTTTATTACCCGTATTTTACTCCCGGGACCAAGGCCTCGGAGTTCTCCTAATGGCATAAGGAGCGCCCTTGAGTCTTTAAAACCGACGATCTCGGCAAGAATAGGGGCACCATTGTTTAGGGGGGTGAGCTCACACAGTGAACCGATAGAGGCGTGGGGGCAATGTCCCTCAATTATAAGACCTACTATGCGGGTGACTTTCCCCCATATCCGAATGGGATGAATGTCATTAATGGAGCCTGAAAAAAGTGTCATACGTGGCCTTAACCAGTGTTTCCAGAGGAGCTTGAATTCTGCTGATCAGAAAGTGCAGGTTCAGTAAGACTGGTATCGGCCATTACCGAGTCGTGTACTACCTTGATCTGACTGGTCATCGTGGCATCAACGGTACAGCAGTCTGATTCGAGTTTACACCCGCCCCGTTCAATAGTTGCATCTGCTTTTAACACAATATTATCAAGCCCACTTATCGAGTCTATAATCTCCTTTTTTCGAGCCTCAACTACTGCAAGATCCTGAGGGTTGATTTGAACCTGGAAGGCATCCGATGTTACGGCAAGATTGATAGCATCTTTAATGGTGGCAATGATGGTTTCTTCTTGTTCTGCAACGGAGTGGCGAATAATTTTTTCACTGATGGCCATTACCAGTTTCTTCATCTCTCCTGAGCTGTTTTTGAGGATTGTTTCCCGTAATCGATCAAGTTCATTGCAGATACAGAGAAGTGTCCTGGCACTGTTTTCAAAATCCTCCTCTGCCTGTTTCCTGCCTGATTCAAGGCCAGCAGCAAAGGCTTTCTTGCGGATTTCTTCAACATCAACCGCTGGTTCAGGGGAAGGGCTGGGAGGCACCGGTTCGCTGATCGGGGGAGGGACCGAAGGTGAATCATCTGCGGTAACCGGAGTCTCACTGTCGTCAGCATGGATCGTATTGGGGGTGTCATTGGGAGCAGATTCAGCAAGTTTTTCACTATCTGAAATGTCATTGTCTGTATGGTCTGAATCATCTGCAGAAACTGTTTCTTTTTTTACAATAGACTCCCATATCGGTACGGTACTCTTCCCTGCATACCCATCAAAGATGTTGGTTGCCTGAAAGGAGTCATTGGTTTTATAAAACCTAGACAAGCTCATCACCGCCTCCTGATCCGAGGACAAGCTTTCCTTCTTCTTCGAGTTTCATTGCAATTTTTACAATGGACTGTTGCATGGCTTCAACCTCAGAGAGACGAACAGGTCCCATCGCCTCAAGGTCATCACGAATCATGTCAGCAGCACGGGCTGACATGTTGGCAAAAACCTTCTCCTGCATTTCGTCGGAGGCAGTTTTCAGGGCCATGGTAAGAGAGTCGTTGTTGACTTCGCGGAGAATCATCTGCAATGAACGGCCATCGAGAGCGGTAAGGTTTTCGAAGGTGAACATGCGTTTTCTGATCTCTTCCACCATATCCGGGTCATTCTCTTCAATGTCATCAAGTATGTCGGCATCCATACTGTCTTTGAGGTTGTTTAAGATATCAACAACCTTATCTATACCACCAACCTGACTCTGCTGTTTGGTTCCCACCTGGCCGATTTCACGGTGCAGAGCATCTTCTATTTTGGTTAGTACTTCTGGTGATACTTTTCCTATCATTGCAATACGATACACAACGTCAGCCCGCATTTCTTCTGGTAGGTGAGAAAGTATTTCACTGGCGTGAACGACGTGTTGTGTTGAGAGAACCAGTGAAATAGTTTGGGGATGCTCTTTTTCAAGTAAACCTGCAACCATGGTTGGCTGCATTCGAGAAATTGTTTCGAGGGGGCGTGTTTCAGTGCCGGAAATAAACTGTTCCAGGAGCATATCGGTTCGAGTCCCTCTTTCGAGTCCTGAAATAGCTTTTTTGGCAAACTCATTTCCTTTAACGAACAGTCCAGCAAATATTCGTTCAGCTTCCGTGAAACTTGCAAACACTTTATCTTTGACGTCTTCCGGGATATGATCGATGGTCGCTATGGTTCTTGTTACAAGACCAATCTCCTCGTCACTCAGCTCTTCAAAAATTTTTGCAGAGGCTTCTTCACCAAGACACATTAACAGAACAGCAGCCTTGTTAAGCCCTGTGAGGGTTTCGAAACTCATAAGTTAACCTTCATTGATCCAGTTTTTAATAATATAAGAGGTGGGTACGTGGTTTCTCATAACCGTATTTCGCAGAGAAGTAACAGCGTCAAGGACAACTTCAACTGGTTCCTCCGCAGCAGCAGCATCACGAGCTGCCTTCTCCTTTGCTGCCTTGACTTCCTGAACGGCCTTCTCAAGTTCTGTTACTGTCTGGTTATGATCAATTGCTTCAGACTTCATAGTTTTTATAATCGGACGTACAAGTAGAAAATAGAAAATAAGTACTCCTATGGAAAGAAGACCGATTTTAATCAGGGGGAGGTATTCATAGAGGAGATTTTTGGGCATCCCTGCGGTAAGTGCCGGATCTTGTGTCTCTACCATAAATGGCATAGAAGCAACATTAATATTATCGCCACGCCCTGAATCAAGCCCAAGGGCACTGGCAACCATTGTTTCTATAGCCTTGAGTTCTTCCGGAGTGCGTGTTTCTGTTGTGGGCTGGCTCTCCTCATCTTTAGCTGCAATTGTTTTATCTGCAAGCAGAACAGAAACGGAGAGGCTTTTTATGGTTCCTGTGGGATTAATCGTTTTGCTTACGGTTTTACTAATCTCGTAATTGGTGGTACGGCTGGTTTTGCTCGATGGTGGTGCCCCTCCAGCCTGGGAAGCAGTGTTTCCCTGGAGGTTGGATTCAACGCCTGGAATGCCTCCTGCTCCGGTAGTGCCATTGCTTTCATTGCTCAGCTGTTCGCTGCGAATGACAGGATCATCGGCATCAAAAAGTTCCTGAGTCTTTTCAACCTTTGCAAAATCAAGACTGGCGGTGACCCTGACCATTGCCTGGCCATACCCCATAGTTTTATCCAGTAAATCCTGTGCTCTAGCCTCCATCCTTCGTTCAAGTTCCTGCTGGTAAACAAGCATTTCAACAGAGAAACGTTGGGTTTCGTCTGGTTTTGTATTACCCTCCAAAACCTTCCCAAAACTATCTATAACAGTAACTTCCTCAGGGGTGAGTCCTTCAACGGATCCAGAGACCAGGTGGATAATCCCCTGAACCTGGTCTTTCTCTAAAATACTGCCGGATACAAGGGTCAAGATGACAGAGGCTGTGGCATTTTTCTGCTGATTTTTAAATAAACGTTTTTCGGGGAGGGCGAGATGGACACGGGTGGCCTCTACAGGTTTTAATGAAGTGATGGTTCTGGCAAGTTCACCCTGCAGTGCTCTGGTATAATTAACCCTCTGGACAAAATCGGTAAGGGCGAAGGACTGTTTGTCAAAAACTTCAAAACCAACACCACCTCCAGAGGGCAGACCGCTGGATGCTAGTTCAAGGCGTGTTTCGTAAATTTTATTTGCAGCAATCCAGATGTTTTTTCCGTTGTTTTTCAGCTGATAGTCAATACGTTGACCTTTTAGCCATGCAACCACGGGTGCTGCATCTTTTTCTTCAAGATTTGCATACAGTAACTGATAATCTGCAGTTCTGGCTTGTATGATGATCAGGGCAAAAACTGCGATGGAAATTCCAGTGACTGCCAGCAGTGCAATCTTTCTTGAGAGCGGCCATTCTCTAATAAGTACAGATAGCTTTTTTCTCTCAGGGATCTGAATTTCTTTTTCTTCTGTTTCGTTCTGAGTATTGTCTGGATCGGCCATGAAAAATTCCCTTTTTGCATGGAAGGTTTAATGTGAGTTGTACCGGTTGTATTTATAATTTGTTAAATCTGCATTCTCATTATCTCTTCGTAGGCCTGTAAGGCCTTGTTTCTGAACTGGACAAGCATTTTAAGTGAGATGTCAGCTTTTTCAACACTGATCATTACTTCATGGAGATTCTTTGCATCGCCACTCTGCAATTCTGTGATGGCTCTATTTCCAATATGTTCGGCTGTAACTGCCTGGTCAATGGTTGATTGGATAACCTTGGAGAAGTCTGATTTTGCAATAGCTACGGGATTGCTGTCAGCCGGTTGCAGTGGTAATGGGCTTGAGCCTATTGGACCAATAAGAGAGTTCATGCTTTATTATCTCCCGATTTCAAGGGCCTTCAGGGCCATTCGTTTTGCTGATTTAATAACAGTGGTGTTCGCCTCATAGGAGCGGGTGGCGGACATCATATCCACCATTTCTTTAAGGACACTGATATTTGGCATGGCCACATACCCATCCTCTGCTGCGTCCGGATGAGAGGGGTCATAAATTTTCTTCGGTTCTTCAGTATCTTCAAGGATTTTTGTTACTTCCACCCCCTGTATGGACGAATCAAGTTGCTCTTTAAAGGAGATGGGTTTTGTCTGGAAGTAGACCGATTTTTTTTTGTAAGGGCCACCTTCCGGGGTGGATGTTGTTTCCACATTTGCAAGATTTGAACTGATAGTATTGAGACGTGTGCGCTGGGCCTTTAAAGCTGATGCGCTGACATCAAATGTTGTAAATATATCCATTTTGTACCTCTTTGGAATTAATTATTGTATTCAAGATTGTAGGTTAAATGGCTCAAGAAACTATTTCCCTTCCTGGATCATGTATTTAAGTAAGGTGAATTTCTTATTCAATAACTGTGCCGCTGTTTCGTAAAGGAGCTCATTTTCGGATAAAGCAACCATTTCCATATCCACACTAACGCCATTTTCGTCACCTATTCCTGTTTTGTCTTCAACTTCATCAACTCTACCGGTCACTGAACTGACACTCGTCGGAGCAGTTGAAATGTGCTTACTATGGGTTGTTGCCAGCGTTCCAGGTTTGGCAGTTATGGCGTTTTGCAATTGTTCCTCAAATGTAAATACCTTACGGGCAAAACCAGGAGTCTCTGCATTTGCGATATTGGTGGCAATTATTCTCTGGTTTGTAGAACGTAAATCAAGAACTTTTTGCAGTAGTTGTATGTTGGAGTCAAAAGGGTCCAGTGGGTTCATGGTTTTTTGTTGTCTCTGTTAGTTAATGGTTGGATCTTTTTTCTAAAGAATGTCTTTTAATTCAATTTCTTTTTGAGCCATCTTAACCCACAGCTCATTCTTTCCTGTTTCGACAAGTTCCCTAAATAATTTTAGAGCCTCCTTTTTTTTACCTTCCTTCTTAAGAAGTTCTCCAAGCCTGTAGAGTGCCTGATCATGATGGTTTGATTCCTCGGGAATTTTTGCAAAAAATGCCTCTGCCCTGACGAAATCTTGTAATTGATACATGCTTTCAGCCAGTAGGAATGAACTTCTACCAAGTTTATCGCTACTGATTGTCAAATCCCTGTCCAGAATGGAAACAACCCTACTGTAATCATTTTCATAAAAATACAGAGAAGCCGCAAGAAGGGAAAAATCTTCGGTGACGGGTATTGGATCCGGGAGTAAAGCAACTGCATCGGCGAAACGTTCTTCTGCAAGCAAGCTTTTTATGCGGAGCAATAAGATATCTTTTTTATATATTCCGTCAGCATAGCGGAAACTGTATTGATCAGCAAAATCTTCAACAATATTGTAGTCTCCATGGTCATAAGCAGCCTTGATCATAGGCAGATAGTAGTTCTCTTTTTTGTCTTCCGATGAGAGTGTGATGAGGTAGAGGTACAGCTTGGACGCTTCGTCATATATGCCAATTGAGTTATAGGAATCTGCAAGATTTGCAAGAAGGTCTATATCAACCCAATTGTTTATGAAAAGTTTACGATTTTTTTTTGCAAGAACCAGTGCTTCCATATACATTTTTTTTTCAACATATTCATGAATGACCAATGGAAACAATTCAATAAGTAGGGCCTGACCGGATTGATGCAAATCACCTTTTCTGAAGTCTCTTAAAAAAGACATGATGAGATTAAGGCTTTTTATATTCTCATTAAGCAGTCTGTAAACGAGGGCCTCTTTGAAGCTTGCTTCTTCTCTGCCTTCGCGTGTTGGGGCCGTGGCAGCAAATTTTTTGTAATGAAGAACGGCATTTGCGTCCCATTCTTCGAGGGTCAGGTATTGTAAATCGGTTTTTTTAATGGCACCAAGAAAACCTGCTACTGTACCTTGATACGTGTCTTCTATGCGGGCAAAATAATCTATCATTTCACTGGGACGTTTATAGTGCAATTCAGAAAGGTATTGTCTGAAGGTAGTGATTCCAAGTTTCTCTTTATCTTTGATATGACTACTTAATGTGGTGTAACAGGTGGCCGCATCAGTAAATTGTTTTTGCTGATACAGGGTGTTACAGTAACCGTTGAGAGAAAAAACTTTTTCCCGTAAAAGTTCGTTTTTATCGAGAAGTTGATAGCCTATATAGGCTTTGATTAATTCACCTACACCATACCAGTAATCAGCCTGTCTTAATTCTTTTATGGTGGCGGTATCACCAGGATATCCAATGTCATCGAGTTCGAGTAGAGAACGCATCCGTGGGTATTGTTGTGTTGCCAGTGCTGTTTCGATCTGAGTGATTCTGAAATAGGGTGTCAAGGGATTGGCAGGAGTCATGGATTCCTGGAGTTTTCTCAGTTCAAAATCTGCAATAAACGGGTCTTCAAATCTGGCTCGGAGCAGTATGAGGAGATATTTGGCAAAAACACCTATCTCTTCATCTCCGTACTCATCGGCCAGAAGATAAAACTGTTTGTAAGCATCAACAAAATTATTGTTTCTTGAGAGTACTTCTCCGTAGGTAAGTGCTAGTTTTTTCTTAATTTCAGGATCTTGCTCAACGGTAATCTTCTTGAGAAGTATTGGGAGAAGATCATCCCAAAGTTCTTCTTTTGCGAGCCCATGAATCTCCGCACTCAGAAGTGAATTGTTTTCTTCTCTATCAGGCAGGAGAAAGGCGATTGCAGGAAAAGGCAGCATGGTAAACTGCACGGGCATGCTGAGCTGTATTTTTGATTCGTAGAGTTTGAAGAAACTTCGCCAGTCCGCGGCATAGGGGGATGCAATAAGAGGATTGGAAAAATCTTTAGTAGTTCTTTCAAGGATAGTCAGTCCTGAAAGTTTTGATGAAAAATTTGGTAAGGCTGTGGAATATGGGTTTCCAAGCAGGATGTTTACTATTAATTTGTTGTCTTTTTCATTCGGGGTTACTTCAAAACTTTGCGGTGGATATCTGAAAAAAAATGATAGAACAGTTTTATTATTTTTATTGAGTGACAGAATTTTGACTATCCTGTCGTCAGCTTTGAAAAATTTGAGATTCGGGTCCAGGGTGGTATCTTCCAAAATGAAATCGACTCTTTTTTCCCTGATATTAGATCGATAGCTTGGAATACTAGTGAATGAGCAGTACAACTCAACAGCATTCTTAGTGTTGATTTTATTGATTCTGTTAAGGACACTCTCGGCATTTGCCACATGGGGTCCTAACAGAGTGAAAATATAGAATATTATGGAATATTTTTTCATTACAGTTCAGGTTGAGTTATATTTGACATACAACTTGCAAAAACCAGTCCATTCAATTGTTTTAGGATGAAAGAATTATTTTGAAAAGATATTTGATTTTTGTTCTAAAAAGCTGGTAATATTTTACTGTTATACGTTACTTGGAAAAAGATGTCTGATTGTTCAAGAAATGAATAGTCAAATTCATAAATCAGGTTTTTCAGCAGGAGGAAATAATGGGTAAGAATGTTTTGTTAGTGGATGACTCCAAAACTATGAGGATTATTATAGGTAGGTCCTTGCGACAGGCAGGGATCGATTTTGATAATATATTTGAAGCGGCCGATGGACTTGAAGCTCTTGAAGTACTGGAAAAAGAAAATGTTGATATAGTACTGAGTGATATCAATATGCCCAATATGGATGGAATTAGTTTTCTTCGTGAAAAATCCAGCCGTGACAATATGAAAGATATTCCAGTCTTGATGATTTCCACCGAGACAGGCGATGATATTATTGGTGAGGCCAAATCCCTTGGAGCTGTTGGGGCGATAAAGAAACCATTTACTCCTGATAAGGTTAATGAGGTTCTTGGACCACTTCTATAACTGTTGCTTTACAAGGAGGTTAGCGTGGAGATTCAGGACAAGATGATTCAATCGACCAAGGAGATTTTTTCATCCATGGTCATGATGGACTTGAGCGTTAAAGAAGTGATGACCACTCATGGTGTTCTTCAGGATACCATAACCGGAATGATAGGACTTGCTGGTACCCATAAGGGGGTTCTTGCGGTGCATGTTCCTTACAGTGTTGCATTGGCAATAACCAGCAGTTTTCTCATGATGGATGTTGAAGAAATCAACGATGATGTTCATGATGCTATTGGTGAGGTTGCCAATATGCTCGGTGGCAATGTGAAAACCATTTTGTCAGAAAATGGTCGAGATATTGACTTGTCTCTCCCTTCAACCATTTGTGGACGTGAATACAGTTTCAGTTCTGATAAAGAGGTAGAAAAAATTATTATTGAATTTGATACCGGTAAAGGCTGTTTTCTGGTTGAAATGGATCTTGAGAAGTAGCAAGAGTTTTTTTTATATTTAAATGGACTTGCGATTGGAACAGGTGGCTGTTACTGCACCTGTTCTTTTTTTTATTATAGGGATCGTATATTAAGGGATTTGAGTGTGATGGATGTTGGGCAGGCAATAATTGATGGAACTCGTGAAGTTTTCTCAGCCATGCTCATGGTTGAGCTTGAAGTCGTAAAAATAATCGAAGGCAGAGGTGGAGATATTCCTGCGAATATCACCAGTATGGTAGGTCTTGGCAAAGATATTCGTGGGATGCTGGCTGTGCACTGTCCCTCGTCGGTGGCAAGGGATATAACCGGAACATTTTTAGGAATGGAAGTTCTTGAAATAGATGAGGACGTGAAAGATGCCATTGGTGAAATTGCCAATATGGTTGCTGGGAATATGAAAAATTCCTTTGCGGAAGATGGCAAGGATATTCAAATTGCCATTCCCACAACGGTTATTGGTGAATCCTTTAGTACCAGTGGAATGTCTGGCGCCACAAGAGTTGTTGTTCATTTTGCCATGAATGGTGGATTGTTTATGGTGGAATTAAAATATATTGATTGAACGTCTCTGTACTTTGTTCAGTTTTTTTATTGTATCATTTGTGTTAAATTTATTTTTGCTCTCAAAGCTGTTAAGAAATTATCAGATCAGGTCGATACTGAAATAAAGGTAAAGATTTTCTTATAATTCTTTCATTCTTCTAAATACATGTCCTCCAGTAAAGCCAAAAAGAAAATTGATAAAATTCTTGAACTTGTTCAAGAGCGTGTTGGTGATGAAGTCGGTGGCCTTATGGGTGCGACCCTGGTCATGGCCGACCTTACGACCCAATTGATTTCTAAAGAAGATTTCTTTGATGAACCTTCCGGGAAACTCGTCTTTTCTGAATTACAACTAAGCGGTGAACTTGAGGGTGATGGTGCGATCCTGGTTTCGGTCAAGGATGCAATCCGTCTTGGTGGAACCCTCATTATGCTTCCTGACGTTGAGTTGGAGGAAGCTTCATCTTCAGAAGACTACAGTGAAGAAATCGATGATTCCTATGGTGAAATAGCAAATATCATAGCCGGGGCCTATACGAAGACCTTTGAAGAGATGTATCCCAAAAAATTTCGTTTTATCCGTAAGGCCCAGGAAGTTATAATTCCCATGCAGGTTGAGGTGGAGTCTGACAGACCGATACCAAATCAGAATTACTACCAGGTTAGTGCCTGGATGAAGTTGAATGGTGTGGAGATGGGAAAACTTGTTCTGCTCATTCCAGCTAAACCATTAGGGCTTGATGAAGAGGCTCCTGCTCAAGAACAGGCAGTTGAAAGCACTTCCACCGTCGGAGCGGAAGTTACCGACACATCCAGCAAGGAAGCTCCTCATACTGATGCAAGTACTGATACTGTTGGTAACGGAAACATTCCGCCGGTCGAGGGATCGTCAGAAGATGGTCAGGCTGGTAATGAGACTACGGCAACAGTAAACACCCCTAATGCAAAACCTTTTGATACCAAAAAACAGAAGAAGCGTGTTGACTCCTGTCTGAAAGAGTGCAATGTGCGTATGGGAGATGAGGTTGGCGCACTCCTTGGAGCTGATGTTCAATTTACCGAACATACCACACGTATTATAAATAAGGAGGATTTCTTCTTCGATGTGGCATCTGGTAAACAGATACTGGCCCATATGGATGTGGTTGGTGCACTTGAAGGGAAGGGGTATCTCTATGTTGGATTAAAGGATGCCATTTTTATTGGTGGCACCCTGATTATGTTACCACCAACTGAACTTGATTCTATTGTAGCTGAAGAAGAATTCAATGATGACTCAGAAGATGCCTACGGTGAGATAGCCAATATAATTTCAGGTGTATATACAAAAGTTTTTGAGGAACAGTATCCGGATAAGATACGCTTTATAAAGACTGGCCTTGAAAAGGTTGTTCCAATGAAGGTTGATACTGAGTCTGATGAACCGATGCCTGATGTGCTTTATTATATGGCAACAAGTAAAATGAGTATCGGGAAAAAAACGCTTGGCAGTATGCAGATGCTTGTACCCTTAACACTGTTTAAACTCGAAGGATTAGGACAGACAGAAATTGTAGATGAGGCTTCCGATGTTGCTTCAAAAAATGCTGTAACTGGTAAGGCTGATTCAACCGTAG
Source organism: Desulfocapsa sulfexigens DSM 10523 (assembly GCF_000341395.1). Lineage (GTDB taxonomy): Bacteria > Desulfobacterota > Desulfobulbia > Desulfobulbales > Desulfocapsaceae > Desulfocapsa > Desulfocapsa sulfexigens. Next base: position 3,409,026 of record NC_020304.1, on the reverse strand, counting down.
GCGCTAGCGGTGTCGGAGCGCAAGAGAGTGCCAGCGCTTCACTTCATCCAGAATTCCTTATTGTCAGTAATGACAGTGGTGAGTGTTCAAAAATATCCGCTGTTTTGAATGGTCGTGGTGTGGCTTTCAAGGTTCTTGATTATAAGGAAAGTGCCAGTGATTATCTGCCAGGAGAAGTGAAAGCGGTTTTTCTGGTAATGGCTGAAGTCGACGAAAAAGGGCTTGGGGCAGCAATTAAGATCAGTTCTGCCAGTTCATTGCCACTTATAGCCGTGGGCCCGGGGTGGACAAAAACAAAGGTAATTAAGGCAGTAAAATATGGAGTAGATGATATTCTACTGACCCCGGCCAGTGATGCTGAGATTGAAGATAAAATTGATTCTGTTTCTGCGCAAATAGCGGCTTGATTTAGTTTTCTTCCCACATTCCCTGGAGATTTTTTTTCTTAATTTTCTCAAGTAATGTAGTTCGTTTTAAATTTAGCAGTTTAGCTGCTTCTTTTTTGTTACCACCAGTTATTTTCATCGCTTTTATTATGAGCTGTGATTCATAATCATTAATAAGTTCGTTGAAATCCACTTGCCCTTCCTGCCATTCAAGCCTTCCAGGTAAAGAGATTACTGTCGATTGTGATATTTTTTCCGGCTCCTTATCAGAAAGTGAGACTCCGGAAATAATGGTGTTCATTAGCTCATAATCAACAGCTTCCGGATCGAAATCGGCAAGTAACCTTTCCGGAAGGTCTTCAAGCTGAATTTCTTTGCCTGAATATAAAATAGACATTTGTTGCACAAGATTTTCAAGCTCACGGACATTGCCCTTCCACTCATACGAGAGCAGAGCGATCATAACATTCATCGGGATGATGAATTTGTCCCTGCCACGCTTCGTAGCATGCAAGTCTAAGAAGGCATCAAGGAGGATGGGGATGTCTTCTCTTCGGTCTTTTAATGGGGGGATTTTTAAGGGAATGACTGAAAGTCTGTAATAAAGGTCTTCTCGGAAGGTTCCCTCGGAGACCAACTGTTCAAGGTCACAATGGGTTGCAGCAACTACACGGGTATCGACGGGAGTCGCTTTGAGTCCGCCCACGGGTTCGAATTCCTTTTCCTGAAGAACTCGTAGAAGTTTGGCCTGGAGGGTGGGTTTCATATCACCAATTTCATCGAGAAACAGGGTACCACCATCGGCATATTCAATTCGCCCTATTTTGTTCTGGGTGGCTCCGGTGAAAGCCCCCTTCGTGTAACCAAAGAGTTCACTTTCCAGCAGATCATCAGGTATTGCAGCACAATTTACAGGGACAAAGTTCTTATTTTTACGTGAAGAGTGTCTGTGGATTGCTTTTGCAACCATCTCCTTACCGGTACCCGATTCTCCTCTGATAAGAACCGTGGCCAGTGCGTCCTCTGAGATCTTTTTGATCAGAGAAAACAGATTTTGCATTACTTCGGTTTCGCCAATTATTCCGTGGAATGGGGGAAGGCGTTTCCGGGAGTTCACAGATGTATCTGTAGGCTGGATAGCAAGTTTGGTTAAAGCACGTTTAAGGGCAAGTTGAACTTCTGACTCCTTATAGGGAATCGTGATGTAAAAGAAGGTGTTGCGACTGAGAATTTCCTGTTCGAGTGCTGTCTGATCCTCTGGGATTGCAGCAATAATGAGAAGTTCAGGGAAATCATTTTGAATAGCATCCAGATGTGAAATACACTCTTCATCGGGAAATAATGTGAGATTGAGAAAAAGAATATCAACTTTGACCTTACTGAGTGTCTCTATAAGTGCATCAGGGCTTGAACATATATGGACATTGTCAGGTGCAGACTCAGAAAAAAGCTGCAGGCAAAAGAGCTGCTTTTCTGGGGTTGGGTCTGAAAAAAGTATTGTGGGCGTTGCTGACATAATATAGGGGGTGAATGTTTCAGTTGTATATAGTTATTCTTTGTAAGATAGGGACTTATACCGGATATACATTCAATAAGTCTGCGAGTTTACTTGATGTTCTGCGCATGTTGAGACTGAGGAGTCTCGCCACTTTCTGGATTATTTTAACGCCTGTCATGGGAGATTTTTCAGTGAGACGATCAAAGCCCTTGCTGGTAAGTGTTATCATGGTGGTGGGTTGTCTTGATACCACGGTTGCGGATCGTGGTGACTTGTCGATGAGTGCCATCTCCCCGATGGAACTCCCTTTGGCAAGGCGGGCAATGATAACATTTTCCCCGGTTGCTGATTTTTTCAGCACCTCAAGTACACCCTGTACTACAAATCCTAAAAAGTCGCCTTTGTCACCCTCAACAAAAAGAAACTCGCCGCGCTGAAGATGGATATAACTCATGTGTTGAGCGAGCAAAGAAAGTTCGTCAACATTAAAGCTATCGAAGAGAGAGAGGCTGAGCAGGAAATCTCGAGTTTCCTCTTCAGAATTTGAAAGTGTATCGTTGTCGTGAGTCATAAAATCTAATAGGGGCTGAGGAGTTCTTCGGTAACTGCGTTCAGGTATTAGCAGGTGAATGAATTATCTCTGCCTGGAAAATTTCTTACCCAGTAAAATACCAGAATCATCTTCTCTTGGCTAGCGTTAACAATTCATGAAGTAAGTCTATTAAACTATGAAGTCTATTAACCAATTCCACGGGAAAGCTGTACCTCATATATTGCTAAGCTTATCATAAGCTGTGAAAAAATAACAAGAACCATTTTTTGCTTTATTTAAAGAAATTAAGGGTGTAGGTGTAAAAGGTGATGAATATTTATTTTAACCCGATCTTTTTGTGATATTTGCTTGTTTTTGATGCAGTGCCATATGCTTTGTTTTCAGATTTAACAGTTTGATATTGTATAATTAATTGTTTGTTTCCTGGTGGAAGTTGTGATTGTGCTGAAGAAACCAAAAAGAAATGTGCTCCCAGACCAGTTCGATTTCTTCCAGTATCTGCTTTTTGTTGTTCTGCTATCACTCCTATACTCTTCTCAGATCCTTGCCGGTACGTCGGGTACTGCAATCGTAGAAAAAATTATAGATGGCGATACTATCGTGGTTAAATATAAATCGAACAGTGTCAGAGTAAGGCTCTGGGGTATAGATACTCCTGAGTATCATCAGGCCTATTCGAGGGTTGCTAAAAGGTTTACTGCCAAATTGGCTGCTGGAAAGGTGGTTACTTTGCAGGTGAAAGACTGGGATGATTATGGAAGGATGGTGGCAGTTGTCACTCTTTCGGATCAGAGATGTCTCAATGAAGAGTTATTGAAAGAAGGGTTGGCCTGGGTACATATTTATTACTGTAAAGAACCCATTTGTAATGATTGGTACAGCTATGAAAAAAAAGCACGCACGCAGCAAATAGGACTTTGGCGTGAGACATCACCGGTTCCGCCATGGATTTGGAAAAGGCGTAAACAGTACAGAAAATAAATTTGCATTACTCTCATTCATTATTTCCTGATAAAGAAATATAGACAACACAACGATTGAACTAATGTTCAGTAGAAGGTCGGAATGCTAATCTGATACGGTCGTGGGGGAGAAGTCTTCAGCTGATAAACATTTCAGGCCTAGAATTTCAGGGGGGCAGGCCAATGGAATGGCAGGCTGCCCAGAAACTTTCTATAGGTACAATCTGCTACTCTTTAATTATTTGTTTTCATACAAAAAAATTGGAGATTTTGGCTTCTCAACAAACATTGTTTTACTTCAAATGGATTCTCCCCTGTGTAATATTGCCAAAAAAGGCGAAAAGGATTTTCCATACATGTCGGGATTGCAAACAGTTTTATGTCTGATGCTATATATGCATCCGCACTGGTTACCTGAAAACAGCTGAGAAACCGAAAAAGATCTCTGTTGACAAGGCTTGTTTCGACTAAAAAGTACCTTTTTTCAAATGATTTTGCCTGGAAAGCCGATCCGGGCGGGGTGAAAAAATCGATTATATTTTTTACAGTCGTTCTGCACGGGGCAAGGGGCAGATCTATCACACGGACTAAATCCGCAATACCCACTTGTTCCGGTTCGTCTTTGAATTTGTTTAGTGCGATTTGCCTCTTTTTTTTGTTCTCTTCCAGCAGATCCTTTTCAGCAATTTTTTTCTCCATAAAACGGTCTACAACACTGCTCCTTGAGGAATGACGATCGTCCCTGAATTCTGGATCGTCAAGGATAGTTGCCACAAGTTCAATATTGCTTGAAACCCCTTTTATTTGGAGACTTTTAACGGCCATCTCAAGCTCAAATATGGCAGACTTTCTATCTACTCCCCTTGAAACTACCTGGCCGACCATGGTGTCATAGCGCCCCTGACCATTGGCAACTTCTCTGTCTCTTATTATACGGTTATCAAAGTAAAACGTTGAATTGGCACGTTCCGGCAGCCTTATTGCAACTTTCCCGCTAACACCCAAGGTAAGGGCATCCTTGTGCAACATTTCTTTTACAAACTGAATCATCCCCGTCTCTAAGACTTCTTCAAGGCAGATTCTGGCTTCAATGGTGTGGCCTCCCACCTTATCACGCCTGCGATCAAGTTTTTCCTGATCATGCAGTCTCTGTCCACTGGCAATATCAAACTGTGTCCTGATAAATTGAATACCGCCCTGGTGCCCGGAAACAGGGTGTTCTACCTGAATTCGTGTGTTTACTTCCAGAAAGTTGAAATTGCCGGTATCGGGTTCATACAGCATTTCAAAGGTAGCCAGCCCCACATAGGGTTTTTCAAGTTTTTCCTCCACCATTTTGAAATAGTCTTGGATGGATTCCCGCAGTTGCAGTTCCTGGGACAGGGTGATCGAGGCTGTCTCTTCAATGATCTTCTGCTTTGCACGTTGCATGGTGCAGTCACGGGGAGAACCAAAGCGAACGTTGCCGCCCTGGTCCACCATTACCTGCATCTCGATATGCCTGCTTTTTTCAATCCACTGATCGATACTGAAGGTCGTTCCTTTATCCAGCCATTCATTTACAGTCTGTACGATTATATTCTCCGCCTGAGGATCATCAACTGCAATGAGTTTTTGTCCTGAGCCACCGCCTCCATATGCATCTTTTAAGACTATTTTTTGTATCCCGTCCTTGTGGCACAGCTGAAAAAAAGTCAGGGCCTGGTTTACGGTCTCTATCCTTCCACTGGACCCTGGTGGTTTTATGCTTGTTTGGGCTGCGATCTTATTGGCATTGACTTTGTTGCCTATGAAATCAATGTGTTTGCTGCCGGCACCCAGGAAACGGATTTCTCTCTTCTCCAACGCCTCAAAAAACACAGGATCTTCCGAATTAAATCCATACCCCGGATGGAGGACAATCTGATCAAGCGGAATATTATGGTTCTTTAAAAACAGCAGTAGCTGGTCGAGCGCTGTGATATCTGGTCGATCCCCACGGCCTTTCTGTTCAGGTGTGGCAGAATATGGAGCAGTAAAGATGAGATCCCCATCACTTCTATCTGGTCTGGCATCTTTACCGTCGTGGACAAAAATAACTTTTTTTCCGACTTCATACGCCTGCTCTGCCACCATACTGGCAATAACACCACGGTTCCAGATAAGGACATACTGGAAATCCTCCTGGAGATACTTTCCTTCAACCAACTTATTTTCACAGGCAGACAGCAGTGGTTTATCGTTCATTTTTCGGACAAATATGCTGTTTATGCCGATGACTAAACGGCTTGATATCTCGCATATCTTTTCCAGGTACACTGTCTTTCCCTGTTCTGCTTCGGAAGTACCATTGAGTAACATAGGGTCATTTCCTCATGTAGCTTTTAAGGTTACTGCTTGAAACCCAGGTCAAAGGCTTTGAGGTTGACATCAATAAAATTCTTTCGGGTTTTGTTGCGAATCGTCTCCCTGATGTTTTCAGCAGAAACGGGAAGCAGATCGGTGCCGGCTAACGCACCAAGAATAACCATATTTACAGCCATGACATTACCGGCCTCAATGGCAAGAGTTGTAGCGTCAAAACTATTCAGGCTTCCAGCCATGTCCAGTATCTGTATCTGCAAATCCTCCGGACCCGGATAGGCAGACCACCCGACAGCCGCTGCAAATGGCGGTATTGGTGCAGAGTTCGTTATAACTACAGTTTTTTTGTTACATTTTCCTAATGCGCGCAGGGTCTCAAGGGGTTCAAAACCGGCGAGAATATCAGCCTCACCATCGGAAATAAGCGAGCTTTTGGCATCCCCGAAAATCATTGCTGATTCAACCACACCACCCCGCTGAGCCATACCATGGATTTCACTCATTCTAAAGGGGATCCCAGCAAGAAGTGCAGCCTCTCCAAGTACTTTGGTAGCCAGGAGATTTCCCTGACCACCTACGGCCACGATCATTAATCTGATTACTTTCATATCTTGTTTCCCTCGGGGATTTTACTTATCGTTTGTTTTTACAGGACGAATGGCGTTTTCAGGACAGACCTGAGCGCAGAGTGCACAACCGGTGCAGCGATCAGGATCAATATTCACCCGACCCTTTTTGACAAAGAAGGCGGGACAGCCAAGCTGGTCGATGCAGTCCTTATGATTCTGACATTTGTCACTGACGTAAAAGGGTTTCATCTTTGGCATTTTCAGACTCTTGCCATACAGGGTGCAGATCTCCCTGGCAATAACTACGGAAACACCTTTGTAGGCAAACGCTTCCTGTAACACTTTGATACTTTTGTTGAGTTTGAAGGGATGAATGACGGATAGATATCCGACGCCCAGTGCTTTGACCACCTCTTCAATATCAATTTTGCCAAAACCGGAAAGCCCGTGCTTTTCCATATCCACACCCGGATGGGGCTGGTGCCCGGTCATGGCTGTGGTACCGTTATCAAGGATTATCAGGGTAAAGTTATGTTTGTTGAATACTGCATTGACCAGCCCTGCCATTGCAGAATGAAAGAAGGTGGAGTCACCGCAGAAAGTGACCACCTTTTTATCCAGAGTTCTGGAGAAACCTGCGGCAGTCCCGGTGGATGACCCCATACAGATCAGGAAATCTGCCATCCCAAGGGGGGGCAGCATACCGAGGGTGTAGCAGCCAATATCAGTGGGATAGATGACATCCATACCTGCGGCAGCTTTTTTTACAGCATGGAAGGTGGCCCGGTGAGAACAGCCGGCGCACAGGGTTGGCGGACGTGGTGCTAACTCCGCCTGTATTAAAGGCTCTTGTTTGTCATGAAGAGTTTCTTGCACTTCAAACCACGCAGAAATTTTTTCTCGCACAAGAGCAGGGTTGAATTCGCCAAGGCGTGAAAAAAGAGCCGTACTTTTTCCACCTATGGGTAGAAGTTTGCCTTTTTCCTGGGCCAAAGCTTTTACGGCTTCCTCAAGGACCGGCTCTCCTTCTTCCACGATGAGTACACGATCGCAGCCGGCTAGAAACGAATTCACCTTTTCTCTAGGCAGGGGGTGCGAAAAACCCAGGCGGAGAATTGTCGCCTTCTCCTCTATCCCAAGTTCCTGCACGGCATCGGAAACATAGGTGTAGCTGACTCCGTTACAGATAATACCCCAGTTGCCTTTGCCTTCCGTGAAATTCAAGGATGACTGATTGGCTGTTTCTTCTGCTCTGGCAAGATTGTCAAGAAGTCGAACATGGAGTTTACGTGATACCGCTGGCACTGTGACATAGCGCATGGGGTTTCTGGTAAAATCTCCTTTTGTTTTTGGAGGAGAGATATCGCCACATGTGACAACAGCGGTGGAGTGATTTATTCGGGTGGTTGTTCGGAGAAGAACAGGCTCTTCTAACTCCTCTGACAACTCAAATGCCCGGATTGTGATGTCCTTAGCCTCTTCAATGGTGGATGGCTCCAGCATGGCAAGACCGGAAAGTTTTGCATAGTATCTGCTATCCTGCTCATTCTGGCTGGAAAACATGGAAGGGTCGTCAGCCACCAGAATAACAAGCCCACCTCTCACGCCCACATAGGCAAGAGTCATCAGGGCATCGGCAGCAACGTTCATCCCCACATGTTTCATAATACACATGGCACGTACGCCTGTATTGGCTGCAGCCGCCGCTACCTCGAGCGAGACCTTTTCATTGACACTGTATTCAAAATAAAGCTCACTTTCCTGAGACATTTGAAAAAAGTTCAGTGAAATTTCGGAGGAAGGGGTGCCAGGATACGCTGCAGCAATGGCCACTCCAGCCTCAACGGCCCCACGGGCAATGGCCTCGTTACCAAGCAGCAACATCTTTTTTCCAGGCTCATCGGTCAGTAGTTTATGCATCATATCTCCAGATACATTCGTCTTGATTTTTATTTATTCTCTACGGAATAGGCAACAGGACTAGGGATGAAAAAAAGTCCCTGGCCCTGTTGTTGTTCCGTCACTTCCTATGCTTCAGGTTTCAGGGCCTTGCGGCGACCATCCAGAAACTTCCATGCCTTATCCACATCCTTCTGGGCCATCCCCATTAACTCGTCAAACATATCGGGGTTGGTTAACTTCAGGGCTCTGTAGCGGTTCTCATTCATCGCATAATCAGCAAACGACGATGACGGAGCTTTAGAATCAATGATCAGTGGATTTTTGCTGATCTCTTCAAGCATTGGATTGTAGCGGTAGAGCGGCCAGTGGCCGCAATCAACAGCCTTTTTCTGCTGCTCCAGCCCTTGAGCCATATTGATGCCATGGTTAATGCAGTGGGAATAGGCAATAATCAACGATGGGCCGTCATATGCCTCAGCCTCGTTAAAGGCTTTGACCACCTGGGCCGGATTGGCACCCATGGAAACTTTTGCCACATACACATTGCCGTAGGTGGCAAAAATCATTCCTATATCCTTCTTGGCCATCCGTTTACCACCAGCGGCGAATTGGGCGGTGGCCGCACGGGGGGTGGATTTTGACATCTGGCCGCCGGTATTCGAATACACCTCGGTGTCCATGACCAGAACGTTGACATTTTCACCTGAAGCCAGCACGTGGTCGAGACCACCGTAGCCGATATCATATGCCCACCCGTCACCACCGAATATCCATACCGATTTTTTCACGAGATAATCGACCACATGGAGTAATTGCTGAGCTTTTGGAAAGGTGGTTCCCTCAAGTTTCTTTTTTAACCATGCAATCATCTCACGTTGGGTCTCAATCTCTACCTGGCTGGTCTGGGGGGCATTCAGTATTTTATCAACCATACTCTGCTCCACAAGCCCTGCCGTTACCGCACCTTCAAGCAGTTCAACGGCCTGGGACGCCAATTTGTTGACGGTCTGGCGCATACCAAGACCAAACTCGGCATTGTCTTCAAACAGCGAGTTGGCCCAAATCGGCCCTCGTCCATCACTCCGCTTGCAGTAGGGGGTAGTGGGTAGATTGCCGCCGTAGATGGAGGAGCAGCCGGTGGCATTAGCAATCATCATCCGGTCGCCGAAAAGCTGGGTGGCCAGTTTGATGTACGGGGTCTCACCACAGCCCACACAGGCACCAGGGTACTCAAAAAGAGGTCGTAACAGCTGACTGCCTTTTATAGTGCTCGGGTTGATTTCACTGCAATCAAGCTCCGGCAGATTGAGAAAAAAGGCGTAATTGCCTGATTCACGGATTCGGATCTCCTCATTATTATCTGCCATGGCCAATGCGCGCTCTTCAGTTTTTTCTCCAGCAGCATTTTTCTTGCGGGCCGGACAGACAGATACACAATGACTGCAGCCATTACAATCCTCAGTGGAAACGGCAAGGACAAATTTACGGTCCTTAAACTGTTTTCCAACGGCATCAACACTCTGCATGGTTGCAGGTGCATCGTTCAGACTATTCTGGTCAACAATTTTTATGCGGATGGAGGCATGGGGACAGACCAGGGAACATTGACCGCATTGAATACAGGTCCCCGCATCCCACTGGGGAACCTGAACGGCAATGTTGCGTTTTTCATATTGGGTAGTGGCGGTGGGCCAGGTACCATCGCAGGGCATCTGGGAAACCCTGATCTCGGACCCCTTGCCCTCAATCATCTTTGCCGTTACCTCCTTGACGAAAGCAGGGGCATCGGCGGGTACGGTTGGTGGAAGTTCGTGGCCGTTGATAGATGAGGGTACAGTAACGGATACGATATTGTTTACCGCTGCGTCCACGGCGTCGTAGTTCATCTTGACCACCTTCTCACCCTTTTTTCCGTATGTTTTTTTGATGGCGGTTTTGATGGAGCTGATGGCTTCTTCTTTGGAGATGATGTCGGAGATCAAAAAGAAAGCAGTCTGCATGATCATGTTGATCCTGGCGCCAAGGCCCAGGGCTGCGGCGAGGCTGATGGCATCGATGATGTAAAATTTCAACTTCTTGTCAATCATCTGCTTCTGGACTTTTGCTGGAAGGTGCTTCCAGACGTCATCCTTGCTGAAAGAAGTTGTAAGCAGAAAGGTCCCGTTTTCCTCGATGCTGGCCAGCATGTCATACTGATCAAGAAAAGTAAACTTATGGCAGGCAACAAAACTGGCCTTGTTGATGAGGTAGGGGGCCATGATTTTATTTTTGCCGAAACGAAGATGACTGGTGGTTATGGAACCGGATTTTTTTGAATCATAGACAAAATATCCCTGGGCATTATTGTCGGTCTCGGAACCGATGATCTTGATACTGTTCTTGTTGGCGCCAACGGTGCCGTCAGCTCCCAGACCGAAGAACATGGCCCGGTGGACATCCTTGCCTTCGATATCATAGGACTTATCGTAATCAAGGCTGGTAAAGGCTACGTCATCATTTGGGCCTACACAGAAATGGTTTTTTGAGTTGGTTGAAGCCATATTGTCAAACACCGCCTTGACCATGGCCGGGGTGAATTCGGCTGATCCCAGGCCATAGCGGCCGCCTAACACAATCGGTGCTTTGGCAAGAACACCAGTATCCTGGGCCTCACCGACAACAGTACGGACATCCTGATACAAGGGTTCGCCTGCCGCGCCACTTTCCTTGGTTCGATCCAGTACGGTGATGTACTTGACACTGTCCGGAAGAGCTCCGATAAGCGCGCTTGCATCAAAGGGGCGAAACAGTCGAACCACAACCAGACCTACCTTCTCTCCCTGGGCTACCAGATACTCAACGGTGGCTCGCACCGTCTCTGCTCCCGAGGCCATGGCAACAATAATGTGTTCGGCGTCGGGTGCACCGAAGTAATCAAAGAGGTGGTAGCTGCGCCCGGTGAGGATAGCAAACTTGTCCATGGTCTCCTGGACAATTCCAGGCACTGCTTCATAAAATTTATTAACTGTTTCCCGGCCGGTGAAATTTACATCCGGATTCTGAGCTGTTCCTCGCATCATAGGGCGATCCGGAGACAGACCACGCTTACGGTGCTCAATGATCAGGTCATCGTCAATCATTTCCAGCATGTCTTCCTCTGACAGTTGTTCGATTTTTTGAATTTCACTGGAGGTACGGAAACCATCGAAGAAATGCATGAAGGGGATGCGTGATTTTAGCGTAGACTGCATCGATATCAGGGCCATATCCTGGGCTTCCTGGACATTCTGAGAGCCCAGCATAGCCCAACCGGTCTGACGGGCAGCCATGATGTCACTGTGATCACCGAAGATGGACAATCCCTGGTAGGCCAGAGCACGGGCAGCGATATGAAATACAGTGGGGGTCAACTCGCCTGCAATCTTGTTCATGTTGGGGAGCAGTAGCATAAGGCCCTGGGAGGCGGAAAAAGTAGTGCAGAGTGCACCGGTGGTAAGTGAACCGTGCAATGCTCCTGCAACTCCTGCTTCGGACTGCATCTGACTGACGGTGGGAACAGAGCCCCAGATGTTCTTCTGGTTGGAATTGGCCTTTGTGTCAGATTCTGCCGCCATTGAGGTTGATGGCGTGATTGGATAGATAGTGATTATTTCGCTGGTGGCATAGGCTACATGGGTACAGGCCTGGTTGCCGTCAATAGTGACCATTTTTCGTGACATGATACTGCTCCTGTAATTAGTTATTGGTGGGTCGTTTATGGGCTAGGTTCAAACCTGGCGTAACTGTGCAGATTTTTCCATCAGAGTCCGGCGGGTCTCTTCCCTGTATTTCTCAAGGGCATCGGTGAGTTCCGGGTATTTGATTGAAAGGATCTCACAGGCCAGATAGGCTGCATTTTTGGCACCATCAATGGCCACAGTTGCCACGGGGATACCAGGAGGCATCTGTACCGTGGCATGAAGTGCGTCCACTCCGTTCATGGCCCCTGAGGCCAGAGGTACACCGATCACCGGCAGAGTAGTATGGGCGGCAATAACTCCTGCCAGGTGGGCTGCCATTCCTGCTCCTGCAATGATTACTTCAAGGCCGCGTTCTCTTGCCGTACGGGCATACTCGGCCGTTTTATCCGGCAGCCGATGGGCCGAGCTGATGTCCATTTCGCAGGCAACGCCCATTTCAGCAAGCACTGCCAGCGCTTTTTTCATGACTGGCAGGTCAGAGTCGCTGCCCATGAGAATTCCAACAAGTGGTTTTTGAGTCATTTTCTTATACCTTATGTTTTTTTTAAAATTATAAGTGGGGTTTATCTCATTTGAAAATTGGTGTCGGGCCGGGTTCTTTTTGAGCTGTTTATTTTATCGTCCGTGTTAATGATGTACTGCTTTTCATCACAGACAATTCGTTTGTTGGTCATGCTGTTCTCCGGTGATTACTAAAACGATGGTTTCCTTATTTTTTGCAAAAAAAAAGGCCGAAGATCACTGAATATTCAGTAATTCTTCGGCCTTTTTGTTCTGATACGCACTTTATTTTAATAGTAAAATAAAGTCCGGCCAGACTTGCTGCCATATATTTTTAAGCCAAGATGACGACACCACGAAAAATCTTTGCTGGTGCATTGTTATGCCTGACAGACATATTTGTCATATGTCCCCCAAGTCTTCGCTTATTATCCGGAAACACTTATACACACAACAAGACAGGAAATCAATATTTTTTGCACCAACAGCTCACTTGTTGGCAGATTTGATAAACATATAGTGTAGCGTAGGTTCGTTGCTGATGAGCAGGACATCTCTGTCTGATCAACTTTTACAACCCGGTTTCACATTTTTACGTTGCAGGGTGCTCGACAGAAAAGAATGGCGGGGGGAAGTGGTCTGTTTTTAGGCAGGGAGGTGCTTTGTTGTAATAAACAATCTCTTCATTACATTGAAGGGCAATCCACAATCTGACAAAGAGGGTAGGTTACGGAAATTAAAAAACGAAGTCTCTTAATTTTATAAATCATGTTTCGTTTCTTTACTCAAAATGGGGCAGCACAGGTCAAAATGAGTCTGTTAGATAAATCAAACTCATTCGTTCAGTTTATTCGAACATGTAACTGTAGGTGGCTGATATACAGGAAAAATGCTTCATTTCGCGAGAGGGTCCTGCACTGGTCTGAGGCTGCTAAAAGGGATGACAGGAATATGGCCTGCTGGTAATATACGGGAAATAAAAGTCTTTTATACAATCATTTTCTGGAGGAATATAATGCTGAATTCCATGAGGAAATTCACTCCTTTTTTTCTCTTTTTTTTTACCCTCTGTTTTGTTGAGGCAGGTATCATGGCAGAGTATTCAGATGCTCGTTCCCGGGGGGGCGGACGCTCTTTTCGTTCAACACCAGCCCAAAAGGCTCCTGTAACCCAGAACCAGAAGCCGGCTACCGAGCAGAAGCAGCCTGGAATGGGCCGCGGACTGATGGGTGGTCTGCTTGGCGGTGCAATCGGAGGGATGCTGCTTGGCAGTATGTTTGGAATGGGAGGAACCGGTATGGGAATACTTCCTTTCCTCCTCCTTGGTATTGTTGCTTTCTTTATGTATAGAAGGTTCACGGCCGCACGTTCTTCCGGTGGCGCATCTCCCGGATATCAAGCTCCTGCTTCCGGCGGATTCAAAGCCCCACCGCAAGCCCCCCCGAAAACCGCGCTGGAAGAAGGTCTGGATCTTATTCGTATAGCTGACCCAGGCTTTGATAAAGATTATTTTGTTCAGGTGGCATCGGATGTGTTCTATAAAGTACAGGCCGGTTGGATGCGGCGTGATATAAGTTCCTACAGAAATCTTCTGGGAGAACAGCTCGCTGCTGAGTACGAAGTTCAATTTGCCGAGATGGAATCTAAGGGTGAGATCAATAAACTTGAGAATATTTCCATTCGCAAGGTTGAACTTGTTTCCGCCGGTTCTGAAAACGGGGAAGATTTTGCGACCGTTCTTTTTACAGCAAATCTTCTTGATTACACCGTTGATGACAAGAGTGGCGAGTTACTCTCCGGCAGTATGACCGAGCCCGTGAAATTTGCCGAAGAGTGGACCTGGGCACGCCCACTGGGTACAGAGGATTGGAAGCTGGAAGGCATTAAGGAAGTCTGATTTCCTGGAGAAAATCGAAAGCGCCAGTTGCACCTCCTGGTGATTAAGCTGGTTGTTTCGGGAAATATTTATCATTTTGATCTGAATACTATCTGCCGGCACCATCTGGATTGGTTGTGAAACCAATCCAGATGGTGCCGGTTAAGGTAGTTGCTGCCGCCTAACCTCTGTCCCTGTGGCTTTTCAGCCTCAAGCTCATCTTCAATTTCAACAATACCACCGTGGCTGATGTCACCCAAGCAGTCAGTTCAGCACCATGCCGTGTTCTTTGAGCAGATCACTATCTTTTCGTTTGATTGTAAAGATTGACATCAGTATTGTATTCTCTCAAATTTTCTCCGTTGATCTCCCGGTCTTGCCCGAGATCTACTTACAGGGTACTGCTGTCATCCCCAGCGTATAACAGATTTCGCCATTTCTGTCCGTTCGGACTACGGTTTTGCTGTACTGCTCAAGGAAGCGTACGCTGTTTTCAGCTGGATACCCGAAGCGATTGTTTCTTCCAACGGAAATAATGGAAACCTGTGGTCGTACAACATTTAAAAATTCAGGATCGGTACCGGCTGCTGAAGCATGATGCGATGCAACATACAAATTAACTCCGGAAAGAGGCAGGATGGATTGTAGCACCGGAATTAGACTTTTTTCCACAGATTTATCCACATCCCCCATGACGAGCAGGCTCCCTCCCCGTGAGTTTTTTAACAACAGGACAAGAGAATTAAGGTTGAGATTCGTTTCGTGTGCGACAATGGGCCATAAAACCTGCAGTTCATAGCCCTGCCAGGAAATAGTGTCTCCTGCAGCAAGGCAACCATAAAGAGGATCCACGGAAAGAACCGGCTGAATTTTTTTCAAAAATGCCTCTTCTTCGGGAAGGAGTCTTTCGGGCACATAACAGCTCCCTAAAACGGGAGCATCGGACCAGGCTTTCCTGATTTCAAAGTACCCTGCAGCATGATCGGAATGAAGGTGGCTGAGGACAAGATAATCCAGTGTCTGTACGCCATAATAATCCATCCTCGCCAACACCTGAGGGGGATACTCAGCAAGACCTGTATCAATAAGAAGGCCGTGACCATGATCTGTTAGCAATATACTCTGGCCCATTCCCACATCAAGAACAACTATCTTTAAGTCTCCACTGTAAGCTTCTGCAGCGGGAAAAGATAAACAAATCACCAAAAGGATGAAAATAGATTGTTTTAGCATTCTGTAGAATTTTCTTTAGAATTTTTGCAGCCGGCTTCGGAAAGAATAAAGGCAATGAACATTCCAAGGGAAGCTGAAAAAAGATTCAACCACACATCACGCCAGTCACCTACCCTGTCAACAAGGAAATGCTGAAATAACTCATCCAGAAAAGAGATGGAAATACAGAAAACAGCAGCCATTTTCTGTTCAAAAAGTTTTTGGGTTAGAAAGCCGAACAAGCCAAAGAGAGCTATATGTATCTTTTCGACAAAGGGGAGACTGAAGTAGAAGAATATAGCCAGCGGCATTACCCAGACAAGTTGATAAGCGTAAGGATTATGTCGGGTTTTCAGCAGAGACACAAATAAAATGAGCACCATAGCACCAAAAAACAGACCAAGCCGGAAAGTCAGTTCTTCTGAGGAAAACCGCGTCATTGTATAGAGCTGCAAAGGACGTCCGTAAAACGAAAATAGCGGAATAGAGAGAAATGACAGCAACCAGGCAAACATCATTGCTTTATATACCTGTGATCGATTGCCGATCACCATCATCTGCTGTTTACGGAACTCCTTTGTCGGTATGGGGGTACCAGTTCCTTCTTCTTTTTCAGCATGTCCCAAACTGCCTTGCTGGAAATCAGGATGAATGTCCGGAGCCAGGCAATTTTTCTTCCGTTCTGCCATATCTTTTATACCTTTGTCCCGCCGATTAATAAACGAAACCTGTCAAACAGATAAAAGGGATCATGGGGCCCAGGACAGGCTTCCGGGTGGTATTGCACTGAAAATAATGGTTCGCTACGATGGCTGATTCCTTCCACGGTTTGGTCGTTAAGGTTGATGTGGCTAATATCGATTCTGCTGGAATCAAGGGAATCACGATCAAGTGAAAAATTGTGATTTTGCGAGGTGATTTCAACCCTGCCGGTAAGCAGATCTTTAACCGGATGATTACAGCCGTGATGACCAAATTTCAGGCGACTGGTTCTGCCTCCTAGCGCCAGGCCAAGAATCTGGTGGCCAAGGCAGATCCCCATGAGCGGAACTTTCCCTATAAGTTCACGGGTTGCATCAATGGCATAGGTCACAGCCGTAGGGTCTGCAGGGCCATTTGAGAGAAAGACACCGTCCGGTTTCAAGGCCAGGACATCACTGGCTCGAGTTTTAGCGGGAACAAGAGTGACGGCCATACCGGAAAGCCGCAGGCTTCGCAGAATATTTCTCTTGATGCCAAAATCATAGGCAACGACTTTCAGATTGGCAGGGGAAAGACTTCCGGTAATTCCCCAGGAGGGGAGAATGGATTCCTCAATGTTACATTGTAGAACCTTATTACAGGTAACCCTTGACGCATAATCCTGATTGTCAAGGCCTATCCATTTTCGGGATAGCCTGACCGCCTCTTCTTCCTCAACGCTTCCAGATACGGCCAGATAGCCTTTAAGAGTGCCCTTGTCTCGCAACCTGATGGTTAAGGCTCTGGTGTCTATGCCGCCAATGGCTGGCACTTTGCTGCGGGTAAGCCATGAGCTGAGCGGTTCCTTGGCCCGCCAGTTGCTGTGAATGTTGTAATCATGAACAATCAGACCACGGGCAAATATACCTCTTGACTCCATATCAGCCGGGTTTACTCCTGTGTTGCCGATTTCAGGGTAGGTCAGAGTGATCAACTGGCCACTGTAAGAGGGATCAGAG
Organism: Desulfocapsa sulfexigens DSM 10523; assembly: GCF_000341395.1. Classification (GTDB taxonomy): domain Bacteria; phylum Desulfobacterota; class Desulfobulbia; order Desulfobulbales; family Desulfocapsaceae; genus Desulfocapsa; species Desulfocapsa sulfexigens. Next base: position 3,391,805 of record NC_020304.1, on the reverse strand, counting down.
AGTATCTCCTGATACCCCGTCATGCCGGTATTAGAGACAACTTCTCCCATGGTGTCACGAGTAAACCCAATTGAGTAGCCATGATATATTGAGCCGTCTTCAAGCGCAAGAAATGCTTTTTTTTCCCTTTTTGCTGCCCAATCCCAGGATTTTGATTGTACTTCTTTCATGGTGCTGTGCCTCCTGGCAGGTTGATCAGCGGTGCATTACTGTGAAATTCCTGTAGGCTGCAGACAGTAATAGGCTTTTCTTTCAGCGTTGACAGTCCATTTGTTGCTGCCTGCATACCGCTTAAGGTTGTGGTGATGGGCAGTCCTCGCATTACGGCCAGACTGCGCATTTTTATTCCGTCAATCCGTGTTGTTGTGCTGCCGGTGGGGATATTGATCAGCCAGTCCACTTTCTTCTCCTCAATAAGATCAAGAACATTGGGGCTGCCGTCTGCGATTTTCGCAACAGAGAGGCTGGGGATGGAGTGATCTGCGAGAATACTGCTGGTGCCGCTGGTAGCAAAGATGGTGAAGCCAATTCTAAACAGTCTGTCGGCAAGAGGGAGCATGGCAGCCTTATCCCGGTTACGGATACTCAAGAAAATGTTGCCGCTGGTGGGAATATGATTACCGGCAGCCAGCTGACTTTTATAAAAGGCAAGGTTCATGAAAGGATCAATGCCCATGACCTCACCGGTGGATTTCATTTCCGGGCCAAGCTGCACATCAATCCCGGGAAACCGATTAAAGGGAAATACCGCCTCTTTGACACTGCAGTGAGCCGGGATAATCTCTTCAGTAAATCCAAGCGACTCCAGGCTGTATCCGGCCATAACCAGAGCGCCAAGTTTGGCCAGATGGACGCCAATGGCCTTGCTGACAAAGGGCACGGTACGTGAGGCGCGCGGATTGACTTCAAGGACATACACATCCTCGTTATGGATGGCGAATTGAATATTCATCAATCCACATACCCGTAACCCCTTTGCCAGTGAATGGGCATGGCTTCTGATGCTTTCAGCTGTTGAAGCTGAAAGACTGACGGCAGGAATCATACAGGCAGAATCACCAGAATGAGCTCCGGCATGTTCAATATGCTCCATGACCGCGGCCACAACCGTTGTGTGACCATCCGAGATACAGTCCACATCAACCTCCACCGCATCCTCAAGATAGCGATCAATCAGCACAGGTCGATCTTCCGAAGCATCAACTGCCTCGTCCATGTATGTTGTGAGCATCTCTTCATCATAAACAATCATCATAGCCCGTCCGCCCAGTACAAATGAAGGACGGATCAACACCGGATATCCGATCTCTGCCGCTATGGTCCTGGCTTCCTCAATGGTCGAGGCCATACCATTTTCAGGCTGGAGGATGCCAAGGTTTTTCACCAGTCGGCTGAAAAACTTACGGTCTTCAGCAGCTTCAATATCAGCGGGGCTGGTACCGATGACGGTTACTCCATTTTTTTCAAGATCACGGGCGAGATTCAGCGGGGTTTGGCCGCCAAATTGAACTATGGCACCGTCACATTTTTCGTTCCCATAGATATGAAGGATATCTTCCAGAGTCAAAGGCTCAAAATAGAGACGATCACTGGTGTCGTAGTCGGTGCTGACGGTTTCAGGGTTTGAATTCACCATAATGGTTTCAATCCCTGCACCCTGCAGTGCGTATGAGCCATGAACACAGCAATAATCAAATTCGATACCCTGGCCGATACGGTTTGGCCCGCCGCCAATGATCATGATCTTCTTTCGCTCTGTTGGTATGCTTTCGTTGACATCACCATAGGTTGAATAAAAATAAGGGGTATGTGCTGCAAACTCTGCTGCACAGGTGTCAACCTGAGAGTATACCGGTAGAAGGTTGCACTCCATTCTGGCCTGTCGTACCTTCTCCTCTGTGGTATTCAGCAACCAGGCAATTTGACAATCTGAGTAGCCAAATTCCTTAGCCTGTCTAAAGAGAGGCAGATCCTGCCTGAGACCTTTCAGTGATTCAGCACTTCTGATCTCATCCTCGTAGGCGGCAAGCTCAGCTAGATGACCAAGAAACCAGGGGTCAACGGTGCAAAGATGGTGTACTTTTTCCACGCTCCAACATCTTCTAAAAGCGACTCGTATCAGAAAGATCCGATCCGGCTTTGCGGTGCGCAGCCGGCTTTCAAGTTCATCATCACTTAAAGTTTCAAGGGATCCGTCCCTGCCATCAGCACCAAAACCGGCCCGACCGGTCTCAATTGAACGCAGGGCTTTTTGCAGGGATTGCTTAAATGTCTTGCCAATGCTCATGGCTTCCCCGACAGATTTCATCTGAGTGCCCAAAGTATCATCGGCGGTCGGAAATTTTTCAAAGGTGAAGCGCGGGATTTTGGTTACCACATAATCCAGGGTGGGTTCAAAGCAGGTCGGAGTTTCACGGGTGATATCATTCTGCAGTTCATCCAGTGTATAGCCAATGGCTAGTTTAGCGGCAATCTTGGCTATGGGAAAACCAGTAGCCTTGGAGGCCAGTGCGCTTGAACGGGAGACTCTCGGGTTCATTTCAATGATGACCATCCTGCCGTCCTTGGGGTTTAAGGCAAACTGGACGTTGGAACCACCCGTCTCCACACCAATTTCACGCATGACGGCAAGGGAGGCATCCCTCATGAGCTGGTATTCGCGGTCAGTGAGGGTCTGGATTGGAGCCACCGTGATGGAGTCCCCCGTGTGAATACCCATGGGGTCGAAGTTTTCAATGGAACAGACAATCACGCAGTTATCTTTCCCGTCCCGCATCACCTCCAACTCAAACTCCTTCCAGCCCTGAATGGACTCTTCAATGAGTACCTCGGAAGTAGGGCTGTAAAACAGTCCCCTGTTGACAGTTTCTTCAAAATCCTGATTATTGTAGGCAATACCTCCACCGGTGCCGCCAAGGGTGAAACCAGGCCGAATCACCAGGGGGTAAACGCCCAGTTGCTCCCTGATCAGCACCGCCTCTTCAAAGGTGTGCGCTGTTCCGCTACGTGGCAGGTCGAGACCAATATTGGCCATGGCTTCCTTAAACAGTTGCCTGTCCTCTGCCTTGCGGATGGAATGGGCATTTGCCCCCAGCAGTTCAACACCATACTGCTCAAGAACACCACGGTCGGCAAGATCGAGTGCAAGGTTCAGAGCTGTTTGACCCCCCAGGGTTGGCAGCAGGGCATCTGGCCGTTCTCTTATGATAATTGCCTCAAGGACATCGGCCTGAAGCGGTTCAATATAGGTGCGTTGTGCGAATTCCGGGTCTGTCATGATGGTGGCCGGGTTGGAATTGATCAGTATTACTTCATACCCCTCTTCCTTCAGCGCTTTACATGCCTGCACTCCAGAGTAATCAAACTCACATGCCTGACCGATAATAATCGGCCCGGAACCAATGAGCATTATTTTTTGTAAGTCGTCGCGTTTAGGCATTTATTTTGTTTTACCCTCTGCTGAATAACCTTAATTTTCGTCTGCCATTCTGTTTGAATCCTGGTGAACAGGCAAAAAAAAAGGTCGAAGAACGCGTATAAAAATCAGCGTACTTCGACCTTTTATTTCGGTTCAACACTCAAACAAGAGCCCTGACGAACATATAAGTCTTATTTTTTTAAGGTAAAGAACACATCCCAGTTTTGATATCTTCTCGTGCGGTCTGTTTCTGACAGATCAGTGCTCTCTCAGTTCTTCACTTTATATTTTGTGAAAGCTAACACTAAAATCCACCTGCAAGTCAAGATAAAACTGATTCTCCACCGAACAACCGCATAAGGGCTTATTGCAAAAATGTTACTGTTCCAGGATGTTATCGATCTCCCTTAGGAGGTTTGTTCAAAAGTGGGATCCTTTTCCAAAGTAAAGAGTATTATTCTCTCACCGGTTACGGTGCTGATATCGGTGTGCAGACTTTTTACCTTGCACCCGGTAATAGATACTATGACTGCTTCAAGCAACGGTCGTCCTTTTTCCAGCAATGCAATACGTACCTGTTTGATAAGATCCCGTCCCTTGGTCTCTTCACCTGTGCTGACAAGTTGGTGTTCGGCCTGGGTGAGAACGCCTTTTAGACGCACCAGCACCATATCACCAAGAATGTAGGTCTTCGTCTCCAGTGGGCCGCGTCCCATGTACTCTTTTTCGAACTTGATAATGGCTTCGCTGATCTCAGCAACAATTTGTCCTTTGGTTTTGTTCATTTTACTAACCTTTATGTGAAATCAAAGTGAATCTGTCGGAATTTGCTCAGTAAACAAAGCGTTCGTTTTTGTCGAAAAGAAGTCTTTGTATTTTCAATTAGTCACAACTGGTAATAGGTATTACTCTGTCATCCATGGTTAGCTTAGAAAATATTTCAACGTACGCAACTGGAGGAAAGACTGATGGATAGCTCAGTGCTTCTCGGTGTCACAACATTTGCATACTTACTGGCTGCATTCATTTATGTCGGCATCTTTATTTTTCGCAAGGAACAATATGGTGCTGTGGCCAGCACGGTAACAGTTCTTGCTCTTCTGGTCAACACCGGGGGAATTGGTCTGAGGTGGATTGAATCACATCAGATGGGTTTTGGCTATGCGCCGCTGTCAAACATGTACGAATCATTGGTTTTCTTCTCCTGGTCCATAGCCGTTTTTTATCTGGGGCTGGAATACAAATACAAAAATCGTTTTCTTGGCGCCTTCGCCATACCTTTTGCGGCAGTGGCGATGCTCCTGGCTGAAATGAAGAATCCCGAAATCAGGCCTCTTGTGCCAGCCCTGCAAAGTAACTGGCTCATTGCCCATGTGGTCACCTGTTTTATTGGTTACGCCGCTTTTGCAGTTTCCAGTGGCCTCGGAGTGGTTTATCTGCTGAAAGACAGAAAAAAAGCAAAGGCTCAGGAAGGAAAATTTTTGTCACTGTTGCCTTCCCTGAGAACTCTTGACACCATCATGCACAAGACCTTGGTGATAGGATTTATCTGGCTGACAGCTGGGATAGTAACCGGTGCCATATGGGCAAATTCTGCCTGGGGAACCTATTGGAGTTGGGACCCCAAGGAGACCTGGTCACTGATTACCTGGTTTATTTATGCAACAGCCTTACATGCAAGATTCACAAGAGGGTGGGGTGGGAATAGAATTGCCTGGTTTGCTATGGTCGGCTTTGTCTCGGTGATGTTTACTTATTACGGGGTGAATTACCTCCTGGCGGGCCTGCACAGTTACGGATAATGCATGTTAGTCGACATGAGAATATAACTTAAGTATTCTATTTTACAACGTGAGAAAAACGATGAGGAGAGGTTTGTGTAGGTGGCACTGGGTGTGGCCGATTTACTGTACTTTAGTATGTTTTTATTGTTGTCAAATAAGGTGATTAGCAATTGTCTGTAACTAAAGAGTTTTCTGACTTGTCAGAGTAGTTTTGCCTATACCATGGTCGTTATTTTTTTAGATATCTCTTTTTTCGATTCCTTGCTGATAACAACTCGATTTCTTCCCTGTTGTTTTGCAAGGTATAGGGCTTTGTCAGCTTTCGCGTAAAGCGTCCTTGGAATATTAGCATTATAGTCGTCTATACTAGCAACACCTGCTGAAATAGTAATTGTAACCTGATGATTTTTATCCGTTATCAGTGTTGTTCGGCTGATTGTATCACGGATCCGTTCCGCAATGGCTGCAGCAGCGGTCGAAGAGGTGTTGGGCAAGAAAAAAACGAACTCTTCACCACCGATTCGGGCAGCCACATCGCTCCTGCGGGCAGCATGTTGCAGGATCTTTCCGACATGTTTGAGCAGTTCGTCACCCACCGGATGTCCGTATCTGTCATTCACTCTTTTGAAAAAGTCGAGATCAAATAGGATCAGAGAACTATCACTCTTTTCCCGTTTACCGGTAGCCCACTGCTCATCCATACGAGTCCATAGATAGCGGGAATTAAAAAGTCCGGTAAGTGGATCTCGCAGAGCGAGTTTCTCCAGATGATCCTCCCGGGAACCTATCATTGCACCGAAAAATGAAAATGCCGCCACAGTGACCATAAAAACATAACCATATAGCATAGGGTTTCTGAAGATATCTTCCAAGGGAGAGATCCCAGCAGCCATTTCAGCCATGATGAGTAGAAGATCTATAGCCACACCAAACAGGAAAAACTGCACAATGCGTCTATTACGGTTCAAATGGTTTGCAGAGGTCGTATCACCCACTGTGGAAAAATATTTCCCCGTGATCAGTTCATTGATGAATGCAGTCATGACCGTTGCCCTCCTTCAGCATTATTCTGCAAATAGTCCCACCACCATTATTATCCAGAATTTGCAGAGACCAGCCGTGGGCGTCGATGATCTTTTTCACAATTGGTAGTCCAAGGCCGGTACCTTCCTTTTTTGTGGTAAAGAAGGGATCAAATACCTTTTGTCTTTTTGCAAGTGGGATGCCGCTGCCGTTATCCGCCACATCGAGAAACGGGCTTCCGAGTGATGAAACTGATAATGCTATTGTAACTGTGTCTCCTTCTGGAGAGGCTTCAACTGCATTCTGTATCAGGTTGATAAGCGCCTGCTCAAAACGTACGCTGTCGAATTTAATATCTACCGGTTCAGGGCTGGGGTGGTATTCAACAGATACTCTTTTCTTTCGAGCAGCCTCCTGTACTTTAGCCAGTCCATTCCTGACAGTTGTATCTATATTTCCCCGCACCTTTGTCAAGGCCAAAGGTTTGGAGAAGTCTAGCATATCCTCGGCCATTCGTTCCATCTTTTCAGTTTCCTGTATGATAAGGGTCAGTTTTGGGCGAGCCGGATCGTGATCGTCCATATTTTTCAAAATACGCCTGGCAAAACCGCCAATAAGCATCAGAGGGGATCGCATGTCATGGGCAGCTGCAGCAAGGGATTTTCCCATGACAATAAGGTTGTCGGTCTGTAACACCATTTCTCTTGTAGCTGTCTCTCTGTCTTTGAGAGCACCAGTGAGTAGAGCCAAGCCGTTATAAAGACAGAGAGACAAAATGCTATCCAGAGCATTCGGGGAAAGGCCCTGCCAGTGCCAGTAAATAAATGGCAGGTAAAATACTGTGATTGTGGTCGAAACCAGAAGGGCCCCACGTAAACCAAACCAAAACCCAGCCAGAACAATCGGAATACAGTACAGCTCGCCGTAGAACACATGAAAATAATAGAGGCTCTGCTCCGTATTGTAATGCAGCAATGTGATACCTACTGTCAGAACAGCAAGGATTGCCCATTTTTGCGCCAGGTTGCTCTTATTGTTTTTCATCAGCTTTCTTTCTTCGTTGAAGAAGTCGATCTTTGCAAAATTAATACCTTGAGTTCTTCGATTTTTTTGTCGAGATCTTCCATGCTGATCTGTTGTGCGTCCTGTTGTTCCTTTCTGTTTATTTTATCACTTTCTTCGTTAAGAACATTGACCACGACCCCGATGACCATATTCAAAAAAGCAAAAGCAGTGAAAAAGATAAAACTGAGATAATAGAGCCAGGATAGGGGGTGCACTTTCATGGTTTCATACATGACATCGGTCCAGTCTTCAAAGGTCATGACCCGGAACAGAGTTAACAGTGAAATAGATATGTCACCCCACAGTTCCGGATTAATAGCGGCAAAGAAAGTGCTTCCAATGGCAGCATAGATGTAGAAAATGATAAACATTAAGCCGACGATATAACCAAGTTGAGGCAAAGCTACAAATAGCGAATTCAATAGCAGTCTCATTTCGGGAATAATGGAAACCATTCGAAGGACACGAAAGATCCGAATCAAACGTCCGATAACTGCAAGCTCACTGTCCTGTATTGGAATAAGGCTGACAGTAACTATCAGGGTGTCAAAAATATTCCAGCCCTGTTTAAAAAAATCTATCTTATTCTTTTCCCCCAGAAAGCGAATGGTGATTTCCGTTAAAAAAAAGAAGGTAATGAACCAGTCTAACAGGTGAACCACCTGAAGAAGACCGCGAGAAATATTATAGGTTTTTGCTCCAATAACCAGTGCTGAAAAAATAATTACCCCGATGACAAGAAACTCAAATAGTTTATTGCTGCGAAGTTTGTCAAATTTTTCCTGTATTTTAATTGTTTGCATAATTACTTACTGAGACAGTGCAATTTAAAAGAGTTATGGGTTCAAGTTGTACCGGCCTGATAAAGCAGTCTGGCCTACCTGCCAAAATGGAACAGTCCAGCCTGTGCAATATTTTTTCAGCTGTATTGCCGATGAAAAAAAAAACGGGTATTCCTGCACGGCACACAGTACCCATCACGACACCATCGGTTCTCCCCTGAACGATATGCTCCTGGTGCAGCTGTATTGGATTGCGTCTTGCCAAATCAATAGCCCTGCTGAGGCTTGATTGGCCAGACTCGCCACTGTCATGAACCGGAGGAATATTTTTAAAGCGTCTTATATTTTATCTCCTGTTAAATCCATTGTGTTGTTGTGTCTAATCTTCCATACGAATGATTTTTCGCAGTATTGAACCTGGGACTCTTTTGGGTCTGACAAATCATGTCTATACGTTTTTCCATACTTTCCTTATATAGCAAGCTTATACTTTCAAGCTTTAACGATTATTGCGAAGTTTCTTTTCCACTTCCACGATTACATAGGCAGCAAGGCCGGCCACACCAATTTGTGCCCAGGAGCCTGCACCGATTGGTGCGCTGTGAAACAAGCGGTTCATGGTGGGTAAGTAGGTGTAGATGAGCTGTATAAAAAGCATAACTGAAACCCCTCCAAAGACCCACATGTTGGTAAAAACACCCAGCTGGAAAATTGATTTAGTTAAAGAGCGGCAGTTAAACAGGTAAAAAAGCTCCATAATAACAAAAGTGTTTACCGCTACAGTACGTGCCTGTTCAAGGGAAGCACCCTTTGCCAGTTCCAATTCAAAAAGTCCAAAAGCGCCGATGAGCAGCAAAGTGCCCACCAGAAAAATCCTGGTGATCAATTCCCGGGTGAGAATGGGAATATCTGGATGACGCGGCTGTCGTTGCATAATCCCCGGCTCCTTTGGTTCAAAGGCCAGCATCAGACCCAGAAAACCTGCTGTAGTCATGTTTATCCAGAGGATCTGTACCGGTAGGATGGGCAGCGTTATGCCGAGAAAAATTGCCGTGAGGATAACCAGCCCTTCTCCAAGGTTGGTGGGTAGAGTCCATACAATAAACTTGGTCAGGTTATCAAACACGCCGCGCCCTTCCTCCACCGCTGCCTCAATAGAGCTGAAATTATCATCTGTGAGTACCATGTCGGCTGCTTCCTTGGAGACATCTGTGCCGGTGATGCCCATGGCCACACCAATATTGGCCTGTTTCAGAGCCGGGGCATCATTAACTCCGTCACCGGTCATGGCCACCACATGACCATTTGTCTGGAGGGCACGTACCAGACGAATCTTCTGTTCTGGGGTGGCCCTTGCGAAGACGTTAGTCTCTTCAGCGGCCATAGTCAATTCATCGTCTGAGAGTTTTTCAAGCATTGCACCGGTAAGCACTATTCCTTTTCCAGTTTTATCGATGGTATCAGTTGAAATACCTATCTGTCCGGCAATGGCTGCAGCGGTAATCGGGTGATCCCCAGTAATCATTTTTATCTTGATTCCGGCTTTCCTGCAGGTTTTCACCGCTACCACAACCTCAGCTCTAGGCGGATCGATCATGCCCTGCAGGCCGAGAAACGTAAGCCCTGATGCAACATCTGCATGATCTATTGTCATGGTGCGAGCCGGCAATCTTACACAGGCAAAAGCCAGTACCCGCAATCCTCTTGCCGCCATGCGAGAGACTTCCCGATGGATCGTATCGCTTTGAAGTGTTTTGGTATTGCCGTCTTCATCCATTGCTACGGCACATTTGGCTACTATCTGTTCCACTGCACCTTTAATATAGACTGTTCGCGGTCTGTCGGTACCTGTATCATGAAGGGTAGCCATATACTGGTGCTGGGATTCAAAAGGAATTGAATCAAGGCGGGGGTTCTGTGTCACGGTTTCCTTTCTGTTAAATCCGTTCTTGGCAGCTGACACAAACAGTGCTCCTTCTGTTGGATCGCCCTGTACCTGCCAGTTATTATCTTTCTCCAGAAGTAAACTATCGTTACACAGGATACCTGCCCGCAGACATTCGTTGAGTGCGGTGCTGTATTTATCTTCTGCCCCTTCCTGTCTGACAATTTGACCAAATGGAGCATAACCAACTCCACTGACTTCGTAATGAACATCTCCAGCTATGATAGCCTGTACCGTCATCTGATTTTCAGTGAGCGTACCTGTTTTATCCGAACAAATAACCGTGGTACTGCCAAGAGTTTCCACGGCAGGAAGTTTACGGATAATGGCTCTGCGTTTTGCCATCCTGGAAACACCGATGGCAAGGGTAATGGTCACTGCAGCAGGTAGTCCTTCAGGGATCGCTCCTACAGCGAGAGCAACAGCAGCCATGAACATGTCAAAAAGCGATTGTCCCCATAGTAGACCCACTGCCACAGTAATTGCAGCAAGGAGCAGGATAGCGTAGAGCAGGATATGACTGAAATGTGCAATTTTACGGGTAAGGGGCGTGGCCAAATCCTGTGCCGAGGAAATGAGCCTGGAGATTCTGCCTACTTCAGTGTGGTCACCTGTTGCAGTAACAATACCGATTCCCTGACCATATGTAACCATGGATGAGGCATAAGCCATATTTATTCGTTCTGCCAGGGCTGTGTCCTGCGCAAGCTTTTCCACTCTTTTTTCAACAGGTATCGATTCACCGGTCAAAGCAGATTCATCCACTTGTAGATTACGAATTGTCAGAAGCCGCAAATCGGCAGGTACTTTATCACCTGCCTGGAGCAAGACAATATCTCCTGGAACCAGCTCTGTTGATGGTATACGTTTTTTTTCTCCATTGCGTAGAACTGTGGCCTCTGCAACCATTGTATTGGCCAATGCGGCAAGGGCACTTTCTGCCTTGGATTCCTGGATAAAACCAATTATTGCATTAACCAGGATAACCCCGAAGATCACCCCAGAATCAACCCACTCCTGCAATGCCGCAGTAACGACGCCAGCAGCAATTAGGATATAGATCAGAGGCTGATGAAATTGCATTAGAAATCGTATCCATACATTCTGTCCCTGCTTCGCGGTGAGAACATTGGCACCAAATCGATGAAAACGCCGCTCTGCCTCCTCCTTCACCAGCCCTTTTTTACGGTCACTGGTTAGCAGGTGAATTATTTCGTCCGTAGGTAGGTGGTGCCACTCTTTATCTGATAATGATATGTTTTTCATGCTGTCAATTTCCAGCTCTGAAGTATTGGTTAATAGTTTGAATTTATTCTATGACTACGCTTCTTTGTTTGTAGTCAGAGTCGGGGTACCACTCGAGTTCAATTTCAAATGTGCGCTTAGTGCCCTTGCGTCTTTTTTCTTCATCTTCGACCTTGATTTCCATGGTCATACTGCTCGGAAAATCAAGGACAACCCTGTCTTCACCCTGCAGCAAGGTCATACTTCCATCCTGTTCGATCTTATCGGCAATGTTGCGTAAAAATGCCACGATTTCAGCACTATTCTTCTTCTCTTCACTTTTAAACAGCAGTTTCTCACGTCCCATGGCATCCTCCTGTTTTTATTTGACAATTTGTCAATGCGCTCACCATCAAGGTCAGCTTCCAGTTCCCGCTCAACTGCACGGCCAATTGATTTGTATAGCGATTTAAGGTTTGATTGCAATATCCGCCCCTTCTCTAGGCAATAACCTCACCTCCTTTTCGCTGGCTAAGAAAGATAAAACACTCTTTATCAATGGTTCCTTTAACACGCTGAAATCCGTCAAGCGTACTGTAACCTTATTACTTGATACTAAAAATCTACCGAGGGCAATACGAAGACATCTATCCATGCTGGTGGTTGTCTCCCGAATCAATTCAAGGTTGTGGGTTTTCAATAAAATCTTCATAGAGCTTCTTCGAGTTGCGATGAAAAGAATGAGCGCCTGCCAGGAGATAAAAAGGGAGAGGTAAAGAAAAGTGGCCGACGCTCAAGTTCGTTGTGGTCAGTCTTTATCCTTTTCTTTATCTTCTTTTTTCTCTGTTGAGTCCTCTTCTGAGTCTTTTTCTTCTGTGGTGTCCAGTACCTCAGCAGCCCTGTCTTTTACCGTACTCACTGTCTGTTTTGCGGTTTCTGCAGCATCATCAATCATTTTGTCTGCCTGGTCACATGCCGTCAATCCTGTAAAAGACAACAAACCTAGAAGTATCAGTCTCATTTTGAAGTTTAATTTCATTATTCTGACTCCTGGGTGAAATTATTATTTTAAACCCTTATAAAAAAGAGTAATTATGAAGAATTGTTGGGACAAGTTGATAAAACAATAGTTATCGTTCGATAAAACAAACAATAGGGTGTGTGTATGGAATGGCTCAACTATCATCATCTTTATTATTTCTGGAACGTTGTACGCGAGGGCGGCATTACTGCAGCCGGTAAGCGGCTCAACTTGGTACCTTCTACCATCAGCTCCCAACTCACCACACTTGAAGAAACTCTTGAGGTGAAGCTCTTCCATCGCGTGGGGCGCAACATTGAACCCACTGAAATGGGTCAATTGGTATTCCAATATGCAGATGAAATATTTTCACTTGGAAGAGAGTTGATGGATACGATCCATGGGCATCCAAAGGCCGGGCGAATCCCTCTGCGAGTTGGGATCGTTGATGCACTTCCCAAGATGATAGTACGTGATCTCCTTGATCCGGTATTCAAGCTGCCGGAACCGATACGCCTGATCTGTTGTGAAAACAAAAAAGAAGCCCTGCTTGCAGAGCTGGCCCTGCACAAACTTGATATCATAATCAGCGATTCACCCATCGGAACTGGTATGAGCATCAAAGCTTATAATCACATACTTGGGGAATGTGGTGTAACATTTTTTGGAGTAGACGAACTCAGTGGCCCTCTTGAAGCAGATTTTCCTTATTCCCTCAGTGGGACCCCAATACTGATGCCATTGCAGGAAACCACCTTGAGAAACGATCTGGATGTATGGTTTGAGTCTCTCAAGATCACACCTTTAATCGTTGGTGAATTTGATGACGCTGCTCTGCTTAAAGCCTTCGGTCAGCGAGGTGATGGTGTTTTTATGGCACCAACGGTGATTGAAGAGGAGGTGCAGCGTCAGTATAAGGTTTCTATTGTGGGGAGAACGGAAAAGGTGCAATATCGATTTTATGCAATCTCAATTGAAAAAATATTGTCTCATCCAGCTGTACTCGCAATATCAACTGCAGCCAGCCATACTCTTTTTGCGGAGAAAGTTGCTGGTTGATCTCGACTGAGAACAGTACAAACAATATAATATGTTGTTTCGTAATCATATTGTCGTTTTTTTTATCGTATTACTTCCATTAATTATCTTTTGATAAAGGAAGACAGATAAGGCAACGATTGGTTTTGTCACTCGTTCTGGTGAGCTCAAGGGTTCCGCCAAAGGTCTGAAGAAAACTTTTGCAGACATTCATATTGTGCCATGGCCTGGTCGTTTTACTCCCATCTGCCGTTTTAGAATGACTGGCACCGTTATCAAGAATCTCGACACATATGCTGTTGCTATTCTGGAGAGGTTCGTCGAAGGAGAGCTGTATTGTTTTCTTTTCTGACTCGGGGACAACCCCCACATAACGATAATTGAGGGCCGTTCGGCTATTTTGTATGGCAGAAAGGATGACAAGTTGTAAATCACTTACATGGTTTTTCAGCATAAATGCCGGATTGCTGAGTTTAATATTGAGGTTTATTTGTTCACTTTTAAAGGTTCCGTGAACGAGTGTCCTAATGTTTTCAAAAAGTTCTTCAACAGAAAGTACTTTTGCCTGTCCCTGGGCACTACCACTTGTAAAAGCAATCATATTGCTCAGAAGCTGAGACATCTTTTTTTCTTCAACAAAAAGTTTGTGCAGTAGCTGTCGAGAGTCCGCATCTAAATTAGAATCATTACTCAGGTCAATAATTGCCTGGGTGTAATTAAGAATACCATTCGAAATATTTGTCAGTTCATGACTGAGCCCTCCAAGCAAGTGTCCTATTGAGCTGTATCTGTAGAGACGTGTCAACTCAAGACTGTCATCTGGGCTAGTTACCGATCCTGCAACAGGATTGTCTGCCAATGTTTCGATTGTTTTATGTAGGGAAAAGAGAGTTACTGGCTCTGTTTCACTCGGAGAACGTGTCCGGCAATAATGAAGGATGGGGGAGGTTATATATCGATTTATGGTGAGAAGCATGATGCTCACCAAAGCAATTACGATTGAAAGGAGTCCAACAAGTGCTTTATGAAGTCCCAGGAGCTGCGTCTGGGTGTATCTGCTTATCAATTCATGAAAACCGGTGAGTTTTGAATTGACACTACGGAGTTGGGCAGAAAGTGTCGCCAACTGCTCGTTATTGATCGGAGGAGTGCTGTTTTGCAAATTCCTCAATGCCACTGTGATATTTACAAGATCGAGCTGACTGATAAAGTTAAGTTTGAATTCCTCGGGAATGAGAATGTCTTCCAGTATATGTTGTAACTGTGAGTCGAGGCTTTGGATTTCCTTGTTTATTTCAGGAGTGTTCAGTGTGCCGTTACTGAGCAGGGTTTCGTTTATGTGTTCTTTTATTCCGGTAAATTGAAAGAGGAGATGCTGGCTTGAGTCAACAAGTTTTTCGCAATGTCGAAAGAGAAAATACTGTTTTCCTGCAAAGAAGATCACAATGAAAAGCAGGACTATGGTTGTGACAGTAAAAAGAGAGAATATACGTTTCAAGGATAGTTTTGAAAGAAAGTTTCTCATCTTTTATCTCTCTTTTGTTGTAGGGTATGGAAGTGGCCAGAGTTTCCAAATACTCTTGGAAACTCTGGCTGTTAAGATGACTACAGATTTTTATTTTTCACCCTTCCATCCATATACGATGGGAAGGCGATAGACGATAAAGCGGTAGGTCAGGAAATAGAGTGAGTAAATTGTAATCGTTATCCACACTTCCTTCCAGTGAGGAATTTCCTGATACATCTGCCAGTTGTAACAAATAAGAGCAGTGTTCAGACGATTCCAGATGATACCAAATGCAGCAATAAAGGCACCGAATCTAATGAGTGTTACCCATTTATTCCTGATACCAATGGCAAACATAAACATTGGAAGTACCACTGCAACGCCAAGTTCCAACATGTAGTAACTGCCCCATCCGGTGAGAAGATATGACCATTCCTGGTCATGAGCAACCGCAACTATTTTGATGATCAGGTATGTTATCATGGCATATGAAGCACCTTTTGCCAGTCCTATGGTGATGTAGTCAAGATTGTCTTTGAATTCATCATCACAGCGCCATCCCATGAAGTTTTTAATTAGTGTTGATGCAATTATGACCATGGATAATCCTGCAAAAATAGATGAGCAGAAAAAATGTATCCATTGGAAATTCACCGACAGCCATAATGGATGGACTTTTGCAGGTGCATAGGTGAATAATGCACCCAGAGCTCCCTGATGGAGTGTAGAAAGGATAATTCCTGCTACTGTGAGTCCAAGAACATACTTCCTGATTATACGTTTTCCTTTGAGCCAGCCAATCCACTCAAAAAAGGCAGGGAGTACTTCTGCTATTTGAACAGAAAGATAGGTGGCAACATGCCATGCAACAAGAAAAAGTACGGCAGCAGGTCCTAGAGACACGAACATAGGGTAAGGAAGACGCCATGGCATGCCAAGGTCAACCTCAAGGAACAGTACAGCAAAGAAGTAACCGAGAAGACCGTTGAGCAGGGCTAAGCGTTCAATGGCATGAAAATCTTTTCTGCCAAAAAGCTCTACTGTTGTTCCAAGCATAAATCCTGATGCTGAAAGTGGGACCATTCCAAAAAGTCCGAATCCAAGAAAAAGACCCCAGGGATAGTCATTGGAGGCATGGGTTACCCAGCCAAGACCAAAGATATAACGTCCAACAATAAGTGGAACACCAACAGCAAAAATTGCTATCATCAGCCAGTTTACAGGATTTCTGAAAAACTGTTTTTTGTACTCTGATACTGACAGGCCTAACCAGAGTTTTTCTTTAACTGTCCACTCTGTACCATCTGCTTTGAGATGGTTGACGATTGGAATATCAGGTCGTTCTTTTGAAAAGAGTTTCATACCTGCTCCTCCTTCTCATCGGTTGCTTTTTGTTTGGCAAGTTCTTTTTCTTTTTCCATTTCCATCATTTTCTCTTTCCGTGTAGCCAGTAAGTGGAATCCTACAAAGAGTCCAGGCCAGATGGTGAGTACCATTGGTACCATGGCAAGGAAGTCTTTAACTGAATTAATGATAGGTTCTTTTGGGACGTGGGTATCAAAACCAACTTTATCAAAAGGTACACTGGAAAGATACATCCAGGCAGTACCTCCAACCTCATGCTCGCCATAAATATGATCAACATATTTCCCAGGAGTTTCACGAATACGCTGGCGACCCATATCGATACAGTCAACACGCTTGCCAAAGGTCAATGCTTCCTGTGGGCATGCCTCAACACATGCAGGGGCTTTTCCTTCTTTAAGGCGGGTATCGTAACAGAATACACACTTCATGATTTTAGGACTGAATGCACTGGAATATTTAAAGGTTGGTACGTAGAAGGGGCAGGCTATCATACAGGTTCTGCAGCCAACACAGACCTTAGAGTTATAGATAACAGCACCTTCAGGTGTTTTTGTATAAGCATTAACAAAGCAGGAGGTGAGGCATGCTGGTTCCTGGCAATGATTACATTGAAATTTCCTGAATAGTGGATGGTCGAGTTCTGGTACATCGTACCGATTGACTACGGTGTAAGCTGTTTCGTCCGTGCGTCTTTTCTGACCATGATGCATTTCGTCGAAGATTGAAAAATCGGTGAATGGTTTTGCTGGTTCTGGAAGTTCCTGTTCCTTGTTACATGCGGCTTCACATGATCGGCAGCCAACACAACGGGTCAGGTCTACGAGTACACCCATGCCATCGGGATATCCTTCGAAGTCACCCGATGCCTTGGTTTCTTTATTTTTAAGTACCGCGGCGGCTGCTGTCGTTGCAAGCCCGCCTTTTAGAAAATTTCTACGGCTAAATAGTTTTTTCATTTTTTTTCCTCTCATAAAACTGGTCACTGGATGTTCTGATCAATGTTTCTGACCAGAGGATGATGTTCCTTTAGCAGGGGCAAAAGCTCCCGTATTAAACATCTTCTCTCCATCCTCTGTCATGGCATGACAATCTACACATCCAGTTGGTCCAGATGTGATGGTATGGCACCCAACACAATTGAGGTGGTACGCACCTTTCAGACCAGGCTTGTCAATGTGGTAAAGCTTTGGGTCTTCAAGGGTTTTAAGATATTTTTCGTTAAACCTGTTAGCTTCATGACACTCACTGCAGCTGACAACATCATTTTCATCTGCGCTGTTGTGACAGCGGGCACAGTTCGGGTCAGCTACAACTTCACCGGTTGTGTGATGATGGCATTCCTGACAACTGGCGTATCCAACGTGCATACTATGATCAAATTCCACCGGCCCGTACAACTTACTCATACTGTCGATGGTGACAGTTTCTGGAGCATCGGACGCCTCCATTGACCACGCTGTGATGGGTGTTATCATAAAGGAACCAACGGTAAGCGCTAACGCTGTCCTCATGATTTTCTTTCGTGTTCGCATTAAATTTCCTCCTTTTTAATGAATCAAAACTTCAGGGTGATCCTGTAATCATTTCATTTTTAAAGCCGTTCCTCCTTGCGTTTATTCTTTAAATTTTTTTCAATATTTTTTTCGTTTATATAACAGTTATGGACGATATCGAATTCTTCACCATCCACGGTTTCGTTGACAAGAAGGGCCTCAGCGAGTTTGTGGAGAAATTTACTGTTCTGAGTCAGAAGTTCTGTTGTTTCCACATAGCATTGTTCAATAACCCTTTTGATTTCATTATCGATGCGTTCTGCAGTTTTTTCGCTGTAGGGTTTCATCGTGCTTGTTCCGCCTAGAAAACCACCCTGTTCCTGCATGTAGGCGATTGGGCCAATAGTTGAACTCATGCCGAATTCACAGACAAAACGACTGGCAATCTCAGTTGCTCCAACGAGATCATTGCTGGCACCTGTAGTTTGATGATCAAAAATTATTTCCTCTGCTATTCTGCCACCCATGAGTATTTTGATTCTGTTAAGGAGATAGTCACGAGAGTAGGTGTGTTTATCAGCAAGAGGCAATTGCTGGGTAAGGCCAAGGGCTTGCCCACGAGGAATAATGGATATCTTGTGTACGGGATCGGTGTCGGGCAAAAGTTTTGCTGTAATCGCATGGCCAGCTTCATGATATGCTGTGACCCTGCGGTCTTTTTCATTGATGACAACATTTTTACGTTCGAGACCGAGACTTATCTTGTCTTTTGCCTCATCAAAATCTGATGTTTCAACAGCCTTTTTGTTGTAACGGGCTGCAGTTAGAGCAGCCTCATTGACGAGGTTGGCAATTTCAGCACCACTGAACCCTGGGATTGATCGCGCAATCTCTGACAGATTGACACTGGGAGACATAACTATTTTTTTTGCATAGACCTCAAGAATGTTGCGGCGTCCCTTTACATCCGGCAATGATATAGTTACCTGGCGATCAAAACGTCCGGGCCTTAAAAGTGCAGGATCAAGCATGTCAGGACGGTTTGTTGCCCCAATGATGATAACGGTTTCGTTAGAATCGAATCCATCCATCTCGACCAGCAGCGCATTCAATGTCTGTTCACGTTCGTCGTTTGATCCGGTAGCATTTCCGCCACTTCGTTTTCCGCCTATGGCATCAATTTCATCTATAAATATGATGCATGGTGAATTCTTTTTGGCTTCGGTAAAAAGCTCCCGAACCCGTGACGCCCCAACACCAACAAACATTTCAACAAAATCGGATCCGCCAATGGAATAAAAGGGGACTAAGGCTTCCCCGGCTATTGCCTTGGCAAGGAGAGTTTTTCCGGTTCCTGGAGGGCCCTGGAGGAGAACTCCCTTTGGCACATATCCGCCAAGCCTTGAGAATTTTTCAGGATTTTTTAATGAGTCTACAATCTCAACGAGCTCAGTTCTGGCTTCACTGATACCAGCTACGTCGTCAAAAGTGACTCCTGTATTCTTTTTAGGGTGAAAAGAGCGGCTTTTGTTTTTTCCGAATCCACCTTTATCACCTTTCTGCATTCTTGAAAAAATAAGATAACCGCCAAGAATAAGAAAGACTGGAACCATTGATTGCATAAAGCCGCTGAGAGTCTCACTATCCTTTTCTGCTGTGATTGTTACTCCCTGACGTTCAATTAGGGGGAGAATGGAAGGGAGGTCAACAATAAAAGAGCTGAACTCATGGAGGGTCAGGTCTGTACCAGTAACGACACCACCCTTGAGGTGTATATCTTTTATTTTACCGTCTTCAAGCAGTTCTACGAACTCGGTGTACGAAATATCATTGGGAGTAGTTTCGTGAAGATAGACGTTGTATCCAACAACACCAAGGAAAGTAAGAAGAAGGACCAATAATCCTGTCTGGATTTGAGACATATTCTACTCCGTTGTGGATTGCGAAATGATGCTTTTGTAGGAGAGCGATTTTTTACTGATTACGCCTGAAAGAAGAAGGTTAAATATTGCTTCTCTGTCCGGCAGCATTTCAGCATTGCGTCGAAAACAAAACTCGTCGAGATAAAGTTGCAGGTGTTTTGCTGCAACTCCACCTCGGTGAATCTTATTGATCCAGATCTCAAAACTTTTGATTATTTGTTTAGTTCGGTAAATTGCAGGGTCTGTAATTGTCACGAAATTGTTGCCAGTAATGAGTTTGTATTGCGTATCTTCTGGTGTGATAAGAGAGGCACCAGGCGCAACATGTTGCTCAAGAAAGGAGTTGACGGTTTCCGAGTTAAAAGAGCTAATTGTTGCCATTTTTATTCTCCCTGTAATTCCGGCAGGAAGGACTATCTCAGCAGCGGCCAGAATAAGAGGTTTATTGTGGGCTTCGCCACCTAGGGAAATGGTATCGGAAGAAATCTCTACTGTTTTGCTACACCGTTTTTTGTCTGCGATGGCCATGGCCATGCGCAGCTTTTGCAGCCATGTCCATGCAGTCTGGTAGCTTGAAAGTTTCAGCAGACGCTGCAAATCTTTAGCACTGTTTCCGCCTGCTGTCGATGTGAGCCAGTATATGGAGATAAGCCATTGTGAAAGTGGCTTTTTGGTTCCATGCATGATTGTGTTGGTGGTAATTGAGGTTGGGTGACCACAATGACCGCATGTTCTAGTCTTGGTTGGTATAAGGTTGTCATCAAGCCAGTTGCAGTAAGGGCACTCGAAACCGTTAGGCCATCTTTTTGAAAAGAGAAAACGCAGACTTTTCTCTTCATTATTAAAAAGCCTCTTGAACTCATCAAGAGTCTTGGGAAAGCTTTCTATGTGAAAATGTATGGCCTGCATGAGTTCTCCTTGAAAGAGCTGACTTATCCACTTTAGCTTGAGTTATTGCACATACGGTGCCATTGGGGATATATGTGTATATTTATTTGTAACAATATGAATATACACAATATATTTAGGTTTGTTTAGAATGTGTTTGCTTCGATTCTATTTAAGAATAATATCAATTAAATGAATTCTTATGCGCACCGTGGGTGAGAAAAACATATAAATACAGGATGTTGAGTGCGTCTAGGTAGGGGTGGTGGCTGAGGAAAGGTCGCACCACATAAGTGTGGCATGTGCTACACTTCTGATTCCACAGAAGTGTAGCAGTGGCAGTGGGGGTTAGAGGTCGAAGGTGCTAAGGTCAATCTTCATTTCTCGTAATTTTCGATAAAGGGTTGAACGATCAATGGACAGCAGTCTGGCTGCTTTTGCCTTATTGCCACCACTTTTTTTCAGTGCTGCAATGATTCTACTTTCTGGACTGTTGCCCTGGAAAGGATCTGAAAACAATGGTTTTTCAGAATGCTGCAGTTCGCCACCCTGTCGTAGTGGTGAACTGGTTGTAGTGTCCTGAAAAGTTGTTTGATTCTGAATTTCAATGGGAAGCTGTTCACTCGCAATCGTCGAGCCATTGCAGAGCACGCATGATCGTTCAATAACATGTTCCAGTTCTCTGATATTTCCAGGCCATGTGTAGTTTGTCAGCAATGTCATAGCCTGATCTGAAATACCAGATACCGGCTTCCCCATTTTCCGGGAATAGTGTTGGATGAAATTATTTGCCAGTAGCGGAATATCACCGGCACGTTCTCGAAGAGGTGGCAGAATGATATCAATAACTCTCAATCGAAAATAGAGATCCTCTCTAAATTTCCCCTGTTGGACCTTCTCCCGCAAATTTACATTAGTGGCGGCTATAATTCTCACATCCACCTGAATGGAAGTGTCGCGACCAACTGGATAAAAGGTTTTTTCCTGGAGGAATCGCAAGAGGCGCAGTTGCATCATAGGAGGAATGTCACCTATTTCGTCGAGAAAGAGTGTGCCACCATCGGCTTGAAGGATTCTTCCCATTCGATCCTGATCTGCGCCAGTAAACGAGCCTTTTTTATGACCAAAAAGTTCACTTTCGAGGAGATTTTCGGGAATAGCCGTACAGTCAACCTTGACGAGTGGTCTGTTTTTACGATGACTTTCAAGGTGCAGAGCTTCTGTTGCAAGTTCTTTTCCGGTTCCACTTTCTCCGGTAATAAGTACTGCTGAATCAACTTTCCCAACATTTTCTATCATCGTGTAGACAGTCTGCATGGCCGGGCTTGCCCCGATCATTCGATGAAAGGAACTACGCAATTTGGAACTTGCCGACTCTATTAAACATGTCATATCACGAATAACGATGACAACGCCATGAAAGCTACCACGACCATCTTCAAGAGGGGATATGCATATGCTTATAACCTTTCGATCCATCGTTTCAGTTGTGAATTCGATTCGGTGCTCCTTGATTTCAATGCCTGATCGCAGGACTTTTTCAGCATCCTCTTTAAAGAAGCAGCTGTTTTTATCAGCACACGCAACTGAGAGATTGCCTCCCTCATTTATTGCGGGGTTCAGGGGGCTGAAGAAAGACCGAGCAGCCTGATTCATTTTAATAATGTTCAGATCCTGGTCTATTGTGATGATACTGTCTGAAACGCTTCTAAGTAATGTGTCAAGGTAGGCTCGATAGTGATCTTTTTCTTCTTCGGCTTTCTGTTTCTCGTGCTGAAGTTTATATTGCTGTAAGGCCAGCCGCGACGTCTTTAGTAGTTGATCTTTCTCTACCGGTTTCTGGATATAGTCAAAGGCACCAAAACGTAAAGCTTCTGAAGCAGTATCGACATGTGGATATCCTGTTACCATTATGACAGGGCAGGTGATATTCAGTTCTCTTATTCGTTTTAGAAGGTCAATGCCTGAATTTCCGCCAAGGACGATATCACTGATTACCAGATCAAAAGATCGGGTTGTCAGTTCTCCTACGGCTTCCTCGAAATTAGATGCGAGTATAATTGGGCCATAGCCTTCACGTTTTAGAAAAATCTTAAAGGTGTGGCGCAGAGATTCTTCGTCATCTACGACAAGGATCGGTATTTCAACTGCAGGATTATTTTCCATTGCTGCTCCTGTTATTTTTTTTCTGTACCCAAAGTGTTATCTGCCCTGTTATCATGCAAAGGTTGTTAAATCTCTGAATACAACTACTGCGCCAGTAAGTGTTTTACCCTCAATGATAGGGGTGGAAGTATACTCTACCGGAAAGCTGCTTCCGTCTTTTGTCCAGAAAAGATCGTCTGATTTGAAATGTACCTGTCCATCCTTACAGGCCATGAAAATAGGACAATCGGACTCCTGGTATTTTGTTCCGTCCGCATGGCTGTGGTGGACCAGTTGATGATGTGATTTACCGATCAATTCCTTCATCTCCCACCCGAGCATAATGGATGCTGCCTTGTTCATGAAGGTTACATTGCCATTAGTGTCGAGTCCAAAAATTCCTTCTCCTGCGGAGTTAACGATCAAATCAAGTTGCCGTTCGAGTCTCTTCGTTCTTGATATGTCTTTGAAAACCACAACAGCACCTGATATCTGACCGTTATCGAGAAGTGGTGTTGAGGTGTATTCGACCATAAAGTTGTCACCCGACTTTTTCCAGAAAACGTCGTTCTTTTCAAAGTGCATCTGTCCATCCTTGTAGGCCATATAAATTGGACACTCTTCAACAGGAAAATCCTGGCCATTGCTGCGGGTGTGATGGACCAGGTCGTGGTGTGATGTGCCTATTAGTTCTTCCCTTGTCCAACCGAGTAATTCCGTGGCTTTAAGGTTAACAAAAGTTACTTTTCCTTCGAGATCTATCCCAAAGATGCCATCTCCTGCAGAGTCGAGAATAGTGTGGAGTCGTTTTCGCAGTTTAAGGCCTTCGGCTTCTGCTTGAATTCGTTCGGCAATTTCCCGGTTAAGCGATCCATTGATGACCGACATTTCAAATGTTTTTTTCTCGACAGCATCATCCAAGGATGACTGAACATCATTTAAAGAGTCAGTAGCCATTTTTAGATTCTTCTGAAGGGTTACCTCTTTCCTTTTAAATATCTTTGATTCACGCCAAAAAAGAAAAATTGTAATGACGTATAGGAAAAAAAGAATAACTAAGGACCAGATATTGTAAGGGATGTAGTTAACAGTCGAGCAGCTGTTAGAAATCCGTAAATCAAAAAAATACAAAACAGTGGCAACCGATAAGAACATAATTGAGAGCAGGAGTGGAATTCGGTAGTTTTTGTTCATCAGGTACTCCTTAGTTTGAAGAAATAGGTAAATCAACAAGTAGGGATGTTGAAGATCCGAGTTCACTGGCTATTCTGAGGTATCCTTTGTTGTCCTGAATGAGTCCATGACTGATGGAGAGGCCAAGACCGGTACCTTCACCTTTGGGTTTACTCGAGTAAAATGGATCAAAAACCCGATCGATTAAATCCTGTTCAATTCCAGAACCGTTATCTGTTATGGTAATACGAACATAAGTGGCCTTTGCATGCATTATCGTCTCACCACGAACAGTCAGGATCTTGTTGGGATCTGGCCCTGGAAATTTTTCGTTCAGGGCATAGCGGGCATTTGAGAGAATGTTGAGGAAAACCTGTTGAATCTGTTGAGAATTACAGTAAACCAGAGGGAGGTTTTCAGGGAGTTGCATGTCCAGAAGTATCATATCGTTGTTAAAGCGGTGACTGACAAGCTCCAGGCTCTTGTTGAGTATGCTTTGGATAGCAACTTCTTCTGGCGATTCCTCACCACGTCTTGAGAAATCGAGAAGATTCGAAACTATCGATGCTATACGTTTTCCTTCTTTTTTTATTCGTACCAGCAGATCTCTATTGTCTGGATCATCGGGGTCGTCGAGGATGATTTGGGCATAATTGATAATTCCATTTATGGGATTATTGATTTCATGGGCAACACCTGCTGCAAGCTCACCCACTGAGGCGAGTTGAGCTGCGCGCATGGCTTCTGCCTTCATCAGTTCTTCCTCTGTTAAATCTCTGGCAACAAGAAGGGCTGCTTCCTCTTCACCGTCATTCATATTTAAAGGACTGATGGTAAGAAGATAGTTACCGTGGAGTCCTCTTAGTTCAGTTTCAATAATCCTGCTTTTACCTTTTGCAATAAACTGTTCCAGAGGGCAGGGTGCATTTGTTGAGCGACCGAGGTGGAGAATGTCGCATATTTTATGACCAATGACATCCGGGCGCGTTTTCCGTGCAGCTGTGAATGTTGCCAGATTGGCATCAAGAATAACGGAGTCTTTTGAGACAATGAGGGCTGGATCCTGAATTGCGGAAAAAATATTTTCCCATTGTGAAATTGCCTGCTTAAGATCATGGTCAACTTGGAGTTGCCCAGTAATGTCGATTCCAAACAGGACAAGCCCAAGTTTTCCTTTTTCGAGATTCTGTCGAAAAGAGGCGTGCCAGTTGATAAACCGCTTTTGACAGTCTTTCGTAAGCAGGCATGATTCGAAATTCATCTGTTCTGTCTCACCTTTCAGTACATGGGTGAGAAGTTGTTGGTCTGCCTTACGATTTTCTTCAGCCATCAAGACATCAACCCAGTAGCGGTCAATGACCTCTTCTTCAGTGTATCCAGTCACCTCTTCTGCCTTCTGGTTAAAGGATAAAATTTTTCCGCAGGGAGAAATAGAGATAAGAAGCGCTTGCATTGTATCTACCATTTCTCTGTTGAAATCCCGTTCTATTTGAATCCGCCTGGTCATATCCTGAGTATAAAGAGCCAGGGCGATATCAGAGACGACCGCCTGTAAAAACGAAATTTCCTCATCAGTAAAACAATCAACCTTTTCGGAGTGAATGTTAATAATACCAAATTCTCTCCCCATATAGAGAAGAGGCCAGGAAGAACATGATCTGAAACCGGTTTTCAAAGAGATTTCGCGAAGGGAATTGTAGTGTTTGGTTGAACGAACATCCTGAATTATGACTTTAGTTCCAGACACGAGTGCTTCGGCAGCAGGGTTGCTTGAACTCATGTCGGTGATAACCTGCTCAACGAGATACATACAGTCTCTATCGGGAATGTTGGCAGAAGTAAGTGCTGCCAGAGGGGTTATCGCAGCGCCATCTTCATCACGAATTCCAGCCCATATAAGGCAATATTCATGATTTTGCATGATAATTTCACAACACTTCCTCAGCAACTTGTCGGCCCCGGTAGCTTCTACGGCTTCGGAGGCAGCAAGTTCATTTATCGCGAGAAGGATCTCATTTCTTCGAAAAGGGTTCATTTTGTATATCCATTACTGATAAAAAATATGCATAACTGTTCCAGATTTCAGAGAGTAGTGGAACAGATGTGTGGTTTCGTGAGACACAATAACCACACAAAACTACATAAGTGTAGCGTTAAATCCAACAAAACTGTCTTTTTATGTTTCATATGCACAAGGCGTGCCGGATTAATAGGGATGTGGTGAAAGGGTGAAAAAGGAGAGTATGGGAGTAAGAAAAAAAAATCCCTTCCTACCAGGAACTGGTAGGAAGGGATTGATGAAACGGGATAGGTTCCAGGTGCGGTGTGTTACACTTTGTCAGGATCGAAGTATTTGAATTTCTGACCATTGAGAATATTGTCAACCGAGCGCATATTACCCTTCATATAGAAAATATTTGGTTTAGTATCATCGGCAGGACGGAGAACCCATACCTGTTCTTCCAGCTGATGAACCAGTTTGTATACAATATTTTCGGGATCGGTAAGGTTGCCGAAGGTTCTGGCTCCAGTGGGGCAGGCAGATGAACAACCGGTCTGTGTCTCGCCCTTTGAGAGTCTTTCTTCCCAGCAGAAGTCACATTTGTCTACAGCGCGTCTTTCAGCACTGAAATAACGGGCATCATAGGGGCATGCAAGTATGCAGGTTTTACAGCCTATACATTTTTTACTCTCCATGCGTACAATACCAGTTATAGGATCCTTGAAGGTTGCCCGTGTTGGGCATGCTCTTACACAGGGGGCATCGTTACAATGATTGCAAAGTACAGGAATAAACTCAACCTGTTTGTCAAGAGTTCCTGAATATTTCTTTGTCAGGATACGAGTTCTATAACCATATTCAGGGACATGGTTGGTTTTGTTGCATGATTCAACGCATTTCTCACAGTCAATACAGAGAGACTGACGGATAACCATACTGTAGTGTGGATTGTATGGGTATTTTTTTACAATGCTGCTGCCACCTGATGCATGCGCAGTTCCAACGATGGAGGTTAAGGAAAGTATCTTTCCTCCTGCGTAGACACCAGCGACTGCAAGGCCGAGTTTTAAAAACTTTCGTCTTTCTTGAGGGGTGACTGATGAGGTTCCCTCGTTCTTCATATTATCAAAATTTATTTTAGGAAATTTCATGGGATAACTATCCTTTCAAATATTCATTCAGTAGGGTGGCAGGTATTTCTCTTTCTGCATTGTGTGTTGCAGAAAGAAAATTTCCTATCGTTTTCTTACCAGATTCTATGGTGACGCTTCATTGCATCTTCTTCGCTTTCACCTTCTTCCATAAAGTGGATAGCTCCACAACCTGGACAGATATAGCCTCCCTCAGGGACGATTTCATGCTTTTCAAGCTGGTGTCCATTGAGCATCTTTTCACCGGCGAAATAGGCAAGGCCAATGAATCCAATACCAAAGAGCGAGGCCATTATTTCATGGAATGAAGGGGTGTAGGTGAGCATGTTTTTGGCTTCTTCAACACCCAATGAGTGGTATACTGATTCCATTTGACCTGGAATGACAATGTCATAACGCATGAAGAAAATACCGATCATCATAAGGCCGGTGGCCCACATAATGAGATTGAAATTGTTTCCTCGTGAACGGATAAGAAGATAGAGGGGAAGAACCATTCCAAGGAAAATTTCAAAAACCCAGAAATTAATGGCATAATCTCCAGTCAAGAAAGACATTATAACAAGATGCTTTCCTTCAGAAACCATCCCGGTAATGATTTTCCAGATGGTAAAGAAAATAATTACAGAAATAAGAAAGATTGTGACCTGCGTAATGGCTTTTATGGCTCGTTCCATTCGCTGGTTCATGATTTCAGGGTTAATTTTCCAGCCAAGTGTAGTGAAGAAGAGAATGGCGCAACCACCTGACATGGCGGCGGAGAAGATGAAGTAAATTGGAAGATAGGGGCCATACCAGAATGGGCGTCCATGAAGCATTCCAAAAACTGCGCCCAGGTTACTATGAGCTGCAATACCAACAACAAGTCCAAAGAATCCCATGAGGCGGGATAAGGAATGGTTTTGCTCGAGAAGAAAATAATATTCAACAATCATGAACACGAGATACATTCCGTAGAGTGTTCCCATCCACCACATATTTGAAACAAAATTCGGTGAAATGACGTTCCAGATTGCCATGCGAAAGGGGTTTTCTATATCAAAGAATATGATACAAAAGCCACCAAACATAAAAACAATTGACATAAATACGGCACGCTTAGCAATGGGCATAAAAGCTTCACCGCCGAAAACATGACCAATGGATGAGACAATACAGAGTCCGGTTGAGGTAACAACACAGAAGATATATGCTGATATAAGTACTCCCCAGGAAATTTCTCTTGTTACACCGTATACATGGTGATATCCGGTGATCATGCCATGGAGACCTACAGACACACCGGCAAGAGCAAGAAGTGCAAACATTCCCATTGTTAATTTGTACAGGGGACTTGCATTTTTCAAGGCTTCGACGCCATGAAATCCCCATCTTTTTGAAATATTAACCATCCTTCCAGTCATTTTCTCTCCTCTTAATTTGTAAAACTATAATTTTGTATAACTGTAAATAATGATAAAAATTGTAATGAATTGGCAGTAGATCAGCCGCTGATCAGATTCAGCTAATGACCATTAATGCCCTGTTTTCCCATGCTCCTTACTGCCGGAGGTACCCTCATTCATCTTGTCGAATCCCTTAACACCAATGTGACAGACAGTACATCGGGTAAGATAACCAAAGGCCTGGGATGAGTCGTGACAGGTGCCACAAAACTTGTTGTGCAGAGCTTCAAGATATTTTCGTTTCTCTGCAGGGTCATCAGAAAAGCTGAGTTCTTCACCTTCGATGGTTCCTTTTTTCATAGTGAAAACGTCTTTGTGACAGGATTCGCAGGAAAGTTCTGCTTTACCAACATGGATGTTGTGATCAAAGACAACGGATTTAACGGGCTGGTTGAAAACAATTTTTTCAGTTGGTGGGTAGTGGCAGGATTGGCATTGGGTAGACGAATCGAATGCATCGTCACCGTTGTGGCATGCCCCGCAATACTTGCCTTCCTTGAACGCAGCCATGGTGAAGTCATTATTGGCAGTAGCTGCTCCTTTTTTCATGGCAAAAACACCACTGTGGCAACTCGCGCATTCAAGTTCTATCTCTTCAACATGTTTAGTATGGCTGAACGATGCCTTGGTAGGGGCCTCCCATATGAGAGGTTCTTCAGCAACACCATGGCATGCCATGCAGTTTGTGTCGGTGGCAAAGGCTGTGTCACCATCGTGGCATGTGCCACAAAACTGTCCCTCTGCCATCGCTTTCATGGTGAATTTTTTTGTATTGACGGCAGTACCGCGTTGCATGGAAAATATTTCATCATGACAACTCGAGCATTCGACGCCGGCATCCATGGTATGCGTTTTATGGTCAAAAGTTGCCTTGATCGGAGTGTTCCAGACGATCGCACTTTTGGGACCATAGGCCTTGACGTCGTATTCGTCTTCGGCAAGACAGTTTCCAGCAAGCAGGAGGGAAGTGGAAAGGGTTAAAAAGCTGGTCATTAATAGGGGACTTTTGATCATTTTTTGTGCTCCGGTAGATATGGGTCAGCGTGAAATGAAGGAGGTAATAAAACGTTTAATTACATTACTAAATAGCATAATAACTGGGAATCGTTACCAGTAATACCACATGGTATGCTACTACTTAGTAGTGTTTGAGATTGTTGGAGGCAATGCATACTGCCATAATAGCGTAGTGTCAAGTGAAAATTAGTATGGCCAGTGAACTTAATTTGTTTCTAAAATACTGAAAAAAATCATGTAAACTTGCAAGAAGATATTTAAAAAATTTGTTATATTAAAGCTATATGAATATCGGAAAGAGTATATGTTAGGTTAAGTTTTGCCCAACATTGATCATATGCACAGAATGAGTTTTATATTTGTTTGTTAAGATGAGCGATTCTTTCAGCTCCTTCGATAATATTCTGGAGGATTTTCATCTCCTCATTTCCCATCTCAACCTCACGGTAGGAATCCTTTAACAATTGAGCATAATTGATGATTCCATTTGATATATTATTGCTTTCATTGATAATAGAAGCAAGTTCATCGCTGAGTGTGTGGGGAAGTTCCTGAGTTGCTGATCTGTTTTTCATTTGATCGAGTAGTGA
Organism: Desulfocapsa sulfexigens DSM 10523; assembly: GCF_000341395.1. Classification (GTDB taxonomy): domain Bacteria; phylum Desulfobacterota; class Desulfobulbia; order Desulfobulbales; family Desulfocapsaceae; genus Desulfocapsa; species Desulfocapsa sulfexigens. The sequence goes on along the minus strand of NC_020304.1, from coordinate 3,361,804 downwards.
GTTTACAGAATCAACAAAAATGGTAATTTCTGAGCAGGTGCTTTTGTCATACAGAAATCCAGTGCTGATGACATCGTTGTCCGTGGTTTGTCTTTTAAGGTGGAGGAGGGGGATTAAAGCCTTTTTGTAGAGCAGAATAAGAGAAAAACTTATTAGGCAAATGATCACACCAAGTGCGCCTATCATTACCGTCTGGAAAGCCACAACTTTTGCACGCATTTGACTTCCTATAATACGGTCAAACTGAAGAAGATATTCTGTGAGACTGCGCATCTTGTCTTGTAGTACAAGACTGTTTGTAAGCTTGTCAGAACTTGAAAGTATTTCTCTTGAAGCGATAGCTATACCGGAGACATCTACTTGATGTGCCATTCCAAGTCTGAACTCACCTGGGATCAATGGATTTTCCTGAAGTCTTGCGATGGAAGAGTTGAGATCTTCAAGTTGGTTTGCAGTTGTGGCGATGGCTTTCCAATCCTGTTTGATAAGGGAAGTGGTGAGTTGTTCCCGTATCGTCAGCAGTTGAAAGACCATCTTCTCGCTTTGTGTTATGATGGTGTCGTATTGTTCTGACAGTTGATACTGGCGAACAATGAAGATGATCACCAACAGGAGGAGAAGGGCTACCCCCATGAAAACGAGGTAGCTCATTTTTTTTAAGGACCGCATTTTCTTTATCCTAGTCCTTCTTCAGCTTTGAATGAATACATCTGTCAGCTGCAGGGCAGGTTTCACACTCGTGAGTTTCTTTTATTCCTGCAGCAATTTTTTCCTTAAATTGACAGGACATGATGATGTTGAACTCCTCATCATCCAGGGTTTCAACCTCAAGGAGTATGGCTGCAAGCTGTTTGAGAAGGTAGTATTGTTCTTTGATGATTACTACTGCTTCATCGTGGCAGGACGCCAGGAGATTTTTTATCTCCTTGTCAATTGCTTCCGATGTCCTGTCACTCATTTCAACACGGTGCGATGAGCCTCCAAGGAATCCTGCGTTATCTATTACCATGGCCTGCGGACCTATTACATCGCTCATTCCCCACTTGCAGATCATGTTGGTCGCAATTTCAGTGGCTTGAACAATGTCCCCCTGGGCGCCTGTAGTACGTTGTCCAAATGCAATCTCTTCTGCTGCTCTGCCACCCATCAAAATAACAATTCTACTGCGCAGGTAGTTGAAGTTATAACTGCTTCTATCGTTAATGGATAATTGCTGCGTCTGGCCAAGTGCCTGGCCACGAGGGATGATGGTTATTTTGTGGATTGGGTCAGCGTCGGGTAGGGTTTTGGCAACAATTGCGTGACCTGCCTCATGGTAGGCAAGAATCTCTCGATCAGCGTCGGACATTATTCTCCCCTTTCGTTCAACCCCCATAAGTATGCGATCTCTGGCCTGCTCAAAATGTTGATGGCTAACAACTTTCTTTTGCTCTCTTGCAGCCATCAGGGCCGCTTCGTTGACAAGATTTGCCAGCTCTGCACCAGTAAAACCGGGAACCATATGAGCAATTTTGTCGAGGTTGATTTCAGGGGCAAGAGCAACTTTGGCACTGTGAACCTTAAGGATTCGTTTTCTGCCCTTGATGTCAGGTGGCAGGATGTTGACCTGTCTGTCAAAACGACCTGGACGTCTCAGGGCTGGATCCAGGATATCTGGTCTATTGGTTGCTGCAAGCACTATAATGGTGTCAGTAGACGAAAATCCATCCATTTCGACCAGGAGTGCATTCAAGGTCTGGCTTCTTTCGTCCTGGCCACTGGCCGTGCTTCCTCCAGCACGGCTACCACCAACTGCATCTATTTCATCAATAAAAATAATACATGGTGCATTGCTCTTGGCTTCCTTGAAAATATCACGAACCCTTGATGCTCCTACTCCAACAAACATTTCTACAAAATCAGAACCGCTGAAACTGTAAAAAGGAACCTTTGCCTCCCCAGCAATGGCTCTGGCAAGAAGCGTTTTCCCGGTTCCAGGAGGTCCTTGAAGTAACACGCCTTTTGGACTCACCGCTCCAATCTGACTATATTGTTCAGGATCTTTCAGGAAATTGACAACCTCCTGAAGCTCCTCAAGTGCCTCGGGGATACCTGCTACATCGTCGAAAGTCACTTGTTTATGGCTCCCATCAGGGAGAATAAGTTTGTCTGAGGCAAACTTATTTTCTTCCTCCTCTGTTTTCTTTTTCCTGCTCAAGGAGATTATAACAGTGAGAAGCAAAAGAATGACATAGATAATTGCAATAGCTTGGAAAATCTGCTCCGATCGATCTTTTTTGAAAATAATCTGGATATTTTTATCCTGCAGCTCAGAAATAAGTTTTTCAGCATTTGGGACTGTAGTCTCATAACTGTCACCACTCTTATGGGTAGCGATAACTTTGTTGCCGGTAAAGGTGGTGGATTTCAAATCATGATTAGCAAGGCAATAACGAAATTCGCTATAAGATACTGTGCGCAATTGGTGTTCGAGTATCCATAGGCCATAGCTTCCGCCAAGGATTACAGTAAAAAGAAAAAAGACAAACAGGTTTCGAATCAATATCGCCATTATGTTCCTTAAATGAAAAGCATGATGTAGCTAGTTACTAAAAAAAGATAAAATTGTGCCCTATCTGGCACCGAATGATTATACAGGTATATGCAGGTATAAGTCAAAAAAAAGCCAGGGATACAAATATCCCTGGCTTTTAAAATATCTTTGAAGCTAAGAGAGCTTAGCATATTTTTACATACACATGCTACATTGTTCCGGATACCGCTCCAAAAAGGCTTTTTAACAGAGCCACGGGGCCTTCTGACATGAAGGCTGAAGAGAGACAGATAACAGCCCAGAGTCCAATCCCACCAGCAAAGGCTGCGGTTACAACAGTTCCGACTTTGTAGAGTTCGCTGTCAGTGTTAACGGCTTCGTGTACGGTTGTTTTGACAGTTTGTTTGGTATCTACGTTGCTCATAGTGATATTCCTTTATAATATTTTTATAGGTGTTTTGCTGCACATTATTAAAAAAATTCGTTGAAGAGGTCATTAGGCGCCGGTAATGGCGTGGTACAGATTTTTCAACATTTCAACAGGGGCACCATTCTCAAGGATGGCACTTGAAAGGCATACCAGACCCCATATTCCGACAATTGCAGCAAATGCTGCTGTTGTGTACATGCCAACTTTATATAATTCGCTATCGGTGTGTTCAATTTCATGAACTGTAGCAGTAGTTTTAGTGATTTCTTTTGTGATTGCTTTGTCTTCCATGAGATGATCCTCTTATAGTGTCAGGAATTTTAATTTAGACCTATATTAACCAGTAATGGCTGTAATGAGATTTCGTATGAGCCCTATCGGTCCGCCACTACTTATAGTACCTGCAAAAAGACTTGCCGTTGCCCAGCAGCCGATAATTGTAGCTGTGAGGGCTATAAACCCAACACTTACTTTTGATATTTCGCTGGTAGCATTGGCTTGGCTTTTCGCTTGGGTACTGGTTGTTTCTGCGGAGTGAGAAGAGTTCATTTTTAAGCTCCTGGCGCTATGGTTGTTATGAGTGGCTATCGTTTATCCAGTGAAGGCGGAAATGAAGTTAGAGACAAGACCTGCAGGTCCTCCACTGCTGATCACACCGGAGGCGAGACAGGCAACGGCCCAGCAACCAATAATTGCAGAAGAGATAGTTACAGCGTGAACACCAACCTTATTAAGTTCAAGAGCTGTGTTTTCATTGGTTGTGCTTCTTTCTCTTGTGATAGTAGTTGTGTTTTTCATTTTGTTTCTCCCTGTATGGTTTTTTTATGATTTTTTAAATCTAGTTGCTTTGTAACATTAACAATGCACGCTGCGTGCCAGAATGCTTTTTTGTCTCCAGATAAAACAACGATCAGTCTTGAGGCCCGGTTTTGTTACTTGTTAGAGTGGGTGATGTGTTGCATGAGGGGGGATTTGTATGAACAGGGGAAAGAGCAGGTGTGTTGCGAGAGTGTTGCGTTTTTGCTGGTAGTGTTGCGAAAGTGTTGCTATCGTGCGTGCGCGCAACGTTATTGCAACACTATGGGGTGTTTTTAGGGGCAGGTGCTTTGGCAATGTCTTTGGCAATGCCGATACGTTGCATCTTACGATAGAGAGTTGAACGATCTATATTTAGCATACGTGCGGCTTTTGATTTGTTACCCCGTGCTCTCTTGAGTATATCTATGATTTCATCGCGTTCACTTATGTAGGGCGGGAGTGCAGCTCTTCCTTCCTGTGGTAGGGAGGTGGGAGGTGTTTGTTGGGGATGCAAGGGCTGCCTTTGTATTTCTTCTGCAAAGTGTTCAAGGGAAATTGTTGGACCTTCACATAAGACACAAGCTCTCTCAATAACATGTCTGAGCTCTCTGACATTTCCAGGCCAGGAATATTTAGTTAATGCGTCCATGGCTTGATCGGATATTCCATGGATATTGCGCTTCAGTTTTTCACGAAACATGGAAAGAAAGTGGTGCACAAGTATTGGGATACCACCTTTTCTGTCTCGAAGCGGTGGTAGTTTAATCTCAACAACTTTTAGGCGGTAGTATAAATCTTCACGAAAACTGCCATCCTTTACTTTTTCTGTGAAATTAACATTGGTAGCCGCAATGATACGAACATCAACTTCAATGGGATTATCCTGGCCAACTGGAGTAAAAGTTTTTTCTTGAAGAAATCTCAGGAGCCGTAATTGCATCCGTGGCGATACGTCACCAATTTCATCAAGAAAAAGTGTTCCATTGTGTGCCTGTAACAATCTCCCTTCTCGATTTTTTTCTGCGCCAGTGAAGGCTCCTTTAATATGACCAAAAAGTTCGCTTTCCAGTAGCTCCTCAGGCATTGCTGCACAATCAACTTTGACAAGTGGCATGTCGCGCCTGGTACTTTCAGCATGCAAAGCTTCTGCAGCAAGCTCTTTTCCAGTACCCGATTCTCCAGTTATCAGCACTGCAGTATCAACTTTACCCACATTTTCAATAAGATTGTATACCTGTTGCATTACCTGACTTGAACCAACATATCCATGGAATTTATTTCGAGTATGAGGTCCCGTCTCTGGTTCCGGTAGAGTGATATCACGAGCTACGATAACAACACCGTTAAACTCATCCTGCCCATCTTCAAGCGGGGCTGCATTTAAACTTATGATTCGTATGTTGCCATCGGGTTTGCGACACTCGACCTGGTGTTCACGGACTTCTATTTTATTTGCTAGTACCTGTTTGGCGTCCTGAAGGCAGGCTTTGCCCATTTCATTCTTATAACTGTCGAGGCGATTGCTAGTCCTTAAATTGATGTCGTCAGCAGAATCACTGAAAAGCAGCCATCGCTTGGCCGTATCATTCAACTGCACGATATTCATATCATTATCTATAGTAATGATTGCATCGCGAACGGAACTGAAAATTGCTTCCAGGTAGCGTTTGAATTTTTCATTTTCCTGAAGGAGATTCTTTTTCTCCTGTTCGAGTTGCCAATGGCTTAAAGCCTGACGTACAAATCTGAGTAATGTTTCTTTGTTGACTGGTTTTGAAATATAATCAAAAGCTCCGTGTCTGACAGCCTCTGCTGCGGAATCAAGATTAGGGAATCCGGTGACCATTACCACAGGGCATTCGATTCCTGCCTCACGAATTTTACGAAGAAGGTCAGTTCCCCGTTCACCTTCAAGAACAATATCGCTGATTATCAGGTCAAATGTGTTGCTGTTTATCACCTCAATTGCTTCGGAGAAAGTGGCAGCAGTGGTGATGGGTCCGTAGCCTTCTCTTGCAAGAAACATTTCAAAGGTGAGACGAATACTGGCTTCATCATCCACAATAAGAATGCGAGTATCTTTTTCCTGATGAGTTTGATCGTCCATTTAGATTCCAGATGTGGGCAGTTCGATGATCATTTTTGTGTATTGATGCATAATTGAATCAACTTTGATAAAGCCACCGTGATTTTGAATGATTCCATAACTGATGCTGAGACCGAGTCCAGTACCTTTACCAGATGGTTTGGTGGTGAAGAATGGGTCAAAGATGCGATTCAAAATTCCCTGCGGGATACCGGTTCCTGAATCTTTGATTGTGATTTGAGTAACAGTTTCTCCTTCTTTTTTTAGAAAAGGGTAGCAGCTTATCTCTATGGTTTTTTCTGGGGAGGAATTTGGATATCGATCGTTGAGGGAAAAACGGGCATTGCTGAGTAAGTTCAGGATTACCTGTTGTAATTGAGTGAAGTTTCCATAAATTCGATAGGCTTTTGAAGAAAATTCTGTTTTTATTTTAATACCATCTTTCTTAAATTGATGTGCAACAAGTGAAAGGCTGTCTCGTATGACCTGTTCAATGTCAATCAGTTCGTTGTTGTTTTCGCTTTCGCGGGCGAATGAGAGAAGGTTCTTGATGATCAAGGCAATTCGCTCCCCTTCGTTGACAATTCTTTCCAGAAGCTCAGCCTGCAGTGAATTCTTTTCACTATCATCAAGTAGCAATTGGGCAAAGTTGATAATTCCGGTAATAGGGTTGTTCACCTCATGGGCAACTCCTGCTGCCAGTTCGCCGATAGCTGCCATCTGTGCAGTTCGCAGGGAATCGGCTTTTCTCATTTCGTCACTGGTCAATTCCCTTGCAACAAGTAGTATTTTACAGACAGTGCCGTTTTTGTTTTTGATTGGTGAAATAGTGAGCAGGTACTCTCCTGCAAGTCCTGGAAGGGTGGTTTCTTCAACACGAGAAGTGGATGTGGTTAAGAGGAACTCCTCAAGGGGGCATTTGATATGAGGTAAGCTTCCTCCGTGGATAATAGTACAGATTCCCTTACCAACAATTTCTTTTTGGGTTTTTCGTGCAGCCTTGAGAGCGGCATTATTTGCATCGATTATTACACCGTCTGGAGTGACAATAAAAACAGGATCCTGAATGGCCTGAAACAGTTCATTACCACCGCCTGCAATATGTGAATCTAAGGATGTACCGTTTTGTTCAACAGGGGAGGACAGTTTTTTTTTGGGAGTGTTTTTTGTCATATTAACCAGAAGCAGGTAATAGGAGGAATGCTGAAAAGCTGGAAACTCTTTGGAAGGAGCCTTTAACTATGGGGAAGACAAAGTAAAAAGGCCACTCACAACATGAGCAGCCTTTTTATTGTCTATAACCAAGCCTATCAGTGATGTTCTTTCTGGTCAAAAATCTTACCAAAAACTCTCTCACCCATCAGGAATCCAAAAGAGACTACTCCAACACTTCCCAGAACGACAGCCATTTCGAAAAATGAAGGAACGTAGTCAAAATAGGTTGGAACATTGTCCCAGCCAAGGGTACCAGGAACAAGAAGACCGCCTGCAACAAGGTCATAGCGAGCCACAAATTGTCCTACGAGAATAAGAAAACCAGCCAGGGCCATCATTCCGATATTGGTGAGTCTGGAAAGGATGATGAGCATCAGAGGGATAAGGAGTCCTACACAAACCTCAATAACCCAGAAGTTAATTGAAAGTGGGCCAGAAATTAACGCATCCGCTGCAATACGACCAAGTTCTGCACCGCCAACATAGTAACTTATCAATCTCCAGAATGTGGCAACTGAATAAAGTACCAGTACAAGAGTCATAGCTTTACCGGCACTCCGCACTCCGTCTTTAACAGCTTCACTCATTTCTATACCTCGAACCTTGTAAGCCAGATGGTTAAAGAGGACGGTGGCTGCTGCGCCTGAAAGGAATGCAGCGGTGAGGAAATAGATGGGAAGTTGACCGCCATACCAGTAAGGCCTGGCAGGAAGGGTTGCAAATACACCACCAAGACAACTATTGGCAAGGACCTCGGCCACAGCACCGATGGTACCAAGAATTACGGCAATACGTGCAAGGCCCGTCACGATTCCAAAGAATTCTACTATCATGCAACCGACTGCCATACCGTAGAGTGTTCCCATCCACCAGATATTTGAAGTTGGGTTGGGGGAGAGAATATTATAGATAATCATTCTGTGAGGACTGGCGATTTCAACACCAATGGTGGCAAAGGCACCGAGGATACAGATAATGGACATCCATACCATTCTATTGCTGACGATAGCCATACGGGTTCCGCCAAAAAGATGGGAAATCGCAGCATATATACAGAGACCGGTAGAAGTGATTGCCCAGAAGGCATAGGTTGAAATCAACAACCCCCATGGAACGTCACGGGTGTAATTGTACATATTTTCATGACCAAAAATAAAGGATGAAACACCGCATCCAAGGCCAAGTACGATAATGATAAGAAAGAAAATCGTAGCCCGGTTTATCCCGGGAGTCGCCAGACGGGTATCCTGCGTCTGGGCAAAAATATCTGTCACTGAACTGTTCGCCATTTTAATCTCCTGCAATACTGTTTTATCAGGAACTGTGCCTGAGCATTTCAAATATTATTTTGTTGTCTGTCATTAACTGGTGAAAACAAACTGATACAATTAATGACCACCATTTTGATTCTCGTGCGCATGACTCTGGGTATGAGGATGTGGCTCTATCCCCATCAGTCGGTCATACCCTTTAACTCCAATGTGACAGGTGTTACAGAGGGTGTTTGAGGCAAAGGCTGTTTCACCGTCATGACATTTGCCACAGTATTGACCTTCATAGAGTGATTTCATTGTGAAATTTGGAGATTGCTCTGCGACACCAGCTTTCATGGAAAAGGCGTCGTCATGGCAGGAATCGCACTCAAGTCCAAAATCTTCTATATGAGCTTTGTGATAAAAGACTACCGCTTTAACAGGTTTGGTCCAGACGATAGGATCCTCTGGAAGAATATGGCATGCGGTACAGTTTGTATCAGTGGCAAATGCGGTATCTCCATCATGACAAGCTCCACAGAATTGACCTGCGGCAAGTGATGCCATGGTCAGTTTTCCTGTTCTTGGGGCTACGCCACGCTGCATGGCAAAGATTTCACCATGGCAGGCACTACATTCGAGGCCAATCGTATCTGTATGGGTGCGGTGGTCAAAAACAACTTTTGTTGGCGTGTCCCAGACGATGGGATTTTTAGGGCCAAAGGCCCTTACATCATACTCATCTGCAGCTGTAACATTACCGGCGAGTATGAAAACTCCACCCAGTAAAGTTAGTCCAACGGTGCTAATAAATCGTGTATTCATTTGGTTATAATCTCCTAGAATCTGAGTTGTATGCGTTAAGTATCCCACAATGATAATGTGTTTCTATTTTCAATGGGAGAGTGGACTGTTTGGGCCGTAAGGTACCTACGCATTCATATAAAAAACGTTAGGTAAGGCCCCGCATTCTGGTCGTATAACCCAGATTTTATTTTCAGGCTCATGCAGTAACTTATATATTTCAGTATTTTGGTCCTTTATGTCACCGAAAATACGTACATCTGCAGGACATGCAGCAGCACATGCCGTTTCTTTGTGGCCTTCAGCAAGGCGGGTGTCAAGACAGAAATTGCACTTGTCTATCGCATACTTCTCATGACTGAAGTATCTGGCATTGTATGGACAGGCAGCCATACAGGTTTTGCAACCGATACATTTTTTGTAGTCCATCACAACAATACCTGTTTCTGGATCTTTGTATGTTGCTCTGGTCGGACAGACACGGACGCAGGGGGGGCGATTGCAGTGGTTGCAGAGGATCGGCCTGAATTCTCGTTTCTCAACACCATCTATGGTAGTAAGACGTTCCTGGATGTCAGTACGCCAGGCATCGTGTTCATTGGGGACATGGTTGGTCTCCCTGCATGCATCAAGGCATTTCTCGCAGCCAACACATTTGTTTTGCCGCATAATCATTCCATAATGTTTAGTGTAGGGATATTGTCCATCCACCGGTATTACAGAATCACTGTTTCCTCCTTTGGCTGTTGAAACCGAGGTGAGGGAAAGTACGGTTCCACCGAGGAAAACTCCGGTGACCGCCAGACCCATTTTCAGGAAGTTACGACGTTCATCCGAGGGTAATGTCTCGACACCCTCGTTTGTTTCCTTTTCCAATTTCTTAATGTCCATTCTACTCCTCCAAGTACTTGAAACACATGATGGGCTCACGTGAGCCGATAGTTTAGCTGTGTGGAAATCTATAATTGTAAATGAGGCCTCATTCATATGCGTAAAGGCCATATAAAAACATGTGACATTTAAGTATTTAATATTACATTGTAAAATTGTGTGCCCAATTGTGTTGCGCAACATTTTTGCAACACTCAGTGTCGACTAAAATACAGCGAATCCCGGTAGTGTCAAGTTTTATTTAATCAAAAAGTAATACTGGGGTTTTGCTTGTAACTGTTCATATAAGGGTTGTGACCGAAACTTTATAAAAATAAGGACTAAAACTTTAATCTGTTAGGTGGTGTGGTGTCTTTGAAGCTTTAGGATGGGACTAATTTTCACGGTAGAGGGAACTTTCATTGGAAATGTTGAGGAGTAGATTCTTGACTCTTTTTAAGAAAATAGAGTATGTATCTGTGAGAAATTATATTTTACTATCCTCTTCTTTGTATAGACAACATATTACTAATAGATTATTCCAGGAGTTTTCATGTCAGGTCTCAAATCATTTTTTTGTGTGGCTCTCTTTTTGTGTTCGATATTTTCTGTACCCGGTATTGCCGCAGAGCTTTCTTCCTCCACAACTGTACAGGCTAATAAAAAACAACTTCTTGAAACTAGAAGTTGTCCACAATGTGATTTGAGTGGTGCCAACCTTAATAGACTCGATCTTTCCGGTGCAAACCTGGAGGGAGCCAATTTGTCACGCGCCCAGATGGCATTAACTAATCTTTCGGGAGCAAATCTAAAAAACTGCGACTTGCGTGAGGCGGTATTTAATGGTGCGGATCTTGCCGAAATTGACTTAAGAGGCGCTGATTTGACTGGGGCATCCATGGTAGGGGCATATATGTATGGTGCTTTAATGGATGGTGAAATAATTGAAACAAGCCCCTACGCAGGTGATAAAGGATTGAAGGATGTTAAGGAAACTGTTTATGTCGAGGACACTGCGAAACCAAAGAACGTTCCGGAAACAGAGGAAATTGTCATTCCCAGCAGAAGGGATTTCGAGGAAACACCACCTGTTGTACCAATAAGTGTTGAGCAGAATGATTCTGATAATGTATCCGATGTTCCTGATGTTTCAGATGACATAACACTGGCCTATGAGGATGCTACCCTTCCCAGACAAAGTGTAGCAGCTCCGGAAGCAAAGGCTGCTCCAGCAATTCAGGAAGTACGAATTGAAGACGTGACGGTTGAAGACGTAATAATTGTTCCAGAAGAAGTAATTGAACAAGAAATAAAAGAAGAAAAAGGTCTTACTGAAAGTGATGCTGTAGAAGAAGAAAAAAAGATTGAAAATGCTTTTACCGAAGAGGTCCAGCAGGATGTCATTCAGGGAGATGCTTCTCCATCTGTGTCAGTAAGTGAAAAAGAAAAAATTTCGGAGGATAATAGCATTGCTACTCCGGTTGTTGATATGGAACCTGAGAAAGGAGGTGATATGGTGACATCTCCTTCCTCTGATGCTGTTTCTGAGAATAATAAGAATGAAAAAGTGAATAGTGATGAAGGAGTGGTTTCCGAGGGGCAGGAAGTCGGTATTGTAGAAACAGTGCTTAGTGTGTTTTCAAAGGAAGAACCTTCAGGTGAAGTCATGAAAAACGTTGCAACGCTTCTTGATCAAAACAGCTGCTATGCCTGTGAGCTTTCAGGTGTTGATCTTAGTGGCGAAAACCTTGATGGTGCAGATCTGGAGGGGGCAAACTTCAGCAATGCTATTCTTAAGGGGGTTGACCTCGAAGGAGCGAATCTGAAGGGGGCGAACTTCAGTGGTGCCGACCTCAGTGGTGCCGATCTGTCAAAAGCCGATTTATATAGAGCAATTTTAAAAGACGCAGATCTGACAGATGCAAAACTTAAAAACACCCTGACGGATGATGTGGATTTCTCGGAAACAAAAGGATACAACCAGCCAGTGATGATGATTGAGCAGAACTGACGGGAAAGAGGAACCTGTTGCTGCAGGGCTTTATTGCATGGAAAACTTAATTGATTTCCTGAAGGACATCCAGTGCATCTGAAACTTTGTCATCTGCTGATAATCCATCATTTGTTAAAATTGTGTCTATTAAATCAATCTTGTTCTGGAGAACGTCAGCCAGCACTTCCAGGTTTTGAATGGTTTCTGAGGCAGTAGTCTCGGTTACATCCATTGCCTGGCGCAAGTCTTCGGCACTACGTAGAAGACTGCGCATGGTCGAAATTTTTTCAAGTCTTAAAAAAAGTTCTGTAAAATTGATCGGTTTTTCAAGATAGTCGGAAGCTCCTTTTTTCATAGCTTCAACAGCGGTATCGACTGATGAGTGTGCTGTTATCAGAATTACTTCGATATTTCGTTCAAGTCCCTTTGCAAACTCAAGAACTTCTATCCCACCAATATCTCCTGGCATCATCAAATCAGTAAGTACCACATCAACGTGAGTGTTTGAAAGAATTTCGTTTCCTACATACCCATCTTCAGCCAGGAGAACCTCATAGTTCTCTTTGATTAAACGCTGTTCAAGAAGTTTTCGAATGACAGGATCGTCGTCAACAACAAGTATGGTCAGGTTGTTCATCACAGTACCTCAATTTTTTTTCTGGTAAAAAATAGCCCGCAAATGTCTTTTGGGTACAAAGCGAGGACAGATACCAGTGAGCGATTCGGTTGAACCTATTATCAGATAGCCATCATCAGCAAGACTGTCAGCCAATTTGTTGAAGAGTTTTTTTCGATCGGCAAGAGTAAAATAGATGGCAACATTCCGGCAAAGGATAATGTCGAATTTACCAAGACCTGCAAAGGGGAGCATAAGATTTAATTTCCGGAAATTAACCATAGCACGCAGTTCATCTTTGATCTTCCAGCTATCCCCAAATAAGGTGAAATGTTTTTGAAGTGTTTGGCGTGGAAGACCACGTTCAATTTCAAATTTGTTGTACTTGCCATAGCTTGCCTGTTTGACAGCACTATCTGAAATGTCTGTGCCAAGAAGTTTGAGGTTGAAATTGTTCATCTGGTTGCCGAGAAGATCTTTGATAGTCATAGCCACTGAATAAAGTTCCTGACCAGTGGATGAGGCGGCACTCCATATTTTAATATTAGTTTTTAATCTTGGAGAACTGGGAGCTCGGAGATCAATGACCTCTGGTAATATTTTATGTTTGAGAAGTTCAAATGGGCCAGTATCTCTGAAAAACAGGGTTTCATTAGTGGATATGGCATCAATAATCTGACGCTCAATAACCTTGGCAGGATCTCTTTTTGCTTTGGTGTGGAGCTCCTGGTAAGATGTACAGCCAAGTTCCTCCGCAATGGAGGAAAGCCTTGTCTCAAAGAGATACGACTTGCTCTGATCAAGATATATACCCGATATTTCATGGATATATTGAGATATTATCTTAAGCTCTGCAGGCGTAATCTTCAGCATTGTCTAGTAGTGAAAGCCATTTTTTAATGTAGAATTAACGAACGCTTTTTACAATTTCGTCTGCAATTTTGTTCAAGGGGACAATTCTGTCTGCTATTCCAGATTCGATAGGTTTTTTTGGCATCCCAAAAACTACACAGGTGTCTTCGTTCTGAGCTATTATGGTGGCACCTTTCTGACTTAAGATCTCCAGCCCTTTGGAACCGTCCGAACCCATACCTGTCATGATAACAGCAGTTGTTCGTCCAACATAATAATCGCCAACAGATCTAAAAAGGTAATCGGCCGATGGCCTGCAAGAGTTTTCGGGTGGGTCGTTGGTTATTTTTATTTGTCTGTTCATTCCGTCGGCACTGGCAATCAGTTTCATCTGTTTTCCGCCAGGTGCAATATAAACGGTGTTGATTTGAAGATCTTCACGATCTTCAGCCTCTTTAACCAGAAGGGCACATTTTGCATTCAGGCTTGAGGCAAGGGATTTGGTAAATACTGGTGGCATATGCTGGACAATAACAATGGGAACGCCAAGATTCCCAGGTAACATCGGAAGCATCTGAGTCAATGCATTAGGGCCACCAGTTGATATTCCAATGGCAATAATTTCTGATTTACCTCTTCTTACAGCAAGTTTGCCTTTAGGGACGTCGGGTTTGTTGTCGGCGGATTTGAGGCCAGGGCGTGCTGCTGAAAGGGGTTTGAGTGGTTTTCTGAGAACGGTACCAGGAGTTTTGGTGAATTGTCCCTTATTGCGTAAAAGGGAAGGTGCGTTTTTGGATTTCTTAAATTCGTTGATAATTGGTGTGAGTGCGTCTTTCAGCTGTTTTTTGCTTTCGGCAGGATTCTTGGCAGTTGGTTTAAGGATAAAATCAAAAGCTCCAAGTTCAAGCGCTTTCATAGTCATCACACCACCGTCTGAAGTCAGGGTGGAGACCATTACAGCACCAATGCTTGGATAGTTGCTTTGCAGTGCACTCAAAACTTCAATGCCATTCATTTCTGGCATCTCAATATCAAGTGTGAGTAAATCGGGCTTCAGAGTTGCAACCTTGGACATGGCAATTTTACCATTATGGGCAACGCCTACGACTTCAACACCTGGGATTTCAGCAAGAACATCAGAAACTGCTTTTCGGTAAACGATGGTATCATCAACAACTAAAACTCGTAACTTCTTACCTATCAGCATTATTTTCTCTCATCAAGCCGCAAAACCTTCTCCACATCGAGAATGCCAATCAATTTGTCCACAGTTTTGTAAACCCCGGTGAAATAATCTCCCTGAATACCTCCCATGTTAGCGGGCGGTGGTTCAAACTTATCTGTGTCGGCCTGAACAACGTCGCTTATCTTTTTTACAAGCAGTCCGATATGCTCACCTTTTGAGTTAACGATGATATTTCTGGGATCATCGGAAAGATTGGTAACTCCAAGTCCGAGTTTTTTGCTGAGATCAATACTGGTAATAATTTGACCTCGGAGATTTAATATTCCAAGAACATAGTTTGGTGCCTGGGGTACGGTGGTCATGTCAATCAGTTTGTTGATTTCTTGGATTTTAAGAATATCCATTCCGCAGAGTGCATCACCGACAAGGAAAGTTGCAAGTTCAACAAGTTTTTTATTGACAGCAGGTTGTTCTTTAGCCATGTATCATTCTCCTAATGAGAAAAGTATAAAAATAGTATTTTAATGATGTTGTTTTACATAGTGATGAACAGACGCCATCAGTTTCTCTTTATCAAGTTTAATATGATATTCGTCAACCCCAACGGCTTTTCCCTTTGCTACATCTTCTTCCCCAGCAAGTGTGGTGAGAGCTATAATGGGTATTTTTGAAAAGCGGGAGTCTTTGCGTATCGTCTCAGTGAGTTCAAAGCCATTCATATTTGGCATTTCAATGTCCGTGACGACGATGGTTACCTCGTCGCCATGTTCCTGCAGTAATTCCCAGGCAATGGCCCCATCCTCACCTTCAAGAACATCATATCCAGATTCGGTCATATAGTTCTTGACCTGGTTTCTGAAAAAATTTGAATCTTCAGCGATAAGGATGGTTGGAACGGTTCCCTCTTCAGGAGCTTCAAAAACTTCCTGATTTTCAAACCATTCGGGGAACAGGGCGCCAACAATTTCAAAGATATCGATGAGCATAGTTGTCTGGCGATCGATAATGGTGGATCCCATAACTCCTGGTTGCTTGAGGGTGACATCGTCAACGGATACGGATATTTCAATGGCATCTATTGGCCCTATTGCAAGGAGTCCGACGAGTTGATTTGCAATATTAAAGACTATTACAAGAAGATCGTCACAGTCGGCAATGGGTTGAACCATGGCAACATCATCAACGGCAATTAGTGAAAGGCTTCCTCCACGATACTGCATGACACGTTTACCACCGAGTTCTTCAATGTCTGAACGTTTGATTTTCTCGATTCGTTCAACCTGATTGAGTGGTACTGCGAATTGCTCTCGCTCAGAACTTCTAAAAGTCAGGAGGGCCTGCTTGTCTTTCTGTGCTCTGACAAGATCCGCAGCGGCCTGAGCAACTTCATTTGCCCTGTCGGAACCATCTATTGACGTGAGTTCAGCCATAATCGCAAGGTTTGCAACATCGAGGATAAGCGCGATACGCCCATCACCCATAATGGTTGCACCAGCATACCCCTTGCATCCCTGGAGGTGCTTTCCAAGTGGTTTGATGACTATTTCTTCTGAATCCTGGAGTTTGTCTACTATAAGTCCATATTTCATAGTACCGTTTGATACAACAACGATATTAAGGGCACTGGAAGCGGTATAGCGTCTATCGGAGACGGATCGTTCTCCAGCTTCAGAGCTGTCTTCTTTTGCCGGGCGAACATTTTTCTCAGCAGAGTCAAGCGGGGTCTCCCTCCCCCTACGGTCAGAGATTCTTTCTCTGCGATCCAGTTTGAACTCTTCTTCCTGCAGATCGAAATATGTTCTGTTTATGCCGAGAACATCTGACAATCTGATAAGAGGCAGAAGGTTGCCACGAAGTCGAACAACCTCTGCGTTGCCCACACGTTCAATGCGATCCTTCACCTGTGTTGCAGGGATTCGAAGAAGTTCCTCAAGGTTTACTTGTGGAATGGCATACCGTTCTCCACCGGTCACAATGATCTGGCATGGTATAATGGCGAGTGTCAGTGGAAGTTTAATGAAAATTGTTGTTCCCTGACCCACTTCAGAAACGATGTCAACTTGGCCACCTAACTGGTCCAGATTGGTTTTAACCACATCCATTCCAACGCCACGACCGGAAACATCGGTGACTTCCTTGGCAGTGGAGAAACCAGGCAGAAGGATAAGGTTGACCTTTTCCTTGTCCGACATCAGTTGGGCCTGTTCGGGGGTGATCAATCCTTTGTGTATTGCAGTTTCAGCAAGAACTTCACCATCTAGACCCTTACCATCATCACTGATTTCAATAACAACCTGTCCGGCGGCATGATACGCTTTCAGGACTACGAGTCCCGTTGCCTTTTTGCCTACTTTGGTACGGTCTTCAGGGAGTTCGATACCATGATCAACAGAGTTACGAATAAGATGAGTAAGTGGGTCATTTATAGATTCAATGATTGTTTTATCAAGTTCTACATCTTTACCAACAATGGTGAGATCAATCTGTTTCTTGAGTTTACTTGAAAGGTCCCGAACAACGCGTGGGAACTTACCAAAAACATTCCCGATGGGTTGCATTCGCGTGAGCATGATAGCCTCCTGCAATTCGGAGGTGATGAGATCGATTCGTTGGCCAACGCTTTCAGCACTTTGTGAGTCTCCGGAAGAGATGGTCTGAAGAAGCTGATTTCTGCTGAGTACCAGCTCTCCTGCAAGAGTCATTAAGGAATCGAGGAGACTTACATGAACTCTGATGCTTGTGTCAACTTTCACCTTGGAAGCTGCTTTTTTGGGTGGTGCCGCCTTTGTTTCAGGAGGCTGTGGAGCAGTTACAGTAGCTTTTGGGGTTGGGGCTGGTTCCGGGCTTGGTGCTGCGACACTGACTTCAGGAACAGGCTCAGGCTCAGGTTCAGGATCTGGCTCGGGCTCAGGTTCAGATTGTGGTTCTGGTTGAGCTGCCTGAACTGGAGGCTCGGGTTCAGGGGGTGTTTCCTGAGCAGGTGTAGAGGGCTCTTCTGGAGTTTCCTGCGTGAAATCACCATTATAAATGGCATTGAGTGGAGTGAGATGCTCTTCAATGTCGTACTCGTTGGAATTACTGACATCCTCTATCATAGTGTTGAGTTTGTCAGATGCCTGGAGAAGAACATTAATGATCTCTGGGGTTGGGGTGAGTTTTCTACTACGAATAAGTCCAAGGACATTTTCCATAACATGGGATAAATCCTGGATGACAGTCAGTCCCATAAAGCCAGCTCCACCTTTTATGGAATGCGCTGCCCGGAAAACCTTGTTAACGAGATCCTCGTCAATATCTACTCCATTTTCTTCAATTGCCAGGAGATCATTTTCAATATCGGCGAGATGTTCAAGTGATTCTTCTATAAAACCCTGGAGTATTTCATCATCTTCTATTTGCATAACCTGCTCCTTCCAAAAAGAAAGTAGGGAAGTCGTTGAGGAAAAATAAAAACCTCAATCGCTTGTGTAAGTTAAAATTCAAATCAATTATTGCTTTTTATTCTATACGTTGCACTTATCGAATGTACAGGGAATTTTCAAAAAAAAATGAAAGACAGTGATGAAAATTAACATAAAGATGCATGCCACTCTCGTTCATCGACTTGATGCTAAAAAAAATAGCGGTGAATGAGAGTGGGATTGGCCGAGATGATAGAAAGGAATACTTAAAAAAAATATCAATTACGACTCACCGTTTATCTCAATAACGGTAATTTCATAATTCAGAGGATGTCCTGCAAGGGGGTGGTTGTAGTCAATCATTATGCTGTTTTCTTTCAATTCAACAATGGTTGCAGGAACCTGATGAGTCACACCACCACTATCAACATTCATGGAAAGCACGAGTCCCACCTTTGGTTCGATTGTTTTGGAAAATTGATTTTTAGGAATTTCCTGTAAAAGATCGCTACGGCGTATGCCAAACTCGCCTTCCTCAGCATCAAGTCGAACTCTTCGCATTTCGCCTACCTGCATTCCGACAAGAGTTCTCTGTATTGGCTTGGGAACACCTTCAACACCAAGTGTTAAAACAAGTGGGGCACTTTTTTCTACGCTCTCAAAGACGGTTCCATTGTCTAAGGTACCAACAAGTGTGACGGTGACGGAATCATTTTTTTGTACTTGTTTCATATAATAACTTTTGCTCCAAAATAAAAATAACTATAGATGATATGTTGTGTCTTCGATTTTACGGATTCAAGAGTGCAATAATCTAAACGATCATTATGTCTTTGGCAATGCTTTGTAGGGAAACCAGTGGAAGATTTCGAGGCATTTGTTTAATCTGGAGGTCTTACTTTTTCCTGATTTTAGCGGAAACATTTATATCGTCCCATTTAAGCTGTTTCTTGACAAATTACAGATACGGTCATACATTGCTCAAGTTTTGAACTATTTAAATGAAATCCGCACGGGTGACATCAGGGTATATGTTATTATGGAGTGAGATGTGAAACTGATCTGTGAAAAATTCAAAGAATCCATGGATTCAGAGAGTGCTGAATGTCGTCATCCCAATGACTATTGTCAGACTAGAACTTCGTGTATGATTTGCTTCATGGAAAAAGAACGAAAACGTGAACAGACCCGTGAAGCTAAGAAAAATGCTCAGGTGAAGTGATTATGATACAACTTGATTTTGCAAAAAGTAAGGATGGGTTATTGCCGGCTATTGTGCAGGATTATTTAAGTGGAGATGTTTTGATGCTTGCTTATATTAATCAGGAATCATGGGAAAAGACCCTGCAGACGGGTAAAGCACATTTCTGGAGCAGGTCGAGACACATGTTATGGTTGAAAGGGGAAACTTCCGGGCATGTCCAGCTTATTCGCGAAGTTTTAGTTGATTGTGATCAGGATACCGTTGTCTTTAAAGTTGACCAATTGGGTGGAGCAGCCTGTCATAAGGGGTATGGTTCCTGTTTTTATCGACGGGTAACCGACGATTCCCTGACCATAATTGGAGAAAAAGTCTTTGATCCTTCCGCTGTGTACGGAAAAAAATAAAAAAATCTGTTTTGTTACAGGTTGTAATATATTGTTTGGAGAACAACATGAAACAGTTAAAACTCGGATTGCCAAAAGGAAGCCTGGAAAAGGCCACCATTGAATTATTTGAAAAAGCAGGGTGGCTGATTAAACCAAAATCACGAAATTATTTTCCCGAGATTGATGATCCGGAACTGGCATGTTCAATTTGTCGTCCTCAGGAAATGTCACGTTATGTTGAATCAGGAATGCTTGATGCGGGAATTACCGGAAAAGATTGGACTCTTGAAAATGGTTCGGATGCAGTGTTTGTCAGTGAACTCGTCTATTCAAAGGTGAGCAGGAAACCTACACGATGGATTATTGCAGTGAAAGGGGATTCAGATATTACCTGTATCGAAGATCTTCAGGGGAAGAAGATTTCAACTGAACTTGTAAATGTCAGTAAGCGTTTTTTTGCCGAAAGAAACATTGACGTTGAGATTGAATTTTCATGGGGAGCAACCGAGGCAAAGGTCGTCTCCGGCCTTGTTGATGCTATAGTTGAAGTTACGGAAACTGAATCAACCATACGGGCGCATGGTTTGCGTATTATTCACGAATTGATGGAATCTAACACCCAGTTTATAGCCAACAAAGATGCCTGGGACGATCCCTGGAAACGGGAAAAGATCAAAAATATCGCTCTTATGCTGCAAGGTTCTTTGAATGCCGAACGGATTGTAGGGTTGAAGATGAATGTACCTGAAAACAAATTAAATGATATCATGGAGTTGTTGCCAAGCCTCAATGCTCCAACCGTTGCAACCCTCTATAATACAGATTGGTTTTCGGTGGAGACTGTAGTTGCAACTGATGTGGTTCGCGATCTCATCCCGGCACTCACCAATGGTGGTGCAGAAGGGATAATTGAGTACCATTTAAGTAAGGTAATATGAAATTTATAGATATTAAATTCTTGCTGAGTGTTCACAAGTTAACTCAGCTTCCAGAGGCCACGCTTCCGGAAATTGCGTTTGCCGGCAGATCAAACGTTGGTAAATCTTCTCTTATAAATACTCTTGTTGGCCGCAAAAGTATGGTCAAGGTCAGTGGACGTCCTGGTAAAACCCAGGGGTTGAATTTCTTTCAAATTTCCGAGGAGGCTTATCTCGTTGACCTCCCAGGATATGGTTTTGCAAAAGTGTCACGAGGAATGCAGGATAACTGGCAAACCTTAATCAGCAGTTATCTTGAATCACGAACCAGCCTCTGCTGTGTTGTTGTCATTATGGATCTCCGACATGAGGCCAAGGTTCAGGATACGCAACTTATTTCATGGCTTAAACAACACAGTATCAACTACTTGCCGGTATATACCAAAGCGGATAAACTTTCCGGTAATCTGAGGCAGAAAAATGCCGCGATTCTAGATGCAGGACATACCATACATAGTAGTCAACGTATTCTTTTTTCAGCAAAAACAGGCATGGGTAAGGAAGAGCTGGAGAGAGCTCTTGCATCTTTTGCTAAAATAGACTAGGTTGAATTTTTGTAGTAGGTATATATACCCATTTGTACTTATAAGCCCTTTGCTTCAGCAATGAGGTAATATGATAAAACGATTCATGTAAGGAGACTTTCTTATGTCACTTCGCTCTGAATGGCAGTGCTGGGAAATCATGAAATGTAGTGAATCTCAAACATGTCCCGCAAAAGAGAGTTCTTCGAGGCTTTGCTGGGAAATAATTGAGGAAGTTGACAAGTATTCGTTTAATATCTGCAGGGATTGTCTTGTTTATGTGTCTAAACAGAAAAATTCAAAGTTCAGCAAAGAAGAGCTGTTGAGTATTATGGCTCAGAAGGGTGTGGACGTATTGAGTGACAAGAAATGTCCTTTAAAAGAAAAGTGTGAGTCCAGGGGAGAAGTTAAGGAATAGAGAGTTTTCTCAGTTTTGTCAATATTGATAAAAAAAGGCGGAGGAATCATTAATGATTTCTCCGCCCTTTTTTTTTATTTTATTGGTCGGATTTCAATACGGCGAGGAAAGCTTTTTGTGGTATCTCAACATTACCAACTGTTTTCATACGTTTTTTACCGGCTTTCTGTTTCTCAAGGAGTTTTCTTTTTCTGGAAATATCTCCACCATAGCATTTGGCAGTTACGTCTTTTCGAAGTGCTGAAATATTTGTTCGGG